>JBEKZX010000001.1:0-163109 GCA_049509455.1 Conexivisphaerales archaeon
TCCGAGCGACGGTGGTGGACGTCGCCCGCAGCGGCCGTTGGTTAAGCTATAGTGCTTACCCCTTATAAACCTTGTTAAGCTATAGTGTTTACCCCTTAAGCATGAGGCGGTGGACGAAGGCCACTATCAAGCCCAGACTGCCGCAAGACCGTTGGGCAGAGCATAGCGGTTAGGTAGACGGGACAAGCTCCATAGGGAGAATTGACTCGGACCTTAATGGGGTTGGGAGGAGCTCGACGAACTGAAGAGGGAAAAGGGCTCGTCTGGACTTAGAAGATAGAGCACAACAATGCCCACGGCCTGGAGTAACTGCCTCGGATGCAGACAACCAATCACCAACACGTAATTAACCAACTCAACCCCGTCGTATGGAGACGACAGCCATGGCGCAAGAAACGAATAGAAAAGAACAAGTCAGGTCGGCGCTTAAGGCATCATTGTGGGTGACAGCCTACCACAACCAGATCGTGTCAATGAATGATTCGGTTCCCCTTCTTGAGATGTGTGCTAATTCATCAGGCAAATTTGCGGCCGCGTTCGACCCTCTCCTTCAAACCATGAGTAGTCTTCCCCCAGAAGGTAAGAAGGCCACATTGGATAGCCTCAACGGCGTGATGAGAACCATTCTATCGATTTCCTTGGATGGTTACACTCACATGCTTGGAAAATGGGTGGACTTCCTTATGGAGAGCCTATCGACAGAGGTAAAGGCTCTTAACATCCTTGGCCTCCCGACACCCGACGAAATGAAAACCCTTGTCAACATGAAGACAGAAGTGGCTTCGCTCAAGTCCAAGGCCAGTGATTTTAATGCCCGTGTAAGGACTTCAACCGACTTATCACATGAAATCAAAGCCGTCACAGGTTTCAGCATAAGAATAGACCTGTTGCTGAAGGCAGAAAGCGCCCTAAGAGGGCAGCTCAACGCAAAAGCATATCAGGTCAAGGAGAGGATTCCTGCCTTGCTCCAAGGAATGAGTGTGGACGAGCTGTCCAAATTAACCTTCGAGGTCCTTCTTCCACAGCCTGAGAGCCGATCAAGCTGAGCCAATCAGGGGACTGCTCGAACATTGGCTAAGCAGAGAGGAGGCTGTTCAACATCTCCATCACGACGCTTGTCTTCTCCAGTGGCGCCTCCCAGCGGTGCGCCGTCACTGAACTGCATTTGAACATCACAGCTGGGATCCCTTCCCCCTAGACTAGTGCGGGGATTGTTGGGCTACATTGAAACTGGTAGCAATGATTACACTATATTTAAACGATGGATTCAGGTAGGATGGGATGACGGGCAACATGACAGCAGAAGGACAGGACGACTCTAGGAAAGCTAGTAAGGTGTCTCGCAGAAACTTCGTAGTCGGCGTTGGCGCAGGGGCGGTAGTTGCTGCCGTCGCCGTGGCCGGCGCTGAATCATTACTGAAGAGCAAAAGCACGACGAGCGTCGTGACAAGCACGGTGACAGGCCCTACCACCACTGTGACAGGCCCCACCACCACGGTCACGAGCACGGTGACAGGCACGGCCACGAGCACGGTCGCCGCCGGAGGGTTCCCGACGGTGAAGGTCGCGAGCCTTAGCGGGCTCAGTGTCAACGCCCCTGTCGCTTTCAATTACCCCCTGGCCGACGAGCCGAGCGTACTGGTCAAGCTGGGTCAGAAGGCGGCGGGAGGCGTCGGGCCCGACGGCGACATAGTGGCCTTCAGCTTGGTTTGCCAACACCTAGGGTGCACTCCCTCCTCCTCTTTCCAATACGTCGCCCTGAAAGCTTCGCCCACCTGCAACAGCGGATATCAGGCGGCAGGCCCGCTCGGATACTGTTGCTGTCATGGGAGCGTATACGACTTCGTCAACGGCGGGAAGGTCCTCTCAGGGCCAGCTCCTCTTCCCCTGCCGCAGGTCATGCTGGAAGTGGACTCTTCCGGGGACATCTACGCTTATGCGATGGGCCCGCCCACGATATACGGTCACAGCACGGGCAACCATGGGTCCTACTACGTCTTTGACGACCTGCAAGGCTAGTCAAAGGCCAGCCGGATGGAGGTGGAGGCCGTAGCCTTCCGCTGGAGCCAAGTCAAGTCTTGATGAGGCTTCAAGGGGGCACCTGCGCTCCAATTGAAACAAGCGAGGTCATGACGCAATCTGGAGCGGGGAGCGCGCGCGACCGCTCCCCCCGGAGCTTCGACAGGAAAACACGAGGCTCTTGAGCAGAGGGACGCGGACAAGAAGATTTACGGTGGATTAAGGCTAATGAAGGCAGTTTCAAGGTCAGAGAGAAGATGAACCAAGAATTCTCGGACTTAACTTCGTCCAGCAATCTGCGCTCGACTACCTCATGCTTTGGCCTAGACGGGACGAAGGGGGAAGAGGCTCGGCGCGAAGTTGGAACCTTGAGGATATTATAGTTAGTCAAGTCATCGCAGCTTGAGACCGCGCTCTTTGTTTGTTCGGTCGGTTCGCCAAATGGGTGACCTTCCTTTAATGGTAGAGAAGATAGGCCAGACATTGACCTTACGCGGCTGTGAAAAGCGTGAAGTGGCGTCAGGCCATCTTGTAGAAGACACGTTTCAAGCTGGGCTCTTCGGCGGACAGCTTCATCCTGAGCAGTTCGGAATCAGCGTTCGAAGGATGGGGCACGCGACCGTCCACCTTCTGAGAAAGAGTTTCAAGGATGGCCTCTTCTAGGACCTCCAGCTTCCGCGAGCCCTCCGCGGAGAGCTGCTGAGAAAGCTTGCCGTAAACCGCGAGCCTCACTCCCAAGTCACCGCCATCCATGAGATGGACCACGTCGACGTCCCTGAACCCCGACCGCTTGAGATATCGCTTGATCACATGTCTCATTCTTGACGATACTATTCCGCTGAGACGGAGATCGAGGAGCGGTGCCCGGACGGCTTCCGCCTTGACGTCTGCGATGCTCAACCAGGACCTATCTCTTATTGCGGCCCATTACTATATAAGTCTTGCAAATACTGCAGAGTAATAAGTCATTATTCATACATAGTCCACGTTTTCACGAAGCAAGTGCGCCAAGGTGGATCGACGTCCTTCATGGGCTCTCCAGGCAACAGGCTGATGCTTCTCTAGGCTTCCGCCCTATTCGTCGCTTCGTTCTGGATGGGGCCGAGGAGGTTCGCTCCATCAGGCCAAACAAAGTCAGATGCATAATCGATGCCATAGTTACAATAGAACGGTTCGAGAGGCAGCTGGAGATGGGTATGCATACCGCCCGCCTGGCCGGCAGTCTAGTCCTATGATTATCCTTCAGTCAGGGAGGGTCCTCTGTCCTGGCGATGCCCGCTCCATCATCCTCCCCATCCACTCCATAGGGTTCCTGCCCATTAGCTCCATGAACTGGTTCACGGTGTCGGGTCCGAAGCCGGCGAAGTGATTATTGGCGAACACGTATCCCCGATGAATCGATGCCTGGACCCTAGACAGCCGCTCCGACCACCTCAACATCTCGGCCGTCCTGTCCTTTTGCACCTTACCGAAGTTCTCCTCCCTGATTGAGCGGTCCCCTATGAGCCTGAGGTAGACGGTGGAGGCAGTTACCCTGTCCGGAACCTTGACGTAGGGAAGCTCCGACCAGACAAGTGTCATCCCCAGGTCCTCGAGGAGAGAGTAGATCCTATCGTTGAACCACGTCGTGTGCCTGAATTCGATGGCGTATTGAAGGTCTGGAGGCAGGAACTTCAGGAAGTCCTCCAGCCTTCCGCCGCTCTCTTCATACGAATACGAGGGGGGCAGCTGTATTAGGACAAGCCCCAGGCTCTGCCCTAGCAGCTTGATCGTCCTGAGGAACCTGTCGGATGCCTCTTCGCAACCGATGAACTTCCTATCATGCGTTATCTCCTTGGGCATCTTCGCTGTGAACAGGAACCCTTGCGGGACGGCCCTCTTCCAGGACTCGACCGCCCACGAAGAGGGGGAACGATAGAAGCTGGAGTCAATCTCGACCGTGTCGAACACTGCGCTATAGAGCTTCAGGAAATCCCTTCGCTTCGTATCCGTGGGGAAGAACGGCCCGACCCACGACGAGTAGCTCCATCCCGAGCAGCCCGCTCGAAGCTCCATCCGAACCCCAGTCCGCGGCCCCTCTATATCAGCAGGGGGCACTTACCTAAGATAGATTACGCGGACGAAAATCTCCTGCCGTGAATGCAACGCACTAGCGTAGGCACAGTCCAAGGTCCATTTGATTCCGCCAGTGGGCCTATCTACTTCAAGCCTTGGAGCCGGAGCGCCCGTTCGAGCGCCAGGCCGAGGAAGACGGCGAGGCCTACCGTGGCCAGGGCCAGAAAGCCAGGGAACTCTGGCGCCGGCTGCTGAACTATGATGGTCCCGGTCATGTCAGGGTGGTACGTGCAGTAATAGGAGAATTCGCCGGACGTCGTGAAAGTGAAGTTATAAGATGCGCCAGGCATAATATCCATTGAGTCAAAGTTGCCCGGGGAAGTCGCCGTATGAGTGGTTCCCCCGCTGTTGTAAAAGACGACGGTGTCACCGACGTTGATAGTGGTCGTCTGAGGCAAGAAGTAGTTGTCTCCTATATTCACCGTGACCGTCTGAGCCGCCCTGACGCTACTCGTGGTCGAAACGGAGAGCAGCAGCGAGGCGAGGATAAGGGCCATTGCGAAGCCACATGCTGCCGAGCCCACACTGACGAATGCGCCGAGCCTTCTCTGCGACATTTGCGTAGGCGTCGGTCGCCGTCTATTTACCCGTGCACAAAGAAACCACTGTAGCCAAAGAGGTCGGTTCGACGCTAGCCAACTTCCCTCGAGTCATGGTCGGTCAGGTCTTGACTTTCCGGCGTTGATTCTCTTTGCAGACGTGTATGCGTCACGGATGATGTAGAGCCAGAACAGCGGGTAGAGCAGGAAGCCGATTAAAACTACTGCTGATACTACGCACACGAAACCCGCTATGATGAACGCGCGCCCTTTTTCGTATCTGCCAGTTGTAGATCTGTCCCAGACCCGTGAAAAGGAATTGGAGGCCTGGATCCTAGGGGCCTTAACCGTTAAGAAGACAAAGAAACCTGAGCCACATTGAAAAAGGGTTATTAGTTCCGTCGGCGGCCTCGAGCTCCGGTGTAGACATACGAAATATCGAAGAATGGGCCATGCGGGTCTGAAGGTCAGCGAGCTTTCTCTTGGAGCGTGGGTGACGTACGGCGGACAGGTGGGGGAGGACGCCGCCCTGAAATGCATGGAGGCGGCCCGCGGCGCCGGAGTCAACTTCTTCGACAACGCCGAGGCGTACGCGCACGGGAATGCAGAGGTGGTCATGGGGAACGTCATCAAGAGGCTGGGCTGGAAGCGGGAGGATATAGTCGTCTCAAGCAAGGTCTTCTGGGGAGGCGACGGCCCCAACGACGAGGGCCTCTCTCGCAAGCACATCTTCGAGGCCTGCAGGAACTCCCTGAAGAGGCTCCAGCTGGACTACCTGGACCTCTTCTTCTGTCACCGCCCCGACCCCAGCACTCCAATAGAAGAGACGGTGCGGGCCATGGACGCCCTGATACGCCAGGGGAAGGTCCTCTATTGGGGGACTTCGGAGTGGAGCGCCGCCGACATCATGCGCGCCCACGGCATCGCCAGAGAGCTGGGCCTCACACCTCCCCAAATGGAGCAGCCTCAATACAACATGCTTCACCGCGACCGGGTCGAGCTTGAATACCTTCCGCTCTACCGCGAGATAGGACTGGGTACGACCATATGGAGCCCGCTGATGTCGGGCCTGCTGACCGGCAAGTACAACGGCGGCATCCCCGAAGGCACGAGGGCGACGCTTCAGGGCTATGAATGGATAAAGGAGCGTGTCATCACGCCCGGGAACGTCGACAAGGTCAGGCAGCTCGAGCCTTTAGCGAAGGAGCTGAATTGCACTATGGCGCAGATGGCGCTCGCTTGGTGCCTCAGGAACCCCAACGTCAGCACCGTGATAACCGGCGCAACCAGGCCCGAGCAGGTCACCGAAAACATGAAGGCCGCTGAGGTAGTTCCTATGCTGACCCCGGACGTCCTAAGCCGGATCGAAATGGTGCTAGGCAACAACCCTGCGGTCGACTAGGGAACCTGCGTCATCAACTTCAAAGCTTAGGCGTGTCCCCACCTCCTTCCTCTCGAGCTCCCCAGCGGGAACGCTGCCGTTCAAGAAGGGCGGCTGGTGGCAGCCCGGGAAGGATTGGACCCCTTCCTCACGTTGGGAACGACAGCGATAGTGGTCGGGCGTCCTCCGCTCATCAAGGTCCGAAGGCGCCTCCGTTACAGATGAAACGGGCATAAGGATATTACAGGTCTTATAGATCCACATTATGTCGTATTGACAAAATATTGTATGTTTCTAGGAAATTCGTATCGGTGCTTCCCAGACTTGGACTCGTAATAGGTACGCATCCCATGCGGGCTCGATGCAACCCTCTACGGCATGAGTAGGTCATCCGTCCACCGTCAGGGGGTCATGGTGTGACGCTAGCAACAACCAAGACCGGGGGACTCCCAGCCTATATGGTATCAGGGGCATCTTTCACAAGCTCGGCAGGAAAGGTGTATGGGACGTCAACAATCTGTGATAGGGCAGCCTTAGAGCTGCTGCGGAGATGGTCGCCCGCTGGCCAGAACCTCCGAGCAAGGCTTTTAACTGACGACGAAAAACTATTCTATCCTGATCGCATTTGTCCTCAAAAAAGGAGAAGAAGAACAAAGCACCTCTTCCCGCCTCTAGCGCGGGCCTCCTGAGGTTCTTTGACGAAGACACGCCCGGGTTCAAGGTCAGACCGGAGGCCATCGTAGGCATAGGGATGACCCTGATCGTCGGGTCCCTCCTTGTGCTGGCGTTCCTCAAGTAGTTGGTCATCCGAGAAGCGGCTACGGAAGCTCGAGCCGCCTCCTCGAAGGTGAAATGAGAGGCTTTTCAACCGTCGGTCCGGGCCCAGTCAGACGGCGTACCGTTGCCCGCAGTACAGGACTCCATCCAGACCCCATGGGAGACCAGCTTAGACCCTGCCCCACTCTTCCCTCGACCGTGCCCGGGACGGGTATCTTCAACGGCCTACCCTCCAATGGGTGGGCATTCCACGTGAGACGGCTTGCTCCAACCTTTTCACTCAGACGGAGGCAGGGGCCGCGCGAGTCGAATGAGATTGTGAACTGACTCGGGCAAAGTCTGCAAACCGGGGACGCGAAGGCCTACTTCTTCGCGCCCTTCCTTTCGAGGGCCTTCAGCTTCGCTTCCAGCTCCTTCACCTTTCCCTCCAAGGCGGCCACTTTCTCCTTCTCCTTCCGGCTCAGCTTGACGTCAAGCGCGTCCAACTTTTGTTCCTCCGCCCACTGGACCTTCATTTCGAGCTTCTCGAGCCTCGCCCAGAGCTTTTCGATCTCCGACGACATGGTATCCTCCTTTCAGCCTTCCTTCACATTATTACGCCTTTCGAGATGCTGGACCCGCTCTGGCATCCTGGGGGCACCGTCGTCCTTCAAATCGTCGCTCCCAGGTGTAAGCTCGATGGCTAGAGGTTCATGACCCTCTTCCTTCCGTCGACCCTTCCCAGCTGTCTGTGTGGGTCCAGCACCTGTGCCAATAAGCATCCCGTGGCGATCCAACCTAGGTGGTCGTCATCCCTGCGAATTGCTCCGGATGATCCAACTCAGCGATTTCGTCCCAGCCTCCTCTTAGTCTCGCCCGAGGTCCGTCAAGCAAGATTTGGTTGTTCTCGAATGGGCGCTGATGGGAAGGAGTCGCGGGAGGAGCTCAGGAGAGGTACCTTGCCTTTTCTTGCGCATATGCTATGCTTTCCGTAGTCACTACCCCAACGACCTTGGAAGGTAGGTCCCTTTCAACGACGGGGACGAGCGAAACCTTCTCCCTCGCCAGTATCTTGTAGGCCTCCAAGATGGATTCGTCCGCGAAGACGGTGATTTGCTTTATGGGCAGATCCCCCAGGCGGACGAGGCTCCTCTCCTCAGGCTTGAACCGCTTCACCTCATCCCAGGTGACGACCCCCAGGAGGAAGCCATCCTTCTCTACAAAGATGTCGTGGTACCTGGCCTTGAACATCGACTCCAGGGCGTCCGAAAGCTTGACGTCTGGCTGGACGACGCCTGCCGCGGGATACATCACGTCCCTGACTCTGATGCCTGCCAGCGCGTCGGAGGTTATGGTCGCCTGAGCCTCCTCCGTCGCTCCCATGTAGACGAACATCCCTATGAGCACCAACCAAAAGTCGTAGAATATCCCGATGAAGGCGATGAGCATGCCCAAGAGTCTTCCGATGTTGGCGGCGGTTCTCGTGGCGTCGGTGAACTTGCGCCTTTCCGCCAGGAGGGCCCTAAGGACCCGTCCGCCGTCCATGGGAAAGGCAGGGAGGAGGTTGAAGGCGCCCAAGACGATGTTCATGAGCGCGAGGTCGGAGACGATGTCTCCCGTCGTCGTGAGAGACAACAGAGAGTACAGCGGTGGCCTAGGGCCAGGCAGGACGAGCGCCGCAGCAAGAAGCAGCAGGCCGAGGCCGAAGCTCGTCAGCGGGCCGGCGACCGCCACGCGCCACTCGATCCTAGGGCTTTCCTGAACTTCCTCTATCTCCGAGACGCCGCCAATGGGGTAGAGGATGATTTTGCGGACCTTGATTTTGTAGTGTCTGGCGACGAGCGAATGAGAAAGCTCGTGAGCCACTACGAAGACGAAGAGCAGGAGGATGAGCTCGAAGTTGTACAGGTGAGGGAACGAGAAGAGGGAGACGAAAGCCATCAAGAGTAGGAAGGTCATGTGGACCTCGATTGGTATACCCCAGATGGAGCCAATCCTGTAGGAGAACTTCAACCTGAGGGACTCACGCCGGCCACATATTTCTCCTTAGAGTGGATTCCTCATACTCCTTCCGATCATCACCACATTAATATCGGCGTTCTTGCTCTTTAGGTCATGCGGGGGCCGCCTGCACCGAGACGCGAAAAGGCTTAATGCCTCTTCTGGGAAGATTTCGAACGACATGGGCGAGGAGAAGCGGGGCGAAGGGCCGAAGAGCATCTGGCCCCTCCTTTCGGCGCTCGCCCTCGCCTGTCTAGGAACAGCGCTAGCGTACTTCGGTTACGTTCTGGGGCCAGTCTCTCTGAACATCAACGAGCTCCTGGGTTCGGCCATCTTCTGGTACGCCGCCGTCTTTCTCCTGCTCACGGTCCCATTTCGCGAAGCGGCCCGGATATTCTCAAAGTACATCCGCACATCTTTCGGGATAGCGGTCTTCGCGTTTTATATGGCGATCCACCTCGTCCTCTACGGCTTCCTGTTTGAGGCGATCCTGGCCTCCATCTACAGCGCCGGCCCCTTTGTGGCGACTCCTGGCTTCTTCGTCACTACCAACGTCTTCCTCCCGCCGTCTTTGGCGAGCACAATCTTCGACATCGCGTATAATCCGTCAATCGTGATGATTGCACCGCCGGTGTTCACCATGGTGCTGAGCTTCTACAACATCTCGGCTGCGCTGATCATCTCCGTTCTCGTCCTGGCCAACATAAGCAAGACGAAGGAGCTCGGCGAACTCTGCACGGCAAGAAGGAAGGCCCGGACCTTCGTGGTGCTTCCCGCCCTCGGCATAGTGTTTGGTGCTTCCTGCTGCCTTTCCGTAGCCGGGCTCATGAGCCTGACCCCACCGGCAGCCGCGGTGTTGGCGTCCGCCGCCTGGATTTACTATGGCACGTACTTCTTCTTTCCCTCCGTTGCTGCGGTCCTGCTCTACCTGAACCTGCGCTCCGTGGAGAGGATTTCGGCCGGCCTCAGGTCTCCCCAAGCCGACCCCGACTCCACGCTATGAAGCCGCTCCGCTAGGTCCGGGAGTCGTGAGACTCGCCCTTCAGCGTCATGCTAAGGGGGACGCCGCCCTTGTCGCCCGCGCTGACCATGGGAACCGGACTTCGGCCGGGGAGCTTCTCCCTTAGCCAGCGCCTGACGTCGTAGAAGTAGATGTTCTCGTACGGGCACGCCGAGACACAGTCTCCGACGCCGATGCACTTGGAGCTCTTGAGCTCACCAATAGCTATGAACGAACCAGGCTGGTCGGTGATGCCGACTGGGCAGACCTTTGCGCAGTCCTTCGTCTTGCACGACCAGCATACGTCGCCGTCCATCACCTTCAGCTTGAAGAATCCGAGCCTCGACGCGAAATGGTTGAATGATCCCCAGCCGCACATTCCCGTGGTCGCGCAGGCGTAGGTTCCAACGAACGGTATCATTATCCAGACTACGTACCAGAGGAAGCTGAAGTAGAAGCTGTACAGGAAATAGCTCGGGTCGGTCCCGAAGATCGAGAAGTCCAGGACCCCGATGGAGGTCAGGTAGGACAGGACCGCGCCGGCCAGAAGCGAGACCCACACGACCGAGACCACGACCTTGTAGATGGAAGAGATTCTACTCGTCAGGAACTTCCTCCCCAGCGTTGAAGTCCGGTTGAATGAACTCATCGAGTCGATTGTCGTGCCTTGGTACATTAAGGCAGCAGAACAGAACAAGGAGCAGACGTTCCTGCTCCCGAACAGGAAGGAGAGTGTTCCGCTAATAAGGTAGGTGGCAAGCAACGCCAGTATGACCCCGGGCGCGAGCGCGCCTGCGGTCCCTACGCCCATGCTCCACCCGATCCAAGGTATCCGGGGAAGCGACGGCGAAAAAACGAAGACCGGCAGGAATACTGTGTACAGGGCATAGGCGACTATCACCAAGGCGAGCCTGATCTTCGTCTCGAGCTCCCTAGCGTCCTTGATCTTGAAGAGGACCAAGGCGCCCATCTCGACGCCCATCATTATCAGGTACCAAGGCGACGCAGTTATGCTCGCGAAGAATTTGAGCAAGTCGCAGGACGCCGCGGCCAGCGCGCTCAAGGGCGGCCCGCCGACCGATGCCAGCGGCAGGCTCGTGAAATATGAGGTGCCGTACGCGTAGATGTCTATGGCACCGCCCATGAAGAACTCCGCGACGAACAGCAGTCCGAGAAAGGCGAAGACCCAGAAGGGCATGGAATGCCAGCCCCTGACCTGCGGAGAGCTGAGCTTCTTCTCCTCGAAGACGATGTAGAAGTAAACGACCATTTCCACGAGCAGCGAAAGGACGAAGAGGGAGGCGTCCGCGTCTAGGAGCCAAACGAAGAGCCCGGCCATCATCAGGGCGTAGGCGAGCATTAGGCTTACCAGGTAGTTCAGGGTGCCCTGGCTCATCGTCCGGTTCTTGTACAGGAACTCGAAGATGTAGATGAACAGAAAGATCATGACCAGGCTCCCAGCCAGGAGGGAGAAGTTCGCCCAGTCCGGATTGCTGACCGCGGTTGGGGAGAGGCACATCACGGCCACCTGGGCGGCCACTATCCAGCCGATGCCCCCCGGCAACCCCTTCCGCATCATGAAGAGCGTTATCGCCATCTCGGACGCCATAGTGAAGATGAACCAGTAGGAGCTTGACGCTACTACGATCGCCGAGTAGATCGCCTGGAAGCCGCCCGCTGCCGGGACGGCCCCTCCCGCTAATGCGAACGTCCAGCCCATGAACACCTCGGACAGAATCACGAGGGCGATTGCGGAAGCCACGACGAGCGTCCTCGCCGGGATGGGACTTCCCTTGAGAGTCTCCTCGAGGGGCTTATCTCCAGAGGGCAGCACCATGAGGACGGGAATCAGGAAGATGCTCATGGTCACCATGTTGAAGATTACGAGAACGAACAGGGTCGTGAATCCGGCATAGTAGAAATAGACGACCGTGCTGATGAACATGGTCACCATCATCGACAGCAGGAAGAACAGTATGGTGGCGTCGTTCAGGGTCTTCATGGAGGACCCCTCCTTCAGCAGCCACGCCGTGAAGGCGGCCATTAGTCCGGCGATCAACCAGAGGAGGATTAGTTCCATTCTTCGCAGCACTCACCGGAGGTCCCTGTGACCTCGGTCGTGTCGTAACGATGGTCTTCGTGGCATATTAAAGTACTCAGCTGTCTTGCTTGCATCCCTAAGCGCATAGTTTGCATACATCGACCTCGAATCGGGCATGAAGGCCGCGACATTTGACCCGATCGGAATCTCGCCGGCCCCATCTCACCAAATTAGCGACAGGAAGGAGGAGCAGGAAAAAAGATTCAGCATTTAGAGGCCTACGCCACTAGATCTTGAGTTTAGGCTTTCTAGCTAAACTGCCCCCTTATGCCGCCTACCTTAGCAGGTTTTGGCCTGGCTCAGGAACCTCCGCGGTCAACAACAGGATGATGTTGATTGTTTTGCAGTTCTGTTTGGACCTATGCTACTTGCGTTTAACTGGGAACACCAGCGGGAGCACCCCCACCAATAGCTGGCGATATGTTTATAACTATATCAAACGATATAGCAGTTGATAGAATTTGAGCGGAGAAGGACGAGATCCAAGACGCGGATACTGGGACGAGCCGAGTTATCGCGTTGCGGCCTGGGGTCACCACAGGCCCATGTTCGGAATGAGGAGAGGCGATTTCAGGTTTCTCGTATTGACGGCCCTTTCTGAGAAACCGATGCATGGCTACGCGCTAATACAGGAATTGGGAAGGACGTACCAGCGGCCTGTGAGCGCCGGGCTGGTCTACCCGACACTCCAAGAGCTGGAGGACAGGGGCTACGTGACGGCTGAGGAGAAGGAGGGAAAGAGGACGTATTCCGTCACCGAGGAAGGAAAGAAGTGTCTTGAAGAGAACAAGGAGACCGTCGAGAGGCTGAAAGCCGGCAGAGAGTATGCAGACAAGATGGGCCGCTTCGGATTCCTAAAGGACCTCAGGGAGGTTCAGGCACTAGTGATGATGAATGACGAATATGTCGACGAGAAGAAGATGGAGAGAATTCAGGATATACTCAGCGACGCCAAGAAGAAGATTGCGGCCGTGGTCTACGAATAGGAAGTTTACGGCTTGGCCCAGCCAGGTGACGACGACATCGAATTCCTCATCGACCGAAGGAGGAAAGAATGGGAGCTGGAGGAAGCATCGCAGTCCAAGCCGGCGAGCTTTAGCGGGATCATCGAGCTCACCGACGCCAACTTCGATTCGACGCTGAAAGGCCAAAGATTGATGCTTGTGGACTTCTGGGCGCCCTGGTGCGGCCCTTGCCGATGGGTGTCGCCCATTTTGGAGCAGATCGCGCAGGAAAACGCGGGCAAGCTGGTGCTGGGGAAGCTCAACGTGGACGAGAACCCCCTGACCTCCCAGTGCTTAGGTATAGAAGGTATCCCTACCGTCATGATCGCTCAGAACGGGAAGATAGTCGACCAAATAGTGGGCGCATTGCCGAAGGAAGACCTCGACCAGGTAACTCTCCCGTACCAAGCGAGCGGCAGCGCGTAGGTGAATGCCTTGAAAGTAGGGGTCGTGACCGACGACGGCCAGACTATATCCCCTCACTTCGGAAGGGCCCAGTACTATCTGGTCTACGACGTCGTCGACGGCGCAATCAAAGGGAAGGAGACAAGGCCCAAAGCATCACGCCACCAGCTTGGTATGGAGCCACATGCTGAAGGGCATCATCACGGGCAAGAGGAAGCTTCGCTTCACACCAACATGCTCTCCAACGTCAGAGACTGCGAGGCTCTCATCGCGAGGGGCATGGGCTGGGGCATGTACGAAGCGATCAAGGAGGCGGGCTTGAAGCCATTTCTCACGGAGATAGTCTTTGCTGATGAGGCTGTAGAGGCGTATGTCAAAGGAAGCCTCGACGACCACGTAGAAAGACTTCATTGATGCAGTAGTGGAGGCTCTCCGACCTCTTAAGCCCTAGGAGTCGCAGCAGTGTCCCCTCGGTCGAGCGAAAGTGTGGTAATTGAAACGAGTATACTAACAATACAAGTCCTGTAAAGCTGTCTAAAGTTGCACTGATGAAGACTCGCATTATTCCCAAGGTCTTACGTAAAATTTGAAGAGGTCAGTATCCTGAAGGTCCCCTGCGTTACCATATGGTAGAACACGGAGAGGTAGCGGACGAATAAATCCAAGGCCGATGGACCCCCTGACCAAAGGACAAGGGGCTGCTAATATACCCGACATCGCCCATCATCACCATGCCCGCCCTTGACAGCCAAGATAGCTGAAGAGACATCTCTCAGGGAACGGACGTTCGTGTTCGGAGACAGGACGGACGGCGGCATGCTTCTGTCGAAGAAACTGCGGCAATACGCAGCGCGCAGCGACGCCCTTGTCCTGGCCGCCGCGGCGGGTGGCGTTCCCGTAGGCCATGTCGTGGCGACGGAGCTCGACATCCCAATGGAGGTAATCGTGATCAGGAAGATTCAGTTGCCATGGGATACCGAATCGGGGTTCGGTGCCATGTCGTTCGACGGCGACATCATCCTCAATCTGCATCTGGTCAGACGCCTGGGACTTTCGGAGAAGACGATGAAGGAATGCATTTCAAAGACGAGGAACATCATCCAGGAAAGGCTCAGCAAGTATAGGGGAGGTCGGCCCCTCCCCGAACTCAAAGATAAGGTGGTCATAATAGTCGACGATGGTCTGGCCTCAGGCTACACAATGCTGGCGGCGGCGAGGTCCGTGAGGAAGGGCATGCCCAGACGACTGGTGATTGCTGCGCCGACGGGCTCCTCGGCCGCCATAGAGCTGCTTGCGTCTGAGGTAGACGAGATAGTGTGCTTGAACATAAGGAGCGGGCCGTTCTTCGCAGTCGCCGACGCCTACAGTAACTGGTATGACCTGACAGACGACGATGTACTGGAAATCCTCAAAAGGCCTCGTCCGCCGCGGCAACCATGAACAGCGTCGTAGGATTTCTAGCAACCGTCCGGCCAGTCTGAGCATCTCCTCAAGGTCCAAGTACAGCAGAACCTGCGCCTGACCGACCCTCTGCTCATTCCAGCCCTCGCCTAGTAGAAGAATTAATTATGGAGGGCATCGAATTATGATACCTATGTCGCTGGACGTAAGGGGCCTCACCGTAGAAGTCGAGGGCAAGAGGGTCCTCGACGACCTGTCGCTATCGATAGGCTTCGGAGAGACGGTCTTGCTGATGGGACCTAACGGCTCCGGGAAGTCGTCCTTGATCCTTTCTATACTGGGCCACCCGAACTACAAGGTAAAGAGCGGAATCATCCGTTTCAATGGAAAAGACATAACTTCGATGCCGACAGAGGAAAGGGCGCTTCTTGGCCTGGGCGTATCCTTCCAGTTCCCACCCAAGATAAGAGGCGTCACGTTACGAAGCCTGGCGAAAAGGCTCCAGCGTGGGCAGGTCGATGAGGCAAACGTGGAGAAAGCTGCTTCCCTCCTGAGCCTCGACGGCTTCCTCGACAGGGACATCCACGTCGGCTTCAGTGGTGGTGAGATAAAGCGGGCGGAGCTCTTCTTCCTCTTGCTCCAGAGGCCCACCCTCTCGTTGATAGATGAGCCAGATTCGGGCGTGGACGTGGAGAACATGGTCACGGTGGGCGGAGCCATAAACGAACTCATAGGCGCCGGTCCTGGAGACGCGCGCGAAAGACCTTCGGCGTTGATCGTAACGCATACGGGACACATATCAAGATACGTATTGGCCCAGAGGACGTACTTGATGCAAAGCGGAAAGATGATCTGCTACGGAGAAACGGAGAGCCTGGTGAACGACGTCTTGAAGCACGGCTTCGACTGGTGCGCCCAGTGCTACGGAAGACGGCAGCCGGTGGTCGGAGAGCCTGCCAAGGAAGGAGGAGCGGACCTGGGATGAGCGAGCTCAGCCGGATAGACGAACTGGATATGCAGGCCAAGAGGTCATCGACGGTGGAGCCCGCGTACGGCTCCTACGTCGACGTACGGAAATACGTGGGCCCGACTGAGGCCTCTGAGAAGATTGACAGGATGGAAGACCTGCCCGATGGCACGCTGAGGCAGTTGAACAACATCGGAATCGACTCCAATGAGCAGTCCAAGGCGGGGACGTACGTCCAGTTCGATAATTCGGTCGTATACAGGAAGAGGCTCTATCCGAATCTCGAACTCCTCACCTTGGAGGAGGCGCTGCAGGACGAGCATTTCGTCCAAGACTACTACTGGAAACTGATCGATGTGGGACAGGACAAGTTCACGGCGTCAGCTAAGCTCTTCGGCAAGGCGGGCTACGTCATACTTACGAAGCCGGGGCAGGTGGTGGAGCTCCCTGTGCAGACGTGCCTCTTCATCAGATCCCCCATGTCCTTCCAGGCCCCCCACAACGTGGTGGTGGCGGAGGAGGGGTCGACCGTTCATGTCGTGACCGGCTGCGGGATAGTACCCGAGGCGGTGGGTCTACACGTCGGGATAACTGAGTTCTACGTCAAGAAGGGGGCGACGGTCACCTTCACGATGATACATGACTGGGCCCCTACGACGAACGTCCGTCCTAGGACGGCCGCCGTGGTCGAAGACGGGGGCGTCTTCATAAGCAGCTACATCAACTTGAGCTCCAATGGTCTGGCCAGCATCCAGATGTACCCTTCGGTGCATCTCAAAGGGGATAGGGCGAGGGCCTTTCTGTCGTCGCTCGTCGTGGGGAAGGCCTCCGCCGACATAGACCTGGGCTCTTCAGTGCTGATGACGGGTAAGGAATCGAAGGCCGAGATCATCTCCAAGTGCATTTCGAAGGACCACTCCAGGATCGTGGCAAGGGCCAGGATCCATGCCAGGTCCAGCGGCAGCAAGGGCCACATAGAATGCCGTGGGCTGATGCTGAGCGATACCTCTAGGATAACGGCGGTCCCGGAGCTCGACTCCACGGCAAGCGATGTCGAGTTGACGCATGAGGCAGCGGTAGGGAAGCTGGCCGAAGAAGAGATCTTCTACCTGATGTCAAAGGGCCTGAGGAGGGACGAGGCCGTGTCAGTGCTAGTCAGGGGCTTCCTAGAAGTCAAGGTGCCTGGCTTGCCGTCTTTCCTCGAACGGCAGATAAAGTACGCCGCCGATCAGAGCGTCAAGGGCCTTTGAAGCTATAGATTCCATTCTTCTCGAGAATCAAGGCCAAGGCTTAGGGACTCCTGGCCGCTATTTCATGTACTAGGCTCCTTGGATTAGGCTTGCAGATCAGTCCCGCCATCCTGTTCACCCTTGTGTCCATCTCAACCGTGCTCGACACGTTTGCCTCGACGTTGGAGACCTGTTCTTCGTCAGTAACGGGGCATACAGTTGCACCGCTTAGTAACTGCTAGCGAGGCTCGACAACTCTAATTGCTTCAGTTTAGAAAGAGTGTCGCTGCAAGGGACGCGCGATGCTCGAGGGACTCAACACAGTTACGCGTGATTCGGCAAGGAGCCCCGAGGGGGCATGAAAGGACCCGGCGCCTGACTCAAGGATGGCGAGTTTGCTAGCCATAGATGCCGGCCCTGAAGGGATACCTGGCCCTAAAGAGCCTGTTCACCTCCGAGGTCAGCTTCGCGTCGAGCTCCTTCTGTCCTTGAGAGATCGAGGCCAAATCGGGGTAAGCTATGATCGGCCCCGTCAGGACTCCGCGGAGGCTCTCCCCCTCCAGATCCCACGTGGGCACGGGCTTGATGCCCAGAAGGCCGTCGATGAGCCCCTGCGCCACGGGCCCGTTCTGGTGCAAAGATGAGAAGAGCTGGGCCACAATACCATGGGAGAGCGGCCTGTAACCGTAGGAGGGAACGCTGAGCGGCATGCCCTGGGCCTCGTCCGTGGAGATGTCGACTCCGACCCCCGTGACCTCGGCCGGATTGAGGGACAGCAGCTTCAACCTGTAGCCCGTCCCCGGCCCCAGCACGAGCATGTTGTCCTTAGCGTCGGCGAAGACCCTCCAGCCCCGGGGGTTCTCGTTGTACCGATTCAATATCTCCTTGAGCAACGAATCTAGAGGCTCGGCTTGCACTGGCGTCCACCTATTGACGGATTCACCTCTTAATCATCGCAGCTATTTGAGCGATTCGGCGCAGATCAGCCCACGACACGGGAGAGGTGGCTGACGAGATGAAATCAGACACATGACCGATTCGGGTTGTCTCCTTCAAGTGATCCAGTACTTGCGAAATGCGGAGCTCGCCTTGCGCGATATGCCCGAGGCGGCGCCGGGGGAAGCTGGGCTTATCAACGAAGGGCAGGGTCGGAACCATCCATGCTTCCAAGACACAGCCATCAATCATGTGTTGCGTCAAGCAAGCAGGCTAGGAAGGTCCGCTATGCTGTTAACTATCGCGTCTGGAGCGAGCTCCCTAGGCGCCTTCTCGACTTCCTCCTTCCTCGTGCTCCCCGTGAGCACCAGGATAGATCTGAGGCCCGCCGCTTTGGCTGCCCTGACATCCGTATTCGGCCTGTCCCCTACCATGACCACTCTGTCCCTCTCCACGCCTAAATGTTTCAAGGCCATCTCCACGATGATGGGTGAAGGCTTCCCCACCAGCGCCGGCTCAGTGGAGGTTGCAGTGGTGAGAGCGGCCGCTATCGCCCCGGAACCCGGCTCGTATCCGCCCTGCACCGGCAGGCTGGCATCGAGATTGGTCACGATGTATCTGGTCCCGCCCTGTATGGCCCAACAAGCAGCCCTCAGCCTTCCGTACGTCAACTCGAGGTCAAGGCACGATA
Source organism: Conexivisphaerales archaeon (assembly GCA_049509455.1). Classification (GTDB taxonomy): domain Archaea; phylum Thermoproteota; class Nitrososphaeria; order Conexivisphaerales; family DTJL01; genus DATKKG01. The sequence goes on from JBEKZX010000001.1 coordinate 18,546, forward strand.
CGACAAATTCGGCCGTCTTCGCGTCATCTTCGCTTAGAATCACCCAGCCCGCCTCGGAGAGCTCGCCTTTCAAGGCATCTCCCCCCAAGACATAGACACTATGTCTCGGTCCATACTTACCGAAAAGGTAGTCCGCGGTGGCCATCGCTGATATGAAGATATCCTGTTCTTGCGCAGCCACGCCCATTCTGACAAGTTTCTCTGCGCACTGGGCCGGAGTCTTGGTGGCGTTGTTCGTGACGAACAGTATCTCGGTTCCCTTTTCTCGTAGAGCGGAAACAGATTCGGCAGCGCTAGGGACCGCGGCGTCTCCCACACACATACAACCGTCCAAATCGATCAGGACACCCATTACGCCTGCGAAAGCCGTTTTCGTCATGGGACATGAATCTGTCCAATTCGAAGATAAGGCTTTGCAGAACAGCGGCCACATGAAGCTTCACAATCAATGAATGGGTTCAAAATATGGCAGTCGAGATGGCAACAACGAATAGTCGGGAACGACGTTTTCCTCTGCGGACCGAACCTCCTACAACGCCTTCACTCCGGGCAGCGTGGGCTTCGAGGGCTCTCAGCGTATTCACCCATTGTGTCCGTCTGGGTTAGCTTCCTGGCTTCCAGGAAGTACGAGGTCGCCTGGCCGCCGACGTTCCTGTATGTCTACGTCAGGATATTCTTGGCAACGACGCTTGGAGGATATGTCGTCTACAGGTCGACCAAGAAGGTTGTGCGGTGAAGTATGGCCTAGCCTTTGACCCCACCAGAGTATAGCCCTTTGAGAAGGTAACTCTGTGCTACGACGGAGAGGATTATGACCGGGATCGAAAGGATTATCCCAGAAGCACCCAGCTGGACCCAGACATTGTTCGTGATGGTGCCACCCGTGCTGTCCGGGTCAAACATGATCGCAAAGGTTGTTACCGTCATTGACCCGGTCGGTGGGAAGGCGAACGAGAACGGCGTCTCGGAAAGGACCAGCGGGAAGAGAAGCAGATGCCAGGCGAATATGAAGGCTACCATGCCAGCGGCTATGAGGCCAGGCCTGGCGAGCGGCATTACTATACGGAAGAATGCCCGTATCCGAGAGTACCCATCTACGAGCGCCGCTTCCTCGTAGTGCTTAGGCAGTGAGTTGTAGAAGTTCGTCATTGTCCAAGTTACGAATGGAATCGTGAAGAGAGGTTCCGTAAGGATCAGGGCCACCCACGTGTTGAGAAGGTACAGCCTGGAGATGATATAGAAGGCGCCAAAGACGAACGCTATGGACGGTATGGAAAAGATGTATATCATAATCCCCAAGAGCGCCTTTCTTCCGTCCCTCGCGATTGTGTAGGCGGCGGGGGCGGCTAAGGCTATTGTCAGTAGTGTGACGGCCCCCGACACGGCCAAGGTGGTTACGATTTCCGGCCATGCCTGGCCGAAGGTAGAGACAAAGATGTCGGTGACTATCTTTGTCGGATATATGATGGGCGGCAGAAGATAGTCAAGCGACTGGGGCCTAAATGCGAGCAGGACCATCCAATAGATGGGGAAGAGGATGAATACAGATACAAGCGCGCAGACAATATAGATGGCGTACCTGAACGGCGCGTTTGGAAGATGCGGAAAGCTCATGCGCGGAAGACGCAGCTTAGGAAAGTGAAACCTGCTCCTTCCCCCACCTCCGCCCCCCAAAGTCACCCTGACAAGCAGGAGGCCCGGTATGCTCACCACTAGAGCTAGGAACATGGCGGCCGCGAGCCCCTGGGAGGCAAGGCCCTCGTAGAACATTTCCGCATAGGCAAACACTACGAGTGTGGCCATCGTCACGGGAGGGACTCCGCCTGCGCCGCTCAGGATAAACGGAAGATCGAAGTCCCCGAAGGCAAGTATCATGGTCATGAGAAAAGCCGTTATAATCGCCCCCTTCGCCAGCGGCAGGGCTACGGAAGAGTAATAGTCCCACATCCCCATCCCGTCCACCGACGAAGCCTCCTTCACCTGCTTCGGGACGGAAGTCAGCCCTGCAAGGATTATGAGAAATGCGAGCGGTATGGTGGCCCAGACGCCAACCATGGTGAGCGAATATATCTGCAAGGATGGACTGAGCCAATTTATCTGAGGCAATCCGATGGCCTTAAGCAGCGGGTCAATGGGCCCGTACCCCGGGTTCAAGAGCGTCGCCCAGATAAGGGCGCTCGCGGTGAACGGAATCATATATGGCAGGTAGGCTATCAAGGAGAGGGCTCGCCTTGCATGTGTCCTGCTGTCAACCAGTATGGCGAACGCTGTGCCTATCAGGACCGCGAAAACGGCGCTTCCAACGGAGAAGAAGAGGGTATTATACAGAACCCTTGGAAAATCGGTCAGCTCAAACAGCCTGACGTAGGATGTGAGGTCACTGCTTGGTGCCGACAGGCTGATGGAGATGACTAGCGGAAGGAGGGCGAATAAGATGAGATATGCGACGGCCGGGATGTAGAATATCCTTTTAGATAGTATGTCTCTAATGCTCGGCAAGTTCAACCGGCCCCCTTGCCGAGGATGTGTGTGCCGCCCTGTTGCACATCAAATCGGACCTTCTGTCCTACCCTAAGGGAGCTCGCGTCAAACACGATCGACCTGAACTCTGCCTCCGCGACCTTGAGGTAGACTATGGTCTCCCTGCCGGCGTACTCGAAAGCCGTTATCGTAGCCTCGTTCGCTCCTGATCCTATCACTATGCTTTCTGGCCTTATGCCTACCCGAATTTCGCCATCGGCTACACCATCAAGGCGCAGGGCGATGGGAGAGGAAACGCCCTTGCTGACCCTGACGTTCAACACATTGAGCGGGGGACTCCCTATGAACGTCGCCGAGAACTCGTCAGAGGGAGAAGCATAGATCTCCTTTGGCGTGCCGACCTGATGTATCGTGCCGTTCCCCACTATAGCCACCCTGTCGGATATCGACAGCGCTTCAGACTGGTCGTGGGTCACATAGATGGTCGTTATCCCGAACTCCCTCTGAACCTCCTTGAGGAACCTCCTGGCGGAGAACCTCAACTGGGCGTCTAGGTTTGAGAATGGCTCATCCAAAAGAAAGACGTCCGGGTGTTTGATGAGCGCCCTCGCCAGCGCTACCCTCTGCTGCTGCCCCCCGGAGATCTGGCCCGGCTTCCTTTGGAGCGTTTCACCTATGCCCAGACGCTCGGCCATCTCCGTCGCCTCCTTTATCGCATCACCCTTCTTCACGCCCTTAACAACAAGGGGGGACATTATGTTGTCTATCACCCTCTTGTTAGGATAGAGGGCGTAGTCTTGGAACACCATGCCTATGTTCCTTTTCGCTGGCCCGAGCTTGTCAATAACCTTGGAACCGATATAGACGTGACCAGAGTCCTGCACCTCCAGCCCTGCTATAATCCTGAGAATCGTCGTCTTCCCGGACCCCGAGGGTCCTACTAGAGAAAAAAGTTCGCTTTTCCCGATTTGGAGATTTATATGACTGAAGACGGAGAACCTGCCGAACTGCTTCGATATTTCCTCTAACCTGACGGTAGTCCCTTGACCCTCGGCAGATGAATCAGAAAAAGAAGTAGAGTGAGACATTCAATTCAGCCTACGTCATTAACCCAAGCAGATGCGGCTGTATTGAGCGCCTGCTGTGCAGCCGTTGAACTGTTAGTCGTACCTGTAATGAACGCGTATATTGGTGCGTTGAAAGCGGGGATTAGCGTTGAAGATGTTATTGCGAGGTTCGGACAATTGGCCCACCCGACGGCAGCCGTATTGAATACCTCCTGTATTACATTCCTTACCGGCTGTGAAAGCGACGTGTTCGAGGTTAGCAACGCGGTTGCAGCGCGAGATATGGGAAACTCACCAGCATACTGGTAGATCAGGGCGTTGACACTTGGTGAAGTCAGATACTGGATAAATTCTCCGGCTAACCCCTGGTTCGCTGAGTATTGATTGATTGCATAGAAGTCGGTACCGGTCTCGGCGTAACCTCCGGGGCAATTGGCCACACCAATCGAGGCAGAGACGTTGCTCGAGGAAAGAAGTGTTGACGCGTCCGCGGTGAACATGAGCGCACCTGCGGCTTCAGCGGATTGGAGCGGTGCGAAGACAGTTCCGTAGTTTACTACGGTGCCGGCGGGCTGCGGATCATATTGCATCAAATTGTACATCATCTGTAAGGCCTCAACCCCCGAGGTGCGGTTGAACGAAGGAGCCGGAATGTTGTTTGAACCGGTGAAGCCGTTGAACATGATGTTCCAGTTTGTAAGTCCGCCGTCCGGGTTGGTGCCACTAATTGAAGAGTCTGCCGCATAATAGTACCCAAAGATCGCTGGGTAAGTATCTATGATATCGTGAGATTCGGAGCCATCGACGACTATGCCGTACTGCACGGTGTGGGTCTGGGTAACCAAGAAGTTGTCCGCGTCAAGTATCACCTGCCAGCTGGACCAGGGTGGGCTGAGGTTGAAGCCATATTCGCTTTTGAATTCCGCGTTCAGTGTAGGGTCATTAAACAGAGTGGTATTATAGAAGACCGTGAAGGTGGAGGAATCGTACGGTATGCCTATGAGCTCCTTTGTCCCGTTCGATTCCGCGTAGTACCCTCCGAAGTTGAGCTGCGGTGCTGGAATGTCGGTGGTGTTGATGGTGACTAACCCTGCCAAGTTTGATACATACTTAGCGAAGCCTAGGGCGCTCGTGGAAGTGAACGTTATGATGTTATACGTTGGAGACTGGGCCTCTAATGAAGTCAACTCCGTGGTGGTATAGCTGCTGAATCCCTGGGCGATGATGTTGATCGTTACACCCGCATGCTTTGCATCAAAAGCGTTTGCTTCAGCCTGAAGCCAAGCATTAGAAGGGTCGGTGAACGTAATCAAGTTGAGGGTCACTTTCGGAGCCGGCTTGGTAGTCAAGGTGTATGCATATACGCCAATTCCTGCGACCACGATTATGACGATGACGATTATTGCGATTACAGTTGTTCCAATAGCTCTTTTTTTAGTCATATCCTCGACATCAGGAATGGTCAAGGTGGTATAATATGTTAGCGGTTGTCGGAGAATCTCTCACTGACCATCATAAATTTTCAGGGTCTAAGGGAACTAATAGAGTAAGCACATAACATAATAACCCTTATTGTCACATCACTTCCCGGTAGTTTCGATGAGGTGGGTACCCTCCATCGCGGAGGCCACTGCAATTCTGGTGACCTTTCTCTGGTCGACATCTTACGTCTTGATCAAGCTGGGCCTGCCTAAGATTCCTCCTCTAGATTTCGCGGCCTACAGGTATAGCTTGGCATCGCTGGTGTTGTTGGTTGCCTCGTCAATCAAGAGGCCGAACACAGTAACGGCCAAATGGACCAAAGAGGATGTCCTCTTGGTGGTTGTCCTTGGGCTTTTAGGCTACACGCTAGCCCAAGGGCTGCAGTTCGTCGGCCTGGACTACCTTCCTGCTGTCACAACCTCATTTCTGCAGAACTTCACGCCTGTCTTCGTTCTCTGCATCGCGTATCCACTGCTACGAGAGGCCCCCATACGCCTGCAGTACATAGGGTTGGGGGTGGCACTCGCAGGTTTGTTGGCCTTCTTCGCAGGTCAACCGCTGGAGGCTGAGGCGACAGGTGTCGTAGTCGTATTGCTAGGCAGCGTTGCATGGGCGGCTTACCTCGTCATCGTCAAAAAAGCTAAGGTCGCCGAGAAACTGGGCGCGCTGCGCTTCACGACATTGACGATGGGTGCAGGAAGCTTGATGCTTTTGGCAGCAGCCTTAGTCTCAGGGGGCGCGCCTTCCCTGGGCCTTGATGACTGGCTCATAATAGTGTGGCTCTCGCTTCTGAATACCGCTTTTGCCTTCTACCTGTGGAACGTGGCGTTGAAGACACTGAAGGCTTTCGAATTATCGATCCTGCAGAACACTATGCTAGTCCAGATAGCGCTGCTATCCTGGTACTTCCTGGGTGAGGAGATCACGTTGAACATGGCCATCGGAATGGCGTTGATACTGGTCGGAAGCGGCATCGTGCAGGTTCCGGAATTCAGGCCAGCGCTCTTCCGACGGAAGGAGAAGTCGCTTTCTCTGGGTCCGGGCTCTCGCGTATCAGTCCTGAACGAATCATGCAGGCCTCACTGTGTGGGGAACGTCCCTCCAGTCCTAATAAAGTCTCGGCATGCAGCCCTAGAACCAATCTTCAAGTGATTTCGTTTTGACGGCTTCGAGTTGCCCTCTGAGGCTGACCCCGAAGTCCCGTCTGTCGCTAAACCGTTCGTTCGCGGCCTGCAAGTGGCCTTCGAGGTAGGCTATTTGTTTCCAGTTCGTGCGAAAGTTCGTATTCAGCCTCTCGATCTCCTTCCTCAGCTGGAGAGGGGACAACGAGCACCATTCTGATGCAGAGTTTCGGGCTGCGCTCTTTCCCTGATTCCTCATCTCTACCCACAGACGCCTCTCCCACGGTTCGAGCGCCCTCAGGCTCACACCAATTCACCCTTCGTTCGTGGATTCGTGGAGGCCTGAGTCGGCAGCAAGAGATTCCGCTCCGGACGGGAATTCCTGCGTTCGGCTCTCTCCATCCAAACCCGCGTTCATTGTCTTCTCTGAGGGGAGGTGGGTCATATAGGACGAGCCGCACAACATGATACGCTCAGTATTGGTGAGTATTGCAACGTTGTCCACCTAGCGTGCATCCGGCGCTCTTGGGGATAGAACCGGCACGCAGACCTGGCTGCTATGAAGCGGCCCAAGTTCACGCCCGAGCAGCTTGAAGAGGGCTTGACTGACTCTTCGGTCGAGGGGACCGTTGAGGAGGAGTACTCCGGGCTCTAGGTACAAATGGTCAAGCCCGGAAGGCAGCGCAGATTGGGAGGCGGCCGAACAAGGTCAAAGGGAAGGAAATCGTAGATCACAGGGCATATTCAGGTATGGCGTGAAACGGGTATGTGCATAATAGAAATATTTGATGATACTCCACTCTTTTCTTGATATCATGCGCCAATAATACGAACATTCTCATTCTATATCACCATTCTTCAGACTTGAACCCGTGATAGGTATTAATACCGCCCGGCCCGCCATCCGTACCAACTGGCTAGCGGAAGTCCACAAAATAATCGGCCTGGAGGCTCGTGTAGATGATAGAACGCACATCACTATACCTATGCCTATCGCTTCTGACGCCTGATCTCCTCCGACAGGTCCCTCAGGAGGAGAACGATCTCATCCAGCCTTGCGAGGATCCTGTCCCCCCTTAGCATAGCTTCGGCGACCTGGGGCAGCTGCTCAGGATATCTCCTTCTCGTGTAGTTCAGAAGTTGAATATCAAGGAGATTTCGGATGAACTGAGTGACCTCCTCCTTGTCCTTCAATTCCTTCTTCATTTTCTCCTTCCCCTCCCACACAGTCGTGATCACGAACGTCCAACCCACCTTCTCCTAGTCGCTCATTGGAGGGAGGACACGCACGACGGCGTCAAGCATTTCAACAGGGGTTTCATAGTCCTTCTTAGCGATTTCCTGCAGTTTGTAGTAAGAATCCGGAAGGATCGTCTGTTTGGGCGGAAGCACGTCCGCTGGCGCCGTCTCCACGAGGGGCGTTTGGGGCACGCTGACGGCAGGCCTCTGCTGCTCTGCCTTCATCTGACCTCTCTTGACCGTGCGGGCGTAACGCTCTATGGTTGAGATGGGCAAGCCACCCATGAGCACACTGATCTCCGTGTAGGACCGGCCTTCCTTTCGATAATCGATTATTCTCTCCTTCTCCTCCTCGGTAAGCCTTCGTCTTCTCCTGACCACGCGTCTCCTCTCCGTCACCTCTCCGACGTCAGCATCCGCAGGGACATAGCGTAGGTATTGAGACACCTACATTGTTTACGCTTACCGGCCAATCCTTTTACGATATCGCCTGGAACTACCTTTGGCGCTGCGACACCATGGTGTCTCCTCTGACGATGACAGATCAAAGTCGGTGGTCTCTATCAGGCATCTAAGCGAGCTCTCTTTTCCGGATGGCATATGAAAGGATGGATTGAGGGCCAGGTAGTTTAGAGTCAAACGCCCCAACCAAGGCTAACATGTCTAGTTCAGTATCACCGGCTCGCTCCCCCAGCGGCTTCAGGAGATGGGCGTCCCGCAGGATCCGCAGAACTTCGCCCTAGCCTTAAGGGGTTTCCCGCAGGCGGTGCAGAATGAGCGGCCTACAGGCTCCGTCGAAGGAGGTGCAAGGCGCGGAGGCGGACCCCAGTATCACCGCCACCTCCTCCGGCCTGAGAGGGGCTCCTTCCTAACAGGGATGTCCAGGGGAAGGAAGTCACGCTAGAAGGGGCCCATGGCCTAGACGTCCCTCCCCACCAGGCGCCCAACGATGCTGTCCCCACTCCACACCCAGCTATCTTCCCTGCTCTCCTCGACGAGCTCCCGCTCGATGTCGGCCAGCTTCGCCGGCACCGACTGCACTTCGAGCGGTGCAAAGCCATGGAGAAACCGTTTAGAGGAGGCGCTCACTACGCAAGTATTGGACTTGGTGGAGGACGTGGAGAAGCCCGGGGAACCGCGGTACCTCAGAGAGGTCGACGCCATTCTGGCCGGCCTAAAGAAGCTAGAGGGGCTCTACAGGGAGAGATTGAAGGCCAAGGACGTGGAGATTGTACGGCTTAGGGAAGCGGTCGGCCAGAGGGACCTCGAACTCGGGCGAATAGAGGAGGAGGTCGCCAAGCTAAAAGGCGAGCTGGCCGAGTCGCATGAGAAGGCGCAGCGGGCCGTGAGCGAAGTCGTTTCCAAGCTGCCCGAACGCGTCGTGGAGCTTCTGAAGGGAGGTTACAAGGTGAAATGTGGCAGGTGCGGCACCGATGTGACGGCAACGCTCGACGACGAGCAGGCGAGGCAGCTTCTCCTTGGCCAGCCTGTGCAGCTCCTCTGCTCGAATCCCGATTGCATCGATGAATTCCCGTGGGGGAGGGAACGGCACTCCAACCCGTTGACCTTCGGGCTGATTCTCAGGCTGAAGCTCTTCACGCTGGGCTTGTTGTAGGCAGGCTTGCGAATCCTCGTTGAACTGGAGGCCGACATCATCGCGGAATACGGAACCGGCTCCCTAACCCGACCCTCAGATCTGAACTACGCCTATGTGTGTCGACTCAGCAACTAGGAGGAAACAAAACGCTGTACTTTGTTAAGGGTGAATTTGACGAATAGAGTATCGTGGGGTGGCCATTTGAGGAGGCTAGTAGGTGGATCGAACGGGTCATCCATTCGAGCCTTGAGGCTCCGGACAAGATGATTCAGGAGAAGAAAGTAGCCGGTGGACCCATCGCTGGCGTGAGAGTAGGTGTCTTCATAGTAGACGTCAAACAGCAGTTGCTCTCTGAGCTCAAGGGAATAGACGAGCTGCTGTGGAAGAGGGCTTGGGGCTACGACATATGCCGCCTGCGGCTCGCACTGGGTCACCCAATGTGATGGAAGAGGTCTTCAAGAGGGCGCCTGGAGGTCACCTCAGGTTCTTCTGCGGGGTAGCCTACGGGAAGTATTGCCACGGGGTGGAGCGACTTCGTAGCGAAGATTTCCGCGACTTGGTCATCATTGAACGCCCCCAGCCACACCGTCGACAGGCCGAGGTCCACGGCGGCTAGCATGGCGAACGTGGCGGCTATGGTGGCGTCCTGCACGGAGTAGAGCGCCTTCCCTCTTGAGCCATATCTGACCGATGACCGTTGAGGGTCGGCGAAGAACACCAGCAAGACGGGCGCTTGGATTACGAAGTCCTGATTAAACGCCGCCTTCGCCAGCGCCTTCTTCTTGACTTCGCTCTTCACGACGAACACTTCGTAGGCCTGGACGTTGCCCGCCGACGGTGCGGAGCTGATGGCATCCATTATCCGGTTCAGCTTCTCTTCCTCTATGCGCTTGGAGCTATACGCACGGATGGAGTGCCTCTTCTGGATGAGGTCGAAGAACTCCAATGTCTCACTCGGGTTGCAGGGGTGGCTAAGCCAAGATAAGCTTTCTCTATGCGAGGTCCGGCAACACATATCACCACTGAACGGGAGCTAGAACACTGACTTGCGCCGTCCGGAGGAGCTCGACCCGAGCTGCACAGACCAAGAGGCCTAGGAGGCCCTACCTCACGGGGGACTGCTGGCTGTCCCCTCGTCGACGCACCATCTTAGGCTCGTGACTCTGTGCCTCGGCTGGTGCCGTATCTTCAATAAGGCTCGATGACCGGTCGGCCCGAACCCCGCGAAGTGGTTGTTGGCGAAGACGCGAGCTCTCCATCCGTTTCCAGCTTGAAATCAAGGTGATAAAGCGAGGCCCGCCGCTCGCGCACAAGGAACCTATACGTGCAGTCACAGCGCACGGCCTCGGTTCATATCAAACTCTTCTTTTCCTAACCACCTTCACGTCGATCTTTCTACCCTTCTTGAGGAAATCCTTGCCAAGCCTGAGTAGGGCGGTCTCCAGCTTCACGGCGTCCACGCCATTTCGCTTTGCCGTTTCAGCCAAATTGTCGATGCATAGCTCCCCCATCGCCAGTCTCACCAGCGGAGACGGGTTGGGGTGTGCCTTCGGCCAGATGTGTCTCATGTCCCTTAAGAAGATCGACACCGTGGTGTCGCCGATGCCCTTACCGAGTCCTTTCAGCCTCTTCTCGAGTTCCAATCCACCGGATGATCTGTCGTACAAATTCCAAAGGTCCGAGGCGTATTGACTCTTTAGATGTCCGAAGGCTTCGAGCAGCTTGGTGGCCGTGCTGAAGTCATATCTTGTGTAGCCTCCCTCGTCCAGGATTCGCACCAGACCGTCCCAGCCCGTGGACAGGATCCCCTCGACGTCTACAGCTTCATATGCCTCGAAAGTCTTGTACGTCGAAGTGGCTGTGCTTTCGCGTATGGGCTTGCTGTAGAGGATGGAGGCGAGGAACCATTTGACTATCTCCTCCTTTCTCCTTGACTGGAGGTCGATGCCCAACAACTTCGAGAAGGGCTCCCCGTACTTCTCCACGAAATCTTCTATCTCCAATTCCTGCCACCGTGTCAGTGCGCGAGCATCGCGCTTATGGCCTGCTCCTGCAACGTTCCAGGCCTCATCTTACACCCAGCAGAAGCCGGTGTCGGGGCTCAGGCAAAAAGACGCTTCATTTCACCCCAAGTGACCGAAGGAGAACCTTAGCTCTTTCCCTACCTACAAGATTCGCGAGTCTTGCCTCCGATGGGTCCCCCTCCCAAGTGTTCAAGACCTGCATCACGTCACCCTTCAAGCCCGGGCTCAGGTCCCTTAGCGCCACTTCGATGAACTTCGTCCTCCCCTTACCGAGTTCCTTAGGTCCGCCGACTACACCCATTTAGGTCATCTTCAATCCTACCTTACTTTGCGCTTCGTAAAATACGTTGTTCCGCCTGCTATCAGGCTTGCCTGAGCCCGGGAAGCCGCAGCGGTGACCCTTCCTTGGTGCGCGAGCTCGGCACATAAAACGGGTACTAGAATAACCCCGGCTTCATAAATATGTTCAGTGTTTCAATGACAGATATCTGCGCTATTCTTCCAAATCTCACAATAGATTTCTGAAGGCTTTGACCCATAACAGATACGCATTCCGCCCGGCTGAGGGCGAACCGAATGTACGGCGTCGGCGGGTCCTGATTCCGAACAGCCTTCATTATGGGGAGAGGTCCGATTCTACCCGAATGTCAGACAGGGGCAAGGGGGTTCCCGTTCAGGCCTTCTTTTCAGAGCTTCTCCCGGCCTTGGATGGCCACCAGTTGAACCTCTCGGCCAGGGCCATCAGGGAAGGCACGAAGAGGAGGATGACCACCGACACGTCGATCAGCACGGCCGCCGAGACCGCCAAGCCAATCTCTTGGAGCACGGCGATTCCGGTCACCAGGAGGGAGGCGAAGACGCTCGAAAGTATAAGCCCTAGGCCGAAGATGGTCACCCAGACCTTGGTCGTGGCGGTCTTGATCGCTTCGTCGTCGGTCTTCCCGTTCAGGATCTCTTCCCGTATCCTCGTCACGTAGAAGATGTCGTAGTCTATGCCTACACCAAGCATGGTCACTATCACGAAGAGGTCCACGAAGTTGAGGATAGGAAGCTTCAGCAGGTAGTCAAAGGTGATGGCGAGCAGGGCCAGGGAGAAGGCCACGCTGCAGAGGATGGTGAAGACCAGCCTGAACGGCGTGAAGGCGGACCTGAGCTGGAAGAACAGGATTAAGTAGACCACGATGACGAGGATGATCGTGACCTCCGGTATCAGCCCGCCGATGAACTGCTCGTTGTCGTTCGTCTGCGAAGCCGTTCCGCCGTAATGCACGACGACCCCCTGCATGAGAGGAGTGGACTTGACCTCGGACTCCAGCTTCTCTAGAGAGGCGACGGACTGCGCGCTCATCGATTCGGAAGTGAAACCGATGGAGATCAGCGCGGTCGTGTTGTCCCTTCCGATATAGGACAGCATCCCCTCGAGGTACTGCGAACTGAGGGGCTCGGACATGTCCCCGATAGAAGAGAAGTTGAACGGAGACCCGTAGGGCCTGGTCGGGCCGGCCAGGCTGGCCACGTCTGAGGAGGCAGCCACCTTGGACGATATCAACTCAATCTGGTCAAGCAGCGTCATGTTGAACTGGTTGTTTCCGTAGACTATGGGGGAAGGCATCGTCACCAAGACTTGGGTGGGGGAGACGGTCCCGCTGCCCAGGCTCTCCGTGATGACCGTCAGGCCCTGATTGCTCTGGAAGTTCGGGAGGAGCTTCAATATGTCGATTCCAGTGGGGGTGCTGGCCGTCACGGCGACCGCGCCGGCGGCGAAAAGCGATATCACCAAGGCGATAGCCAGCTTCCTTTTGAGGGTTACATCGGATACCTTCGCCAGGAGGCCAGGCTTGGATTCTCGGCTGTTGACCTTCAAGCGTGGCCAGAACAAGGTGTCGCCGAGGAGCAGCTCAAGGGAAGGAAGCAGCGTCATCGACGCAAGAAGAAGGATTGAGACCCCCAGGGCGATGGCGATCCCGACGTCATTGAATATCGGCACGTTCACCACCGCCAGGATGACGTACGCGACGACAACGGTGATTCCTGCGGTAAGCACGGCCTGGCCGGCCCATCTTACCGAAGTCGCCACGCTTTCCTCCTTCGACCTTCCCTTCGTCCTCTCCTCCTTCGTCCTCCGCAGCTGAAGGACGGAGTAGTCCACGGCGAGCCCTAGCATGAGGAGCGTCACCAGGGTAGGGGTCATGAAGGTTATCTGGCCGCCGCCAGCGACCACAACGCCGAGGTAGATAGCCGCGTACGCGATGACGATGGAGAGGCCTCCCAGGAGCAACGGAAGGAGGGCCGCGAGCGGCGCGGCGAAGAGGATGCCGACGATGATCATCGAAACCACAATCCCAGGGACCAAGGTCACTCCGAGGACGGGGACGAAGGTATCTGCAGCATCGTGCGCGATCACAGACCCGCCGGTGACGTACGTCGTAGCCAGCGATGAGAGATCGGAGTTCTTCACGTCCTGCTGGAGCGCCGCGAGGGCGCCGGAGCTGGAAGCAGAGGAGAGGCTGAACACGACAATCATCGTGTCATTCTTAGCCCCCACGAAGTTCTGGGTCAGCGACTTGGACAGGACGAGGGGATAGTCGGAGAAGCTCTCCTCTGAAATCGTAGCGTTGATTGCGCTAGCTACCTGTGTGACGGAGCTGTCAGGGGTGAGGCCCGAAAGCAGACCGCCGAGGGAGGTTGCGTTGACCGTAAAGACGGGCGACGCCGCAAAGGCGCTCGCCGTCGTGTTCGAAAAGAAATCTGCCGCGAGGTTCCAGATAGCGCTTCCCTGGTTCCAGTTGGTCACATTGAGCCCGTTCGCCACACTCAGGATTAGCCCCTCTGTTACGTTGCTCAGCGAAGGGCTGGAGGTGATTTGGCTCACCGCTCCGCTGACGGCGGCTGCCTCCCACTGCGTCAACTGCGTCGCGTTGGTGGGGGCAGTCTGGACGCTCGCGTTCCAATAGTCGAAGAACGCGGTGTAGTAACCGATTGACTGCTGGTCGCCTCCGAAGCTGCCCGTCTGTGCGAAGATGGTCGCGTTGGCCTGCTGGTTGGCGATTGCTATATTCGTCTGGTTGGCAACTATTCCCAACCAGATCCCTACGAAGGCGGCGGGTATGCCGTACACCAGCTGGGATGTCTGGTTGATCCCCTGCTGCATCTGGAAGAGGCCCGAGATGAAACTGGGCAACGTGGAGTTCAGGACGTCGCCCTCGGCCGAATAGATGTTCGACGCCCCCGTGTAGTTGGATAGACTGGGATCGGAGCCTATCTTGCTGTCGAGCTGGAGGACGGCGTTCTTCACGGCGTCCGAGTATACCCCGGAGGTCGGGTTCTGGATCACCAGTATGATGCTATCTTTTCCGGCGCCGCTCAAGGAGGGAAACTGCGCGTTTATTATACCCTGAGCGACCTGAGACTCCGTGTTCTTCGGCCCTCCGAGGCTGGCCATGGCAGTGATGTCGTACGACACGCCGGCGAAAAAGCTGGGTATCAACGTGGCCGAAAGCACCAGCACCACGATCCATGCGACTATTATCAGCCGATGGAAGCGCCTGATGAAAGAGTTGAACGGGTCAAATTTAGAACTAGACACCGTCTGCCATCCTCCAGCCGCATAAAGGAACAGCCATTCTTGTCATGGCGCACGTTGAACTGTCGCCTAAGAATGCTCTCAATTTCCCCTTGAAGCCGTCTTGCTGCTGTTCATTTAAGGTTTGCCTCGTTCAAGCACGTCTCACGATGGCTGAAGAGCTTGCTTCACGCAGTCCGTGACATACCGCGGGCTGGGCTGACGTGGAGGACGGTCAAAGCTGGCCTAGCGTCGTGAAGAGCTCGAAGACCTGAAGCAGGAGGTCCCTGTCGGTGAATATGCCCACCACCTTCCCACCGTCAACAACGAAGAGATGGCGAACCTTCTTGAGGTGCATGAGAATGGTGGCGTCGGCGAGGCTCGCGTCCGACTTAATCGTTATCAGGGGGCCGCTCATTATCGCCTTGACGGGGGTCTTGGCTGGATTGATCCCCTTAACAGTCACCCTCCTCAGGATGTCCCTCTCGGTCACTATCCCCACGGGTTTCCCGTTCGACGTGACCATCAACGAGCTGGCGTCATGCTCGAACATCGACCGGGCTGCGCTTTTCACGGACTCGCCCTCTTCGATCGAGAATATCTTCGCGTTAGCTATCTCCTTCACGGAGGTCACTAGGGGCAACTAGCATCTCCCATCCACTTCGACACTCCGCGGTAGTTAAAGTGATTGCGAACAGTCGGACGCCCAATTCCATCGGTGGATAGGTGTGCTGTTTCCCCTTCCTCCGTTCGGCTTCGTCCCCGTCAAGCATCCACCAGTGCCTTCGGCTGTGCCGGCGTTACAGGGGCCGCGGATGGCTCGACGAAGGTGTAGGCGCCCTCGGCGCCGTTAGGATCATCCTTGACGGCCTGGGCCTGCACCTTGACATTGTTGTTATCTGGATGGAGCCCTTAACGACGCCTCGAAATGGTACGTCCGGTCAGAGCTGAAGGGGCGAACGGCTTGTCCTCGCGTCCATAGACGTCGTTCGGCCTCAGCCACCGCTCTGCGTCTTCCTGGACTTCAACCTAGCCTTCACTATTTCTACGTCCAAGTAATCCGCCGGGTCGAAGGGGAGGACCCTGATGATGCGAATATCCTTGGGAAGCTCCAGTTTACGCTTTGAATCGATGAGCAGCAGGCCCACATCGCCCTCAACAAGGGACTGGTCTACGAGGTTTGAGATATGGCGATTGCGTTCGGCAAGGCTCTGCTCATAGAGCTCTAACAGCGCATTGTTTGACGAGCCTCTGATCATCTGTCGCCAGGACTCAGTTTCAGCCACTAAGATGCGGTCCTCGGTTTTCTTCAGCTTCGCTCCCTCTTCGAGAAGCCCCACTATCAGAGAGAGACCCCGCTCTTCATCCCCGCTGACTTCCTTTAGGGCCTTCTCGGTGTCCTCCGACAGAGACTCCCGAAAGACCCATTTGACGCGACCTCTGAAGACTGTCAATTTGTCGGTCACATAGGTCCAGAACTCTTCAGATTTGGCGCCGTAGTCATCAGGAACGTACGATGTGGATTCCCTGAACTCGCTCTTCGCGTACATCCTGGGCACGATGAGAAGCGTTCGAGGCATCCCGATTCAAAGTCATCATCCGAACAGCCGTAATTAAACCTAAAGGATTTGGAACCAACAACTTACACTAGAGCATGGAACGAGTACGTTCACGAGCGAAGTTGCCTACAGCATTCTATCGTTTCTCTGATGTTCCGCGCCAGCGTTGCGACTATCTTATATCACCTCTGTTCAGACTTGCACTCTAGCTTCTGCCCGCTGCGGCCCAGCGGTCGGGCTGAACCATCGAGCTTTGGCGCTAGGGGCTTCCTTTCAGCTGCAGCAAGATGGCTTCGGCGGCAAGCTCAGCCGAAGTATGCTTGGAGTCGATCTTCAACGCGTTCACCGGCTCCTGGAACCTGACGAGCATCTCGTTGAACCTCAACTGGGGGACGCTGGCCTTGCGCGACGTGTTTCGCATATATGCCGTCCTGGCGTCGCAGTGGACGTGCACTAATAGGTGCGAGTCATAGGAGCCGCGCAACCTCTGCAACGCCTCCTCCCTGAACTCCTCCCTTAGGAAAGTGCCGTCCAGTATCGCGTTGTACCCGCGCTCGAGGGCCTCCCTAGCCAGTGTGAAGCAGACCGAATAGACGAAATCTGACTCTTGGCCGTCATATCGAGGCTGTGAAATCATCGATCTGACTTCATCGGTCTGGACATGCACCGTACCTTCGAGCTTCGTCGCCACAAGCCTAGCGATGGTCGACTTCCCGGATCCCGGGATGCCACAGAATATCAGCAGCTTTGGCAAAAGCAACTCTGTTGCGCCAAGGGAGGTTATAAAGTTGGAGACCCGGAAGGCTTCCTTCGCAAGGCGGTCAGCTTCAAGCTCCGCATGCCACAGCATGAATCCTCTTCTGAAACAACTTCAGCCAATCTCTGGGTGGCGACCCCTAAAGGTGGTCATGATGGCGGGCTACTTCGCGCCGTTCCCCTCAGCTGGATGGCGCTTTCTTCCAATTTATTCCGCGGCCCAAGGGCACCGTTCCCGGACCGACGACAGAATTGGTGACTGTGGCGAAGCTCGTGTAAGCCGCGACGGTGGCCGTTAAGATGCCCAGATATCCGCCCAAGTTCGTCATCAATGGCACGCCCAGGAGCGCACCTGCCCCGAGGGCGAAGAACGTCACCCAGAGGAAGAGGAACGTGAGGTTAAGGGCCAACGTGGTCGTCATCGCCGGTATCCACAAATAAAGCGTGAATATCCCCCACAGGATGAGGGTCGCACCCACTGCGCTTGGGATGGGCGTTATAATCTTCATGCTGGCGAGGAGACCCAGCAGAGCGTAGAAGAGCCAGAAGGCGCCGTAGCTGCAAAACGCCGTGAACCCGAAGGTGTTCCCCTTCCTCATCTCGAAGACGCCTGTAAGGAGCTGGCAGGATCCGCCGTAGGCGAACGCAAGAGGGAGGACCACCGAAGCTGTCTCGGCAGGGAGCCATCCCGCGTTGGCGAAGCTGAGAAGGAAGGTGGTCAAGGCGAACGCGGCCAAACCTAATGGGGCAGGGTCAGCCGCCAATGTCTTATCCATGAGGGCATTCGACCTGTCCGCCCTCGCCAACGCCGCCGCCATCTCGGCTCTCAGCCGATTATAATCCTCTGTGACTTCCGTCAACGGATTTTATATTCCAAATGTAGTCTATATATGCATTCTTATCAGGAGTGACGTCAACGTTGGTATGTGTACAATATGAATAGAGATAACGATTTTAGCGCGCAACTGACCGTTGCGGCGAACGAATCATGCGCCTAAATCAGCCGGCTTGCCACAAAAGCCACGACCGTCGAAGACGCAAGAAGAAGGGGCCACGACCCCAACACTTCGAAGACAACCCTGGAGTCAACTATAGAGGGCTTCCTCGAGATGGAAAGGACCACCATGGCGCCTACGATGGCCTGAGTGACGCTGGTGGGTATGCCCAGCTGAGTATACACCCACAGCGTGGCGCTGGCCCCCAGCAGGGCGGACAGGTAGCCCGACGGGCTCAGGACGGCCATCCTCCAGCCCACCATCCAAGCCACCGAGCCGCTGAAAAGGAGCCCTCCGGCCACCGCGGCGAGGAGCACCAGTCCCGACATGAGCGGCCCTGATGTGAAGCCCAGCAGGGCGCCCAGGTTGTTGGCGCCCAGCGTGTATCCGGAGACGACCACAGCGACGACGCCGAGGACCCTAGACCACGATTCCACAGCCATAAGCGAGGTCCTGGCTTCGAAGGAGAGGATGACGCGGCGTATGAGCACCGCCAGGATCGCAGCAGAGAGTGGAGAGATCAGCCAGGCGGCGATGACGTAGCTCAGGACGTTGAGTCTGATCGTGGCGTTCATAGCGAGCGATACGCCGAGCATGGAGCCTAGGAGGACGTTGGAGACGCTGGCAGGGAACTTGAGGATTGTGAAGGCCGCCATCAGGGTCAGGACGGCCACCAGGGCAGCCTCGGACGCTTGTGTGCCTGCGTTCGTCAGGCCCGTCGTAAGGGTGGAACTGACCTTGGAGCCTTCAAGAACGTAGCCGGCTGCGAAGGCGAGCGCGGCCGCCCCCAGATACAAGGAAACGGCCCTCCCAGAGACCTGGCGAAAGGCCGACCTGATGACTCCGATGTTGTTGGCACCGAAGACGAAGGCGACCAACAGGAGGAGCACATCGGCTGAGGTCAACTGTACCCCTTCGATATCACCACGTAGAGCACGTCGGTCGCGTCCTCGGCGTAGTCGGAGATGTTGTCGACCATGCGGACGAAATCACTCAGCTGTAGCACAGAAAGCGTGGATACGTTCAACGCGTAAATCTGCTCAGTCAAGGAATCCTTGATGATGTCGGCGGCCTCCTCATATTCCTCCACCGCCCGGCAGAACATAAGGAGCTCCTCCTTCTTCCCCGCGAGGCTTCCGATGGCATCCTGCAGCGAGGTGACGGCCCTTACAGTTACGGCAAGATGTTCGCTCACCTTCTCCCTGATTGGAGCCAGCTCCGAGGGTTCAAGGCGCCGCTGCGTGATGATCTTAGCTGAGCTCTTGGCGCTGTCGGCCACGCCATCCACGTTCTCCGCAAGGCTCATCAGATCTGTGCCTAGGTTGGAGAAGAAGACCCCCGTGCTGAGCTTGTCCACCAGCTCCCTCTGTACGTGGTCCGCGTCCGTCTCAGCCTTGTCGATTTCGAGGTAATTAACGTAGGCCGCTGCGTGATCGCCGGCCATTATGCAATCTACGACCTTCTGCACCAGAGTAGACGCCTGCAGGCTCAACTCCACGTGGCGCCTGAGGAGCTCAAGGATTTCGTTCTCTCCGGCATTGAATGCGCGGAACCATTTGCGGAAGTTCACGGCAAGCTAACCATTCACCCATCCTTTCCACGGTCTATAAACGTCTTCGCCTGCGTCCCAGTGCTTCAAGGCCGAAGACGCCGCTCTTGCCACTCTTGAAGGCAATAACTGCTGCCATCGATAAATACCCCCTCGAAGCGTCACCTATGCTGCCCTTGGACTTCGATCAACTCTCCCGGAGCTCGTTGGGCTTCTACAGGGTCTGGACCATCCACTTGGGTCGGAGGTACGGCATCCTCGGCGCCATAGCCAAATCGAATGGATTGACGATGGATGAACTGGCAAGAGAGACCAAGCTTTTCCCCAAGGGTTTGAAGCTCTGGTGTGATGCCGCCTGTTCTCTCGGCATCATCGCTAGACGAGATGGGGGGTATCGTCTTGCCGGCAGGATGAAGGACCTCCTCGTCAACGAAACGCACAAAGAATACCTAGGGGGGCAGCTGTCCTATCTGGCCCTAAGGAGCCTTGACTACGATGCGTTTGACGGGTTCTTCAGGGACGGCACCGTCCCCGAGAGCGCCCCTCCACATATCGTCGAGGCCTTCAAAGAGGCCACCAGATGGGACCACACAGGATTCCTTCGAATCGTCCTGCGCGAGGCCCCCCAGGTGAAGTCCATCCTCGAGGGGAGGGCCAAGGTGCTGGACGTTGGATCGGGGACGGGCGACTGGATTTCCCGCATGCGCGAGTCCTACCCTCTCCCCCTTTATGTCGGCGTGGAATCGGATTCGGTGGCCATCAAAAGGGCGATGGACAGGGCGGTGGCTGCCGGCCCTGCATCGGTTCGGTTCGAGCACGGGACCGCTGAAAGCATGCCATACGATGATGAGTTCGACCTAGTCTACCTTGGGGAAGTGCTTTGCGTGATGCTGCAACGGAAGCAGGCCCTTGCGAAATGCTTCGAGGCCTTGAAGCCAGGAGGGATCTTGGTGGTGGCCGAGGGCCTTCTCGACGAGAAGAAGGGATGGAGGGGAGCTTCGAACGAATTGATGAGGCCGATGCAGCTAGATTTCGCGTTGCTGGGGGGAAGCTTCTTCTCTAGGGCGGAGCTCAGGCGCCTCCTGCAGGACACCGGGTTCATGGGTCTCCGGTTCCTCTCGGCTGGAGGCGGCTTCTGGTTCGCCGTCGCTCGCAAGCCTTCAACAAGATAGGCCTGGGCCGGTTCCTCCCTAACGTTCCAAGCCGAACCGAAACGGAAATCCTGGTCAGCTTTTATAGGCCATAGAGAGGAGCTTTATGGATCATCATGACTACAATGTCCCTGACGCGAGGGAATTGGGCCGGGAGGTTCATCTGGGCCTCCATCGTACAGGGGCTCTTCGCAGTTCTATGGACGCTCTTCATAGTCGATCCCTACCTTACCTATGGTCCGTCGAAGGTCATCTCGGGCGGTGGGGCCGGAACTTGGTTCTTCGTAGGCTATATCACATACGTCCTTGTGGGAGTGGTGGCCGTCGCCGTCACGGCGATTTTCTACTTCTACATCGAGTCGGTCTTGGACAAGGTCTACAGAGGACTTACTTCCTATCTGGCTTGGGCGCACCTCATATTGATGAACGTGGGCGTAGCCGGAGCCTGCTTCCTGCTGATGTAGGGAGGCTACAGGGCGGGCGTAGCTTCGGCACCGGTCTCGAGTGGAGGCGGAGGCCTTACCAGCGGGTAGATACACGTCCAGATCCTAAGCCAGCTAATCAACCCGGTAGGCTTACTCATCATAGCGGCCGCCCTCGGGGCAATCTTGGGCGGCATCGGCTACCTGATGGCTCAGAGGTTGAAGTAACAGGCTTCGACGGCCTGCCGAGTC
Organism: Conexivisphaerales archaeon; assembly: GCA_049509455.1. Lineage (GTDB taxonomy): Archaea > Thermoproteota > Nitrososphaeria > Conexivisphaerales > DTJL01 > DATKKG01. The sequence continues at coordinate 39,803 of JBEKZX010000001.1, forward strand.
GCTCTTCTGGCCTCTTGTGGAGCAGCCTCTCGTTCCCCGTTGTCAGAGAAGACCCTGAACCTGCGGCTTGGGCTGGCGTGGCGCAAAGCCTTTATTCAAATCGGACCCCATCATTGAGGACTCTGCATGGCTCTGATCAGGTACAGCAGGAGCATCATCCCGGCGTGTGACGTGGAGACTCTGGACGACCTTCGGGAGCTGGTTCGGCTCACGCATGACGTCGACAGGATCGGGGGATACAAGTTGGGCTCGACGCCGGCCATAACCTATGGCCTCCCCGAGCTGGTAAGGGTCGTCAGGGGGTTTACGGACCTCCCCATCATATACGACCACCAGAAGGCGATGACGGACATACCCGACACTGGAAGGGCCTTCGCTGCGGCCGTGAAGGGCGCCGGGGTGGACGCGCTCATAGGCTTCCCTATGGCCGGGCCGGCCACTCAGGACGCTTGGACGAAGGCCTGCCAGGAGGTGGGCCTGGGGGTGATCATCGGCGGAGAGATGACCCAGCCTCGGTACAGGAGAAGCGAAGGAGGGTACGTGTCGGACGAGGCGTTGGATGAGATCTACTTAAACGGAGCAAGGCTGGGGGTGACTGACTTCGTCGTTCCCGGAAACAAGGTGGAAAGGGTCGCCCACTACAGGGAGCTGTTGACCCCGGTGGTTGGAGGCGCGCCGACCTTCTTTTCACCTGGTTTTGTAGCCCAGGGAGGAGAGGTTTCCGAAGCCGCAAAGGTCTCGGGCGGTTCCTGGCACGCCATAGTCGGCAGGGGCATCTACGGCGCCAAGGGCATCCGGGCCGCTGCGAAAGAGTTGACGAGCCACCTGTCGGACAGGGCTATCTGACCAGCGCCCCCTTCAGGTCCTCGATGGAGCGGAAGCCTTTTCTGGACATCTCCTCAGCCAGCTCCGTCTTAATCTTCCTCGCCGCCAGGGGACCCCTGTATACGAAGGAGGTGAAGACCTCGCAGGCGTCGGCACCGCATCCTATGAGCTCGAACACGTCCCTCCCTGTGAATATCCCTCCACAGGCCACCAGCGGGCCTTTCTTCCTCAGCTCGACCGAGACGTCCTTGACCATCCTCTTAGTGGAACAATTTAGGGGGAGGCCGCTTAGCCCTCCATAGCCGACCGACGTCCCCCTCTCCTTGACCATCCTCGTGTTGCTGGCGGTCACTCCGAAGCCTTCCCTCCAGCAGAGCTGGATGATCTCCAGGACCGCGTCGTGATCCTCCTTGCCGTCGTAGGGAGGGACCTTGACCAGCATTGGCCTGCTTCCTACAGTCTTGACCTTCGCCAGTAGGCCTTCCAGCCTGTCGAGCCGTTCGTTCCAGCTCCCCTTGAACGTGGGGCTGCTAGTATTAATCTCCAGAATCTCCACGAAGGGATTCAGCAGGCTGATCACTTTCGTATATTCTTCGACGGTGTACCCCGCCACGCTGCCTATCAAAGGCATCTTCACTCTAGCCCTGCGCAACCGATGGACCACGGCCTCCACCCCCGCCGAATTCAGACCCATGGCGTTCACTAGCCCGCCTTGATTCGTCTTCCTGACCATTCTCGGCCACCTGTTCCCCGGATACGCCCTGCCTAGGACGGAACCGAACACGACGAACCCGAACCCCAGGTCCTCCATCGCCCCTAGCGCGACGGCGTCCTTGTCATATCCTGCCGAGAGGCCTATGGGTGAAGCTAGGGTTACGCCGAGCAACCTCGTATGCAGCCGGTCATCATCGTATCGCAAGGCCCTGCCTAGCATCTTGAATGGTAGTCTCCTTTCGAAGACCTTCAGGGACAGTTCATGACAGGCGTCGGGGGAAAGATGAAAGAGGAGGGGTCCAAGGATGTCATCGTAGATCAAGCCCTTTCCCCGTCGCTTATGCCCTTTCGAAGCCGCTCCAGCTGGGGTGACTCGTCCATCGCGATCCTGTAGAGTTCCTTCCTCCTCTTTTCGTCCTGATAGGACCTCCAGTCCCGGCAGTAGTCCCTGAGGATTTCGAGCTCTACGGGGTGCATCTCACTCTTGAGCCAGTCTAGGGCCTGGGAAGCGAACTTGATCACCGAGAACAGCCGCATCCCATGGTCCCGTGCCACCTCCTCCGCACCCTGTTCCCTGTCTATCAGCACCAGCACGTCTTCGCACCTCACGCCAGAGATCCTCTGACCGGTCATCTTCTCACGCCTTTTCAACTCATACTCCAGCTGCCTCTTCGTGACCAGCTTTGTGTCGAACCTCGACACGGTGTCGTCAATGATGACGAAGGAATCGCCGTCGACTATTTCCCCCTCCACGAGGCTGTGCTGGCCGTAGCCTGAGAGGACCCTGTCGAAGTCTTCGAGAGTCTTGACCTCCTCCATCTTCCTAGTGTAGCAAGTAGGGATCATGGAGTAGCCGGTGACGGCGGTCGAAAGGACTATCGCTGCTTCGGCCACTCCCAGCCCCTTGTTGACGTGCGGAATCTGCTCTTCGATGGTCTTTCCGAGGACCACCCCAACCTCAGGGAGGATCTTCCAAGACTCCGCAAAGCTGGTAAGCGGCCTGAGGTCTACATAGTACGGCGACCATATCCCCGACCGCATGATCCACCCCTCGGGCCGCTGCCTGAACCATGTCCTGATCATGCTGTGCTGGAAGAGCTTCAGGGTGATGTCCTTGGCATAATCTTCGCGGGAGAATCCAGCGAGGTTCAACAGTTCGACGTACCTCTCGATGAAGCTCAGGCTCCTTGAAGAGAATCCCTTCGAGTCATCTGCTCTCGGGTTCTGCCCAGCCGTCATGGGTTACCTCCTAGAAATGAACGATGACGTAACCTAGGCTGCAAGCAATTCGTCAGAACAGGCCTTTGAACGACGACCCACGCCTTTTTCACCAGACGGCCCTTAAAAGCGTTCCTCCGCCAGCGTCGCGTCAGGCGCTCCCCCTGACCCTCCTTTGACTAGTGGGCCGGATAGGATCAGCATCTGAACAGGTTCTCAGTTCCGGTTCTCGGCGAGCCCACTTCACTAGAACCGAAAATAGGCTGCGACTCCTGAACCTGTCCTGTGTAAGATATCTTAATACCCTGACATGGAAATCGCGGGAACTGTTCCGATTGGGCCGTCTCCAGCAATGTCTGTCCAAAATGACGGCGCCATCATGGGGACTGATGCCATGCTGACATAGGGACCCACTGGCTTTACACTAATACCCTTTTCAGCGATGGATTGGCGATGTGGCGGTTCTCGCCCTTCGCCCTAAACCGATGGCTTCGCAGGAGGCCGGGCAAATCTAACTAATAAGACGACCAGCAGCGCCGCAGCCACGATGACCGCGGAAGCCTCTGTGGCCAAGACCACTTGGGGATGCCCGCCTTGGTTCGCCGTTATCCCTGCAAGAGCCCAGACAACGACCAGGCCATAGGCAATGTCTCTCCTCGTCCCCAGCATAGTGAGTGTGATGATTAATGCTACGACGATGACGAGCTCAGCCCAGGCGGCCGGAGCGATTCCTAACCCATTCCAGTTCAGTGAAACTAAAGCGGACGAGACATCCGCAATGGAAGCTATCGTGATCCAGCCGAGGTAGACGCTGAACGGTAGATGGACCCAGATCTTCTCGCTGAGAGGCGCCTTCGACTTGCTCACATCCAAGCGGAGATAGATGGCAATCAACGACGCCAACAACCCAAGAATCAGTGGGACTGACGCCACGATGTAGTCATACTGCCAAAGAAACAGCCACGCAATGTTGAACACGCTGCTTAGTATGAACAGGTAGCTCACCCCCCGATTGAACGAGTCCTCCCTGTGTCGCGGCAGCAATTGGAAGGTGACGAAGGCGAACAGCAACACGTAGATTATGCCCCAGATTGAAAAGGTGAAACCAGCCGGTGTGACAAGCGTCGGATAGGCAGCGGACACGTCAGCCGTGTTCCTGCCATTCAACAGCTTGGTGCCGCCCGCCAGGGCGTTGACGACGACCACCGCAACAAAGGCTAGGGCGTTTCCAATCTGCAAGGCCGAAACACTCCTCTTTCGAGACGCCAATCGGTTACGCCCAAGACTCAACGAGTCGCAATGGATATCTAAAGATTCCCTTGCACCGCGCTAGCCCTGAAGGTCGCCTAAGCTAAGGACAATTCGGCGAGGTCATATGGTGCCGAACATTCAGATTGACCGTCGCGATTCCAAATGGTGGACACGCTGGGCTACCGCGTCGTGAAGAAGTTGGGCAAGGTGGAAATCAGAAGCTACCCTCGTATGGTAATCGCCAAAGTGGACGGTTACGGAGACGGCGGCTTCAACCTTCTGTTCAGGTTCATCGCCGGCGAGAACAGCCGTAAGGCAAAGGTCGCAATGACCGCTCCGGTCCTGTCGGAGAATATTCCGATGACCGCGCCGGTCCTCTCGGGCGGGAGATCGTTGGCCTTCGTCATGCCCGAATCCTATACGATCGAGACCACGCCCATGCCTGTCGATGAGCGCGTCAAGATTGTGGAGATCCCTGCCAGGAATCTAGCCGCTCTCAGGTTTTCCGGAAGATGGAACAAGGGTGTCTTTGATGCCAGATTGAAGGAGATGCTAGGCGAACTTCAGAGGGCCGGGACTGGGATCAAAGGTGAAGTGTTCTCCATGAGGTACAACGCTTCCTTCACCCCTTGGTTCTTGCACAGAAACGAGGTCTTCATTGAAGTTCCTCCCTGAATGATTCCTTTTGAACTAGGCTCAAAAAATGAGCCTGATTGGGGCTGGGATCAGGGCACGCGCTGGACACGACCTCCAATGGGCCGGACAGGATTCGAACCTGTGATCTTCTGCGTGTAAGGCAGATGTCCAAGACCGAACTAGACGACCGGCCCGACATAGGCGGTCCATGCTGCCGGCTGTAAGAACTTTTCTTGGCAATAAGCCTGGGCGGTCATGGGGATGCAGGTCCGCATTAACCCTTAAAGCCCGTATCTGCGATGCGGAGTCATGACCCCGAGATGGCCAAGGCTACTGCCACTGGGACTGGCGCGCTGGCTGACATAGTGGAGGCCGTCAGAGGCTTCCCAAGACACCAGGCCGGGGAGTTCAGGTTCCCCAAGAGATTCTTTTTCCGGAAGCTGGACCTTCTCATGTGGGAGCTGGACGACGTAAGCGAATTCATCCACCTGGAACACACCGGTCGGTCTTACATCCTCCAGATAAGGCACCGATGACGGCGAACAGATCGCTCACAGAATGCGGCAGGCCGGGACGCTGTCGCTAGACTGTTTCAGGACGGGCAGTCCAAGACGGACCTCCGTGACCTCTCGCGGGTCCAGGTTGAAGTAGGCCACCTTGGCTCCGGCGCCTAGGTCCAGCGCCTTGATGCCGGAGGGGCTCGCCACCATGCTCCGCCCGATGAAGGCTTCGTTGGCGTTCCCGACGCCCACAACGTAGCAGGTGTCCTCATGAGCTCTAGCCATGAGCAGGGTCTGCCACTGCTCCTCCTTCATCTCCCCCTTGTACCACGCCGCTGGGACGATGACCGCCTCCGCCCCCGCCATGGCTTGCTTCCTGAACAGTTCGGGGAACCTGATGTCGTAACATATGGCCATGCCGAACAGCATGGATCTAACCTTGAACAAAGTCAGCCCGGACCCCGTCCCGAACACGTCCGACTCCTTATATCCAAGGGCGTCAAAGAGTTTCATCTTCCTGTACCCCCCCAACACCCTTCCACGGTCTATGACGACGGCGGTGTTGTAAACGCGTTCCCGGCCTCGCTCGAAGATCGGAAGGATCACCCCCGACTCCTTCTTCTTGCTCAGCCTGACGACTTCGCTCACGAATTCCCCCTCGAATGTTTCAGACAAATCCTGCACGTAAGAGCGGGTCAGGCCCTCCTTGGGGAAGCCCATGACGTACTCCGGGAAGACCACGAGCCCGGTACCTGCTTCGAGACCTTTCATCACGGAAGCGACCAATTTCAGGTTCTCCGCCTTCGAGGCTGTGACCGCCAGCTGGGCGAGGCAGATCTTCATCTAGCCGGCGAAGGGGCTGCAAGACGTATAACGCTTTCCTAGTTCGTCGGAACGGTGATGGCGCGCCGCACTTCGGGCCTGCGACCGTCGTAGTTGGCCCGCACCAGCTCCCTGTTCCCGATCATATGCCAATCAAACCCCTCGATGAAGGGCTCCGAAGCAAAGATCACGGAGCTCTCGGTCTGGGCAAAGTACAACGTGTAGTACTCCTCGTACCTGTTGAAGTGTCGGTATGCGTACAGGGAGGTTCCGTCCTGCATGATGAACGTCAGGGAGGAGTAGTCCGTCCTTTCGAGCTCTGGGAGGATGCCTCCCAGAGCCTCCGGCAATCCCTTCTCCTTGAGGCCCTCCAGCAGCATGAGGAAGAGTTTCTCGCTGTCCGTCTGACCCACGGGCTGCCTCGATGCGGCGAACGATTTGGAGAGGCCCCGGATGCTCCCGTTGTGCATGAACGCCCTTCCCTCGATCACGAAGGGGTGGCTATTCACCGCGAGAGGGGTCCCTACTGACGCCTTGCGCAGGTGCAACATCACTGAGTGGGGCCCGGCAAAGTTACCCATGGTCTCCGTGACTAGGTCGAAGGAAGGGTCGTCCCAGGCGTCTTTCCTGCTGCGGTAGTGAAGGGAGGAGCCTCCGAAGTCCGAAGCATAAATTCCCCAGCCGGAAACGTGACCGGGGGCCGCCCTCGGAGGAACATGTCCTTCATGCGAAAGGCGACGGAACTTGACGAAGATGTCCTGCGGCAGGCTCTCTGCAGTCAGAATGGCCAGCATCCGGCACATTTGAGGCGCATGATGCCGACTAACGGATAAAAGGCGATCGCTTGATCAGATTGGCTCGGGAAGACATATCAGGGCGAGCCTCGTCACAGACCTTCGATTCCCATTTGAAGTCCGACCCCGCCCGCCTCAAAGCGCTCCAGGAGGACAAAGAGGACTTTCTTCCCCGCGGTGCCCATCCCGTCGGCACAGTCAGGGTGGACGTCAGCTACGAACGCCAGCTCCTGCACTCGGCGACATGCTGGGAAGGGACCGAGCTCAAGTTCCCGGTGACCGTGGACGAGCCTCCCTCCCGCGGAGGGGACGGCGCAGCGCCCGCCCCTTTAAGCTACTTCGTCCTAGGAGCGGCCGCGTGCCTCCTCACCCAGCTCGCCAAGCTCGCCATGCTGGACGAGCTCAAGATCAACTCCATGTCGATGTCGGCTCGCGGCCACTTCAACCGCAAGCTGGGAGGTACCTTCTCGGAGCTAGTCTTTGACGTCAAGATATCCGGCGCCGAGAAGTCCGCCCGAGTTAAAAGGCTCAGCAGGGACGCCGAAGGGCAATGCTATGCCTCGAATACGCTTAAGAAGGCCGTCAAGCTGGTCACGAACATCGAATATAACGGCGGCCTCCTTCTCACCCTTTCATCCACTCCCTAGGAAACAGTTTTTACTGTGACCCGGCCTACGAGCCGTCAATGAAGGTCGCCTTCACTCCGCAGGAGAAGCGCTTCCTGGAGGATAACGAGATATGTCGCTTCGCCACTAGCTCTCTGAAGGGATGGCCTCTCGTCACGCCGGTGGCCTACATCCTGATTGGTGATTCCATACACGTTGCGACCGACTACGACACCGCCAAGTACAGGCACCTGAAGGAGAACCCGAAGGCCTCGCTGGTGGTGGACACGGTGAGCCCCAACCGTGCCATCGTCATCCAAGGGAAGGTGGATCTCATAGAGGAAGGGAAGGAATTTGAAGAGATCTACGCGACCTTCTACAAGAGGTTCTCCTGGGTGCGCCGGGACCCATGGAAGGCGGGTGAGGCGCCATTCCTCAAGGTCTCCCCTGTCATGAAATCGAGCTGGGTCTGATGCCTCCCTCTCGTCATCACTTCCCCTTGGGCTCATGGCCGAGGAGGTCGTGATTAAACTTGAAGCTCAGCCGCATGGTCGAAAGGTTCACCTCCAACGATGCTTTCGAGGAGAACATCTACGTCCTCTACGACCGGGCTGCCAAGGAGTGCATCATTATCGATCCCGGCGCTGGCGCCAGCGAAGTCATAGCCTTCGTCGAAGGGGAGGGTTGCAAGGTTCAGTCCATCCTCGCAACGCATGCCCACATCGATCACGTCGTCTCAGCACCCGCCCTCGTCGAAAGGTTTCGTTCCCCCTTCCTCGTCCCCAAGGCCGACCTACCACTTCTCGACGGCATCAAGGAGCAAGCGGACGCCTTCGGGTATCATTTCAAGGGGGACGTTAGGGCGGACGGCTCCTTCGAGGGGGGAGCGTCTTTCGAGCTGGGAGCTCATCGCATCGATGTCCTTCATACGCCAGGCCACACCCCAGGGAGTTCCTGTTTCTTCCTCGACCGCAACATGCTCTTCACGGGGGACACGCTGTTCGCCGGCTCCATTGGTAGGACGGACCTCCCAAGAGGCTCTCCGAAGGACATGGTCGCCTCACTGAAGAAGCTCGCCGCTCTCCCCGGTCTCGTCGTCATCTACCCAGGGCATGACGAGGAGTCCACCATCGGCGAAGAGAAGGCGACAAACCCTTACCTCAGGTTCACCCCCTGAAGCCGATTAGAAATGGCGGGAGCTTTTGTCGATTCGTCGAAGCCCTTCAACCTAGCTTATGTCTATGGAAGGGCCAGGTGAACCTGTGGAGAAACCCGGCATCATAGGCGTCACGCTTACCGCGTCCGGCGTGGCCCTCCTGTAATAACGTCGCTCTGGCGTACGTTTCATTCACATCGTACTTCTAGGCCTTCGTCCAGGGGTTGTCGGATTCGTTGGACCTTCTCCTGCTCGCCGCGATTAAGGCCTTCTTCCTCGGCATCGTGGCTTGGGTGGGCGGCAAACCTCTGGCAGGGGGTGCAGATTTCGTCAAAGTCGAGAAGGGCGTCGGTATCATCACCGCACCGGAAGCGGTCGCCAAAGAGAAGGAAAAGGGAAGGTCCTTGGCTGGTGATGGAAGTTCCCCGACAGGGTTCTCGCCAGCGATAGGCTTCGTCAGCCTGACCTCATTCATAGCGCTGGAGGCGTTCGCCTTTTCCGGCTTCTCTTTGCCAGCAGTTCTCTCGCGCCCTAAACACCCCTTTCTCCGTCAACGGAATCCGCAAGGGAGGCCTTCGAATTGAATCGAAATCGGAAGCTGAGACTCACCCAACATTCATATTTCAGCCTCGACAAGCTTCGTGGCGATGTCCATTTGGGCATGGTCCAAGGCAACGCGGGCAGAGTGATCGTCGCCAACCTTTCGAGGGGTAGCGACCTCCTCGAGTCTTTGGAGAAGCTGGCATCTGAATCCAACGTGGTCGGAGGGATCTTCACGGCCATCGGTGCGGTTGGCAAGGCCGCTTTCACGTACTACGACCAAACGAATCGCGAATACGTCAGCATCACAATGGACGAAGAGTTGGAGATTGTCTCCTGCTCCGGCAACTTCGGCGTGCTGGACGGGCGCCCCAAGATTCACTGTCATGTCGTCTTCTCCGACAGGAAGGGCCGCGCGTTTGGCGGCCATCTGACGAAGGGCACCGAGGTCTTCGTCGGAGAGGTCCACCTCATGGAGGTGGGAGGCGTGGAACTGGAAAGAAAGGAGGACCCGGCCACGGGTATAGCGATGCTGGGCTTCTAGGTGCCCGATTCGAGCTGCCTGATCCGGGATGGCACCTCAGGGAACTTCGTCTTGGCCTGCTCTTCCGCAGCCGCAGCGGCTTCCCTTATGATGCTCTCCGCCTCTTCGTTCGCCAACGACACGTTGAACGAGCCGCCGCTCAGCCCGCCGGCCTCCGACACCGTCTGCTGAAGGCTAGCAAAGGATTCGCTGATGGTCCCGCTGGCCTCAGGCATGACCTTGGCGAGCTGCTTCTGCAACGTGGCCGCCACCGCGATGGCGGGTCCCATAATGTAATTGAAGTCGCCCAAGTCTTTCACCGTCTCCATCCTTAGGAAGATGGCATTGAACGCCAGCTTGGACTTCATGACGGTCTTCTCCGTCTTCCTCAGCTCGGCCAGCTCGCTGGCGAGCATCTTGGCTCGTGAGGAGTCGTTCGCCTTCAGAGCGTTGACTATCTTCGAGAATATCTCGGCATCCTTGATCTTCAGCCGGTATTCCCTGTCATCGAGCAGCCTAGTGACCGTCGTGAGAGTGTTCATGGCATTCTGCAACATCGGTTTCAAAGCTTCACCGGATTTGGACGTCTAATTGCACCAACCGAGGTTATCAAAGTCTTGTAATTAATACTTCCCTATCGGGCACGTAACAGCACTCCTCCATCCAAGCTCCTAGGTGTTGATGAAGATCGTATGGCTCGTAAGAAGGACCGTTTCCCTGTGGAACTCTGCCAGAGCAGGTCAAGGGTACAACAGCCGGCGCCATTCAACACCACGACAGTTCTCGGGTTGGAGGTGATGCAGAAGGAGGCTTGGTAAAGGCTCCACTCGCGCGCCCGCTCCTGTCGTCACTGCACCATGACCCCGCCGACGCTCCATGAGCTTTCGACCTATGTCTGAAGCTGTCCTTGAGTGGGTCAAATCCCACCACATCATCGTCGGAATCGGCGATCGCTTACGCTGATTTTCAAGCCTACTGTGGCGCCCAAGGCGAGATTTGAATTCGCGTGGTTCTGAACCAACTCGCGTCGTCCGCGTGACAGGCGGACATACTAGGCCGGGCTATACGACTTGGGCTCCACTGCCGAAAGTCTGAAAGGGGGTTTTTATCCTTTTGCGATGGTCACCTTCCCGAACGCCTCGGCTCCTTTGTGGTCCTTTGAAAGCATGGCCTATTGAATCGACAAAAGCAGCGATTGCCAGCGGAGTCCGCGCTTTCATCGATGCCCTCCGCAGACGATGTCCGAAACGGATGGAACGACGTGCTCCCGCTCTAGTCGACTTCACGATGCTATCCTTATAGGAACCGACGACGAGAGGGACACATGCTTTCCGGCGGCAACGTCTACGTGACAATTTACGAGCCCGTCACTTCTCTCCGTCCCGCTTAAATCCGGGAGGGTTTCTTTCACATGGCGATTGGACCCCCGCCTCACGGTCAAACTGGGCAGCATGTATCCCAGCTGCACCCACAAGGAGCTCGGAGAGCTGGCCTGCAGCATCCAAGAAGGAAAGTACTGGAAAGCAGGTCCCGGCATGACCTTCTCTGTCGCCCTCACCAGGGCCCGCCGCCTCAGAGGCAGAGACTGGGTAGCCAAGGTGACCGGCTTGGGCCAGGTGACCGTGCCTGGACCTCTGAAGCCCTACTGCAGGAGGGGAAGGGTCGTCCTGGTATCCTCGTCGGCTCCTTCTAGGGCGGTGCTCGTCTTGGGCTGGCCAACCTTCCTTTGGGTTATGAGGAAAGGGAAGGTCCACCCCCTAGTGGAGGGCGCCCTGGCTGGGAAGCTGGCAGGGTACGTCGGCGTCCCACGATTGAAGGAGTACCTCAAGTGCGATGATGAAGAAGGTTTGGCGGGCCCGTCGGGAATCGGACCCGAGACACCCGGGTCGCTTTGACCGCGGTCGGCCATAAAAGCCCGGCGCTCTACCTGGCTGAGCTACGGGCCCGTTCTGACTTGGTTGAAATCCCCCCGTTATTAAAACTAGGGTTGCGGAACTTCCTCATGACGGCCGTACGGCGCCCAGGTGCCTAGGGGAGCGTCATGGCCATTACCGCCTTCTGCACGTGCAGCCTGTTCTCGGCCTCTTCGAAGTATAGCGACCTCTTGTTCTCATCGATCACTTCGTCGGTCACTTCCTGCCCCCTGTCGGCCGGTCCGCAGTGCATGTAATAGGCCTTGTTGGTCCTGTCCAGGCTCTTCTTGGTGCATATCCAGTCCTTGTACTTCGACTGGAAGGCCGTCGCGGCGTCCTTATCCATCTTCGCGCTGTGCGGAGGGAAGAACTCCTTGGGCGACCACGCCTTGGGGTAGACGAAGTCGGCCCCTTCGAATGCCTCCTTCATATCGTAGCTGACCTCGAAGCTCCCACCGTACCTGTCGGCGTTCTGCTTGCAGGCCTTCGTCACGACGTCTTCCAGCTCGAACCCTTTGGGGTGGGCCAGCACGACGTCCATGCCGAATTGCGTAGTGATTAACGCCTCGTTCTGGGGCACGGCCAGCGGCTTGAGGCCGCCGGAGTAGGCGTAGGACACCACGAACTTCTTGTCCTTCAGCTTAGGCGACGCCTGCTTGGCGGCCATGATGTCCGCCATCGCCTGGAACGGGTGGTACATATCGTCCTCCATGTTCAGAACGGGAATCGAAGCCCACTTGGCGAACTCCTGCACGACCTTGTGGCCCCTCCCGATGTTCCATTTGGCGGCGTCACCGTAGATCCTGATCGCGATCGAGTCGCCCATCCTGCTGAGCACTCTAGCGACGTCTGAGATGGCCTCCGTCTGGTAGGCCACCATGTCCTCCGGCAGCGACGGCGTGTAGACGTCTTGGGGACTCAGGAAATGGGCGTGCCCGCCTAGCTGGTAAATGCCGCCTTCGAAGGAATTCCTCGTCCTGAGCGACCGATTGTAGAAAAGCATGAAGAGCGTCCTCCCAGGAAGGTAGGGCGTCTCCTTCCGGCCCCTGAACTTCTTCTGCAGATCGAAGGAGGCGTCCAACACCTGAGTGAGCTCCTCCTGCGAGAAGTCTTGAGTGTTCAGGAAGTCCTTCCCCCTGAAGGCCCCGACATAAGATGGGAGTTTCATAGATACCACCTCCGCTCGTCTCTTTCTCATATTATAAGGTTTGGCAAAGGTCTCCGGCGGCGCGTCTCTGGAAGGCACAGAAAAGTTAAATACGCACCTTTTGGCGGTATTGTTGCGGAATATTTTGTATGTTGGAATATCAACGGTTTTTAAGGCACTTCCTGTCCGGCGTCGGAGCGCTGTGTAGCTAGGTGACTCTGCATGGCTGAAATCGTCAAGGAATTCAAGCCTTCAGCTCACCGTGATGTGCCGAAGCACGAAATCGTGCCTAAGGACGAAGTGGACAGCATACTGAAGAGCTATAACGCTACATACGAGCAGTTCCCCTTCATCCTGACGACGGATCCCGTCGTCTTGGAGCTCCAGGCTAAGCCCGGCGACCTCATCAAGATAAGCCGGGATAGCAAGACGGCAGGTTCCAGCGTGTACTTCCGCCTTGTAGTCGAGGGTTAATAGTAATGATGGAATCCACTTCGACCACCCTTACGGATGGATGGCCGATAATAGAGGATATACTGAGGAAGGAAGGTGTCGCCCGTCAGCACCTGAATTCGTATAACGAGTTCGTCGCCAGGGGCTTGCAGAGCATCATCGACGAGGTCAACGAGGCCGACATCGAGACCGCCAGCGGCTCCTACAAGGTTAAGTTCGGCAAGGTCATTTTAGACAGGCCCCGCGTCGTCGAGATTGACGGCTCCATAAGCTATGTTCTTCCTTCGGAGGCGAGGCTCAGGAACCTCACCTACGGCGCCCCTCTCTACCTTGAGATAACAATCATAGACCCTCAGCTGGGCCCCGCCGGCCAGGTCACCCAGAAGTTCCACATAGGCGACTTGCCCGTCATGGTGAAGTCCAACCTCTGCGCCCTCTTCGGGCTCTCGGACGACCAGCTCATCGGAGCCGGCGAGGACCTCAAGGATCCCGGAGGGTACTTCGTCATCAACGGCTCCGAGAGGGTCATCGTGGGCTTGGAGGACCTCTCTCCCAACAAGATCCTTGTGGAGACCGACAAGAGCGGCGGTAAGGTTTCGCACAAGGCAAAGATATACTCCTCCATAGTGGGCTACCGTTCCAAACTCGAGCTGGAGCTCAAACCTGATGGCGCCCTTTACGTCAAGCTCCCGGCCTCGCCCGTGGACCTCCCATTCGTAATCGTTCTCAGAGCGCTGGGCATCAACACGGACAAGGAGGTAGCCGACATGGTCTCGGTCAAGAGTTTCATCCAGGATCAGTTGGAGACCACCTTCGAGAAGTCCGCGGAGGCCCTTACTTCTCAGGAGGCCCTGATGTACATAGGGAATAGGGTCGCCCACGGCATGATGGACGAGCTCAGGCTGAAGAGGGCGGAAATGCTACTCGACTGGTACCTCCTTCCTCACCTCGGCAGGCAACCCTCCAACAGACTCGACAAGGCGGCCTTCCTCGGCGAAGCCGCATGCAAGCTGCTGGAGCTTCGCCTGGGCTACATCGACCAGGACGACAAGGACCATTACGGTAACAAGGTCATCAAGTTCGCAGGGCAGATGTTGGCCGACCTCTTCCGCACCGCCTTCAGGAACATGGTGCGCGACATGAAGTACCAGCTGGACAGGGTGGGCCAGAGGAGGGGCCCTGCCGTAGTTGGCGCCGCCATCCGTCCCGGCATCATCACTGACAAGCTAGCCAACGCCATTGCCACCGGGAACTGGGGAAGGGGAAAGGTGGGCGTCACGCAGCTCCTGGACAAGACCAACTACCTTTCTACACTGAGCCACCTCAGGCGCATCCAGTCGCCTCTGAGCAGGAGCCAGCCAAACTTCGAGGCCAGGGACCTCCATTCCACTCATTTCGGCAGGATATGTCCAAACGAGACGCCCGAGGGCTCCAACTGTGGCCTGGTCAAGAACCTCGCCCTCTCTGCCATCATATCGGTCACCTCGTCCTCGCATGAGGTGCTCAACAAGCCCTTCGCGCTGGGCGTGATGAGATATGGTGAAGCGGTGGCGGAGCTGAAGGAGAGCGGAGCCAAGGTTTTCGTGGACGGCAGGATGGTGGGCTACGTCGACGACGCCTTCCGCCTGGCCTCGGCCTTCCGGAGGCTTCGGCGCCGGGGCGAAATCCCTTCTGATGTGTCGATCTACGTCTACAAGCCTGAGATGGCCAACGCCACGGTCAGGGTCTACATCTCGGCTAGTGCCGGGCGGGTCCTCAGGCCTCTGATAGTGGTCGAAAACGGCAGGCCACTGGTGACCGCCGACATGATCGAGAAGGTCAAGACGGGCATGCTCGGCTGGCGCGACCTGGTCTCCCAGGGCGTGCTCGAAGTAGTCGACGCCAACGAAGAGGAGAACGCCTACATCGCCCTCGACGCCAAGGACCTGACGGCGCAGCACACGCACCTCGAGCTCTACACGCCAGCCATCTTGGGCGTCGCTGGCTCGCTCATACCCTACCCTGAGCACAACCAGTCCCCTAGGAACACCTACGAGTCGGCCATGGCCAAGCAGGCCCTCGGCTTTTCCACATCCAACTTCGGCACAGCCAGCTACGTCCGCCAGCACCTCGCGGTCTATCCACAGGTGCCCGTGGTCAAGACGCGCTCCCATACGCTGATTAACATGGACGAAAGGCCGATGGGCCAGAACGCAGTGCTGGCCGTCCTCAGTTTCGAAGGCTACAACATCGAAGACGCCGTAGTCCTGAACAAATCCAGCGTCGACAGGGGCTTGGGCCGCACCTTCTTCTACAGGCTCTACGAGGCCGAGGCCCAGCAGTATCTGGGAGGGATGAAGGACAGGTTCGAGTTACCTAGCGCGGACGCCAACATACGCGGCTTCAGGGGAGAGAAGTTCTACAGGCTCCTCGAACCGGACGGGGTCGTCATGTCGGAGGCCGTGGTCTCCGGAGGCGACGTGCTGGCCGGAAGGACGAGCCCGCCTCGTTTCATGGAGGAGTACAAGGAGTTCGAGGTCAAAGGTCCCTACAGGCGTGACACCTCGATTGCCGTGCGGCCCAGCGAGAGCGGCGTCGTCGACTCGGTCTTCATGACGCAGACCGTCGAAGGGAACAAGATCTACAAGATACGCGTCCGGGACCAGAGGATCCCCGAGTTGGGCGACAAGTTCGCTTCCCGACACGGGCAGAAGGGAGTCGTGGGCCTCCTGGTCAACCAAGAGGACATGCCCTACACGGAGCAGGGCATCGTCCCCGACGTCATCATGAACCCCCATGCCTTTCCGTCGAGGATGACCGTGGGCCAGTTCCTGGAGTCTCTAGCGGGCAAGGCGGCCGCACTGAGAGGTTCGCCCGTCGACGGCACGGCTTTCCTCGGAGAGAAGCCCAAGGGAATCAAGGATATACTGAAGCAGTTCGGCTTCCTGGAGTCGGGCCGCGAAGTTATGTACGACGGCCGCACAGGGAAGCGCTACCCGGCCGACATCTACACGGGAGTCGTCTACTATCAGAAGCTCCACCATATGGTGGCCGACAAGATACACGCCCGCGCCCGCGGCCAGGTGCAGATGCTCACCAAGCAGCCCACTGAAGGGAGGGCCCGCGGCGGAGGCCTCAGGTTCGGAGAGATGGAGAGAGACTGTCTAATAGCCTACGGCGCGGCCATGGT
This sequence comes from Conexivisphaerales archaeon, assembly GCA_049509455.1. Taxonomy (GTDB): domain Archaea; phylum Thermoproteota; class Nitrososphaeria; order Conexivisphaerales; family DTJL01; genus DATKKG01. Next base: position 56,069 of record JBEKZX010000001.1, read on the forward strand.
TCTGAAGGACAGGCTCCTCGAGGAGTCCGACAAGACGGAGGTCCACATCTGCGAGAAGTGCGGGCTCATCGCCTACTATGATTCGCGGCAGCGCAAGTACGTATGCAAGGTGGACGGCGACTCGAGCAAGATCTCAACAGTCACGGTGGCCTACGCCTTCAAGCTGCTCCTTCAAGAAATGATGAGCCTGGTGATAGCGCCACGCTTGAAGCTGAAGGACAAGGTCTAGAGGTGTATTGAGATGGAAGAAGCGATTAAGACCGTGGGCGGAATCGGGTTCTGTGTCTTCTCGCCTTCGGAGGTCAGGAAGTACTCTACAGTCGAGATCACCGTCCCCGAGACCTACGATGAGGACGGAATGCCGGTCCAAGGAGGCCTCATGGACAGCCGCCTGGGCGTCCTGGAGCCGGGCCAGAAATGCGGCACGTGTGGCAACACCAGCGCCCGCTGCCCCGGCCACTTCGGCCACATCGAGCTCGCCGAGCCCGTGTTACACGTCGCCTTTGTCACGATCACCCACACGCTCCTTGTAGCCACCTGCCGCAGCTGCGGCCGGGTCCTCCTCCCCGAGGACGAGGTCAAGGCCTACAGAGAACAGATTAAGGTCAAGGGGTACACGACCCCCAACATCGTGGAGCGGATCTCTAAGGAGATAGTCGCCAAGGCGAAGAAGGCCAAGGTCTGCCCGCACTGCGGCAAGAAGAAGCTGGAAGTCGAGTTCACCAAGCCCCACCTGTTCCACGAGATAAACGACGAAGGAGGCGCCGTCCGCCTCCTTCCCGCGGCCATAAGAGAGCGCATGGAGAGGATACTCGACGAGGACCTCGTCCTGCTGGGCTTCGACCCGACGTCGGCCAAGCCGGAGTGGCTAGTCCTTCAGGTCCTCCCTGTGCCCCCCGTCACCGTCAGGCCCTCTATCACGCTAGAGACGGGCATCAGGTCCGAGGACGACCTCACTCACAAGCTCGTTGACATCCTCAGAGTCAACCAGAGAGTACGCGAAAGCAAGGAGTCGGGCACGCCGCCCCTCATCGTACAGGACCTCGTCGACCTTCTGCAGTATCACGTCACCACTTACTTCGACAACGAGGTCTCCGGCATACCGCAGGCCCACCACAGGTCTGGGAGGCCGTTGAAGACCATCAGCCAGAGGCTGAAGGGCAAGGAAGGACGCTTCAGAGGGAGCCTCTCAGGCAAGAGGGTAGACTTCTCCAGCCGCACGGTCATCTCCCCGGACCCCAGCCTCGACATCTCCGAGGTGGGCGTACCCGCGGAGGTGGCGAAGAAGCTCACCGTTCCCGAGAAGGTGGCCCCATGGAACATCGAGCACCTGAAGAAGCTGGTCATCAACGGCCCCACGACCCATCCAGGCGCCAACTACATCATCCGGCCCGACGGCGTGAAAATCCGCCTAGAGTTTGCCGGCGACCGGCAGGCCATCAGCGAAGCTCTAGCTCCTGGATACGTCGTCGAGAGGCACCTGAGCGACGGCGACGTCGTGCTGTTCAACCGCCAGCCTTCGCTGCACAGAATGTCCATCATGGCCCACTTTGTGAAGGTCCTCCCGTACAGGACCTTCAGGCTTCACCCAGCAGTCTGTCCCCCCTACAACGCCGACTTTGACGGGGACGAGATGAACCTCCACGTCCCTCAGGGAGAGGAAGCGCGCTCCGAAGCCCTGACCCTTATGCGGGTCCAAGACCAGCTCATCTCGCCCAGGTACGGCGGCCCCATTATCGGGGCGATAAGGGACTTCCTGACGGCCGCCTTTCTGCTGACTAGGGACGGGGTTTTCCTTTCCAAGACCGAGTTCTCCAATCTGGCATACGCCGGTGGATACACGGGAGAGCTTCCGCCTCCGGATAAGAAGGAGCCCGAGGAGCTCTACACCGGCAAGCAGCTCTTCAGCCTGTTCCTTCCCAAGGACTTCAACTACGTGCTGACCTCGAAGTGGTTCAAGGCCAAGGGCGGCAAGAAGGGCAAGGACGTCGTCGTAAGGGAGGGCGTCCTAGAGTCCGGAGTCATCGACAAGGCCTCGATCGGAGCCGAGGAGCCCGACACCATCCTCCACAGGATAGTGAAGGACTACGGCACCGACGCGGCTAGGACCTTCCTTAACTCCATCCTCAGGATCCTAAGAGCTTACATCACCTCGGTGGGCTTCTCATTCGGCTTCGACGAGCTGGAGCTCAGCACCGATGCCGTCAAGGAGATTTACGACATTATAGGTGCGTCCTACGGCAGCGTCGGAGACCTCTACAAGAAGTACGACGCGGGTAAGCTGCCCTTGATTAAGGGCCTCAAGCCCGAGGCGGCCCTGGAACAGTACATCATGAGCGAGTTGAGCAAGGCTAGGGACCACGCCGGCCGCGTGGTCGAGAGGACCCTCCCCGACACGAACTCCGGCATCGTAATGGCCAAGACGGGAGCGAGGGGCTCTTCGCTCAACCTCGGGCAGATGACGGCCATCGTCGGACAGCAGTCGGTGCGAGGCAAGCGCATCACCAGGGGCTACTACCACAGAGCGTTGGCCCATTTTAAGCAGCTGGAGAAGAACCCCGACGCGTACGGGTTCGTGAAGTCCAACTACCGGGAGGGCCTCGACCCCATCGAGTTCTTCTTTCACGCCATGGGCGGGCGGGAAGGCCTCGTTGACACGGCCGTTAGGACCCAGCAGAGCGGCTACATGCAGAGGAGGCTGGTGAACGCCATGGAACACGTCAGGGTGGAGTACGACTCCACCGTCAGGGATCCTCAGGGCAACCTCATTCAGTTCAGGTACGGAGAAGACGGCGTCGATCCCTCCAAGAGCGACCATGGCAAGGCCGTCAACGTCGACAGGCTTATCGACTCGCAGGAGCTGCTCGACGACAAGACCCCTCCCAGGATAAAGGAGACCGAGGCGAAGGCCATGGTCAAAGGCTACAACGAGAGGCTCAACCCCAGGCTCGCCGAGGAGCTCGAGGAGGCCCTGAAGAAGGGAGGGCTCAGCAAGAAGTCGTCCAAGGCGGTATGCGAAACCACGGTGGCGCTGTACAAGAAGGCGCTCGTGGAGCCGGGCGAGGCCATGGGCGTCGTAGGCGCGCAGTCCATCGGCGAGCCGGGCACACAGATGACCCTCAGGACGTTCCACTTCGCAGGCGTAAGAGAGAGGGACGTCACCCTGGGCCTGCCTAGGCTCATCGAGCTGGTGGACGCACGCAAACAACCCAGCACACCTACCATGGATGTCTACCTCGACGAAGAGCACAAGGTCAGCCAGGAGAAGGCGTTAGAGGTGGCCAGAGAGATACTCTTCACCAAGGTGGGCGACCTCGTCAAGCAGGTCAAGAAGGACTACGCGGAGATCTCCTTCGAGTTCGTCCTAGACGCGGAGAAGATGGCCGAAAGGGCTTGCACCATCGAAACCATCACCTCTGTCATAAAGTCACCCAAGAACAAGACCAAGGTGGACGAGAAGGGGAGGTTCTTCAAGATCCTAGTGGACAACTTCGAGGACCAAGCCTCCATCAGCGTCAGGGACAAATCGCTCAACACCAGAGTCAAGGGCGTCCCCGGGATCATGAGCGTCTCGGTCGTGCCCAAGGACTCCGAATGGATGATTCAGACGGCCGGCTCGAACTTGGGCAAGGTGCTGAAGCTCCCCGGAGTGGATGACACCAGGACCACGACCAACAACATCTACGAGATAGCCATGAACCTGGGCATCGAAGCCGCGCGCAACGCCATCGTCAGGGAGATACTCAACACGCTGGACGAGCAGGGTCTCGAGGTGGACGTCCGCCACATCCTCCTAGTAGCGGACCTGATGACGAGCAAGGGCTTGCTCCAGCAGATTGGCAGGCACGGGATCGCAGGCTCCAAGACCAGCGTCCTCGCCAGGGCGGCCTTCGAAATCACCGTCCCCACGTTGGCCGAAGCGGCCGCGAAAGGGGAGACGGAGGAGCTCAAGGGCGTGACCGAAAACGTTATTGTAGGTTCCACCATACCCGTTGGCACCGGGATGGTTGATATCTACATGAAGGGTGGCGAATGAACTTGGACAACAAGAGGATCGCATCGGTGATCAAGGTTGCCATGAAATCCGGCAATGTGGTCCTGGGCGAGCGGGCTAGCCTCAAATCCCTCAAGAGCTCTAAGCTGGTCGTCGTGTCCGAATCCCTACTCAGCGAGGAGAGGGAAGCCGTCGAGAAGGCCTGCAAGGAGGCGGAGGTCCCCCTGCTGATATTCGAAGACTCGGCCGTGGCCTTGGGTGCGGCTGCAGGTAGATCGTTTCCCGTCAAGGTGCTCTCCGTGAAGAGCGCCGGGGATGCGGACATCGGCAAGCTGCTCAGACCCAAGGTCCCCGAGGGTGGCGCAGAGCAAAAGGCTTAAAGAACAGGCGGCGAGAGTTGCTTCGTTAGTTTAGGATTGCGGTGTTGGTTTGTCGTCTGAAATAAAGCTCACTTCCGAAGAGCTCGGCCTCATGGCCGTCTTCCAGAACGTCACCGGCGTCAGCTCGAGGGACTGCGTGATCGATCAGGCCGGGGATCGCATAATCTTTGTCCTCGAGAAGGAGTTCATGGGCCAGGCCATCGGCAAGAAGGGGCAGACCATAGCCAACCTCGAGAACGTTCTAGCGCGACCCATCGAGCTCGTCGAGTACTCCGATGACCCGCGTGAGTTCATCAAGAACGCTCTGGGCTCTAGGAACGTTTTCGAAGCCAAGGTGAACGAGAAGGCCGACGGCTCCAAGGTGGGCATCGTAACGGTATCGACTAAGAACAAGGGGGCCGTGCTGGGGCGAGGCGGCAGGAACGCCGAGCGGGCGAGGATCCTTGCGAAGCGATACTTTGGCATCGAACACATTCACATAATAACTCAGTGAAACGCCTATTGGAACCCAAATCTTATATTGCTCCATGTCAGCGGGTTGATGACTGAGGCTTGGCGCACAAGTCACCCAGAGGCGAGTTCGCTGCCCGAAAGCTGCAGAGCCAGAGGCAGCAGCATCGCTGGTCCAACAAGTACTACAAGAGAAGGATGCTCAAGCTGGACGAGAAGGCGGACCCCCTCGAGGCTTCCCCTCAGGCTAGAGGGATCGTGCTGGAGAAGGTGGGCGTTGAATCAAAACAACCCAACTCCGCCATCAGGAAGTGCGTCAGAGTTCAGCTGGTCAAGAACGGAAAGCAGGTCACGGCCTTCCTTCCGGGCGACGGTGCCCTGAACTACGTCGACGAGCACGATGAAGTCGTCATCGAAGGAATCGGCGGATCTCAGGGAAGGGCCATGGGAGACATCCCAGGCGTCCGGTGGCAGGTTTCCACCGTGAACGGAGTCTCGCTGGGTATGCTGGTAGTGGGCCGCAAGGAGAAGCCCAAGAGGTAGACGCCCATGACGGAAAAGATTCTGCTATTCGGGAAATGGGACGTTTCTGAAGTCGAAGTCACCGACGTGGGCCTACAGAGGGTCCTTTCGCTGAAGCCCTCGGTCATACCCCACACGCACGGCCGTCATGAGCACAAAAAATTTGGCAAGGCGGACGTCAGCATCGTCGAGCGGTTGGCCAACTCTTTGATGCATTTCGGGAGGAAGGACGCGAAGAACACCGGCAGGATGGGCGGCAAGAAGCAGAAGAGCATGAACATAGTGAGCGCCGCCTTGGAAATCGTCGAGCTGAAGACGGGCGAGAACCCCGTCCAAGTCCTCGTCCAGGCCGTCGAGAACGCGGCCCCCAACGAAGACACGACAAGAATAAGCTATGGAGGTGTCGTGTACCACCTCTCCGTCGACGTCGCACCCCTCCGCCGGATCGACCTGGCGTTGAGGTTCATAGCCGAAGGGGTGAGGGAGGCGGCATTCTCCTCCCAGCGTGGCATCGAAGAGGTTCTGGCCGAGGAGATAATCGCCGCCGCGAACAACGACGGCTCAAGCTTCTCCGTGAAGAAGAAGACGGAGCAGGAGCGCATCGCCCTCTCTTCACGTTAGAACTCCTCGTGCTAAACCTTAAATAATATCTTCCTTGTGGTAATGCGTTAGTTAGGGTGCATCCAGTTGCCTGAGAAACCACACTTGAACATCGTAGTCACCGGCCATATCGACCACGGCAAATCGACTACCATGGGTCACTTACTCTTCGAGCTCGGCGTCGTCGACCAGCGGCTCATTGACGAGTACGCGAAGAGCTCCGAAGAGACAGGCAGAGGCGACACTTTCAAGTTCGCTTGGGTCCTTGACCAGCTCAAGGAAGAGAGGGAGAGAGGCATCACCGTGGACCTGGCGTTCCAGAAGTTCGAGAGCAAGAAGTACAGTTTCACGCTCATCGACGCCCCCGGACACAGGGACTTCGTAAAGAACATGATTACGGGAGCCAGCGAGGCCGACGCGGCCGTTCTGGTGATCTCGTCCAAACCCGGAGAGACGGAGGCGGGACTCGGCGAAGGCGGCCAGACCGTGGAGCACGCCTTCCTGCTGAAGACTCTGGGCGTCAACCAGCTGATCGTGCTGATTAACAAGATGGACGCCACCACCCCCACTCCCTACGACCAGAAGAGGTTCGAGGAAGTGAAGGCCGAGGCGTCGGCCCTTCTGAAGAAGGTGGGGTACAAAGTCGAAACGCTCAGCATCATACCGGTATCCGGCTGGAAGGGCGACAACCTCATCACCAGGTCCACCAACATGCCTTGGTACAAGGGTCCCACCGTGATGGACGCTCTGGACCTCCTGGTTGAGCCCTCCAAGCCCACAGACAAGCCACTGAGGATACCCGTCCAGGACGTCTACACTATCACCGGTGTCGGGACAGTCCCCGTCGGCAGGGTGGAGACGGGAGTCCTGAAGCCCAACGACGTCGTGGTGGTGATGCCTACGGGGGTAAAGGGTGAAGTCAAGACCATCGAGACTCACCACTCCCAGATTCCGCAAGCCATACCCGGGGACAACATCGGCTTCAACATCAGGGGCATAGCCAAGACCGACATCAAGAGGGGCGACGTCGTAGGCTCCCCCAACTTCCCGCCCTGCGTGGCGAAGGAATTCGTGGGCCAGATAATCGTAGTGTTCCATCCGACAGCCATCGCCGCAGGCTACACCCCAGTCCTTCATGCGCACACTCTGCAGGTCGCGGCCTCAGTGAGCGAGCTGGTGTCGAAGATCGACCCGCGCACCGGCCAGGTGGTGGAGGACAAGCCCAAGAGCCTGAAGACGGGCGACGCGGCCATCGTGAAGATAAGGCCGCTTAAGCCCGTCTGCATCGAGACCTACAAGGACTTCCCCGAGCTGGGAAGGTTCGCTCTTAGGGACTCGGGCAGGACGGTGGCGGCCGGCATCGTGAAGGAAATAACCATCAAGCAGGAAGTCCAGGTCAAGTAGGGTTCGAATCCCGTTTCTGTATTGTTCGCTAACCTAGCACGGGCTCTACGAACCTGAACGTTCTTGTGTTCAGCAGCCCCTTGTCGCTCAGCCTCAGCTCCGGGAGGACGGTGAGGGTTATCAGAGACATCGTCATGAAGGGTTCTACCATCTCACAGCCCATCCTCCTCCATGCTTCAAGGAGGCCCTCTGCCTCCTCGGCGACCTCTTCGACCGGCCTCTCAGAGAGGAGCCCGGCCACTGGGAGCCGAATCGAGCCGACGACGTGCTTCCCCCTGACCGCCACCATCCCCCCTCCCTGCTCTGTGACCGTCCTAGCTGCGAAGGCCATGTCCCTTTCGTCGGCTCCCACCAGGAGCAGGTTGTGTGAGTCGTGCGCGACCGTCGATGCCACGGCCCCGTCCTTGAAGCCGAAACCTTTCGTGAATGCTACGGCCTTGTTCCCTCTTCCATGGTGCCTCTCTACGACGGCGACCTTCAGGACGTCCTTTGAGCGAGAGATTTGCGCTTCGCTGTCCCTCACGGCCACTTCCTCGATGAGCTCCTTAGTATACACGCTGCCCCCCGTCACCCCTATGGCCCTGACCTCCACGGTCCCCCGTTCCTCGGGTGCCCTTATCACAAAATCTTCGGGGACGGGGAGGCGCTTGAGATGAATCGACTCCACCATCTGCTTGGGAGCCTTCGGCTGCTTGATGTCGACTTCCAGGCGACCGTCCCTGGCTACGACTCTGCCGTCGGCCATCACCATGGAGGGCCTGAAGTCCTCCAGAGACGGGAGCAACAACAGGTCGGCGCTCCTCATGGGCGAAATGGATCCCAGATAGCGTCCCATTTCATAGTGTTCGGCCGGGTTTATCGTGGCCATCTGGATGGCCACGACGGGGGAGACGCCCTCTTCGACGGCCCTCCTCACCACATGGTCCATGTGGCCTTCCCTCACTAGGGAGCCTGGCTCCCTATCATCGGTCACGAGGCAGACGTGGCGACTGTCCACCCCTCCCTCGGTTACTGCCCTGATGGTCTCCTTCAGGTCAAGCCACGCCGAGCCCTCCCTCACCTGGAGGTACATACCCCTCCTCAGCTTCTCGACAGCCTCCTCCTTGCTCGTCGCTTCATGGCACGACGTGATCCCTGCGGCCACGTATGCCGACAGAGATCGGTCACGGAGGCCAGGGGAATGGCCTTCCACCAGCATCCCAGCTTCGAGGGTTGCCCGAATCTTTCCCATTACGTTCTTGTCCAGGCTCAGGACCCCGGGATAGTTCATCATCTCGCCCAGGGCCACCACGTTCGGCCACTTCAGCGCCTTCGAAATATCAAGGGGGCCTATGGCCGCGCCCGCCGTTTCGAACCCCGGGAAGGCTGGCACGCACGAAGGCAGGGTGAAGTAGACCTTCAAGGGGAGGGAAAGAGACTCCCTGAGCATGTACCTGACCCCCAACATCCCCATGACGTTCCCGATTTCATGAGGGTCCACGAAGACCGTGGTCGTCCCCCTGGGGAGGACGGCCCTCGCAAACTGGGTAGGCGTGACCATGGAGCTCTCTATGTGCATGTGAGCGTCGATGAGCCCGGGGGCAAGGTACATCCCTCTCGCGTCGATGACCTCCGTACGGGGTCCCACGGTATGCTTAGCTTCCCCCACCAGCGCTATCCTGTCCCTTTTGACGGCGACGTCCACGTCCTCCTCTATCTCGCCTGTGTTGACGTTCACAAGACGAGCATGGCGAATGACCGCGTCGGCATAGGTGCGACCCATAGCGGTGTCGACGAGAAGACCTCCGATGGCGCTAGGTCGGCTGCGCCACTTCACAGACATTTAAATTCAATCGTCGTCCGTTTCTATTAAGTGTTTACGGTCGAGTCTGTAAGGTCTTGACATACGATGCCCCCCTGACAGACAGTTTGGGCGAAATGTCCATTGGACAACCTTAAATCTCAGATGAAGCCAATTTATTTTGAGTGTCTACCGTTGGGAGAAAAACAAGATGTCAACAAGCCCTATGAGCTGGCGGTCAAATATGCGAAATACTACGGTGGAAAGGTCGAAGTCGTCCCCCGTGTTCCCGTCACCTCGCTGAAGGATTTTGGGGTGTGGTACACGCCTGGCGTGGCTCAGGTCTCGAAGGAGATATTCAAAGACAAAGGCCTCTCCTTTGAGTATACCAACCGTTGGAATACGATCGCCATCCTCACCAACGGGACCAGGGTCCTCGGCCTGGGCGACATCGGCCCGGAGGCTTCGGCGCCTGTGATGGAGGGGAAGGCTCTAATATTCAAGTACCTAGGAGGGGTCGACGCCTTCGCCCTTCCCATCAGAGTCCCAGACAAGGAACGTTTCGTCGATGTGGCGAAGGTCCTCGAGCCGGCCCTGGGCGGCATCAACCTCGAAGACATCAGACAGCCCGACTGTTTCTACATACTGGAGAGATGCAGGAGGGAGATGAACATCCCTGTCTGGCATGATGACCAGCAGGGGACCGCGGCTGCCACCGTCGCTGGGTTAATCAATGCCGTGAAGGTGGTCGGCAGGAAGATGGCCGACGTCTCGGTGGTCTTCCTCGGTGCGGGTGCTGCCAACATCAGCAACGCGCGCCTGGCCATGACCGCCGGCGTCGACCCGAAGAAGATAATCCTCGTGGACAGCAAGGGCATCCTGCAGCCCGAACGCGAGGACATTGACAAGATTGCCCTGCAGAACCCCTGGAAGTACGAAATCACGCTCAAGACGAACGGCGATAAGAAGAAGGGCGGCATCTCCGACGCGCTGAAGGGAGCGAACGTCCTGATTGCCGCCGCCACCCCAGGCCCCGACGTCGTGAAGACCGAGTGGATCAAGAGCATGGAGAAGGATTCGATTGTGTTCGCTATGGCGAACCCCGTGCCCGAGATATGGCCCTGGGAGGCGAAGAATGCTGGCGCCAAGATCGTCGCCACCGGCCGCAGCGACTTCCCCAACCAGGTGAACAATTCACTGGTCTTCCCCTCACTGTTCAGGGGCGTCCTGGACATCAGGGCTAAGACCATCACCGACGAGATGGCCGTCGCCGCCTCAATCGAGCTGGCGGAGTTCGCCGAGGAGGGAGGGCTCAGCGAAGAGCGCATCGTCCCCAAGATGACCGAGTGGGAGGTCTATCCGCGCGTGGCCACGGCGGTCGCCATGAAGGCCATGGAGCAGGGCATCACCAGGAAGAAGATGACTAGGAATGAGCTCATGGAGACGGCCACCGTCATGATATCCCATGCTAGGAACCAAATCGACGTGCTGATGAGGAACGGCGTAATACCACCTTTCCCGGAATGAGCGACGACGCAGGGAAGTTGCGAAGAGGCTCCTCATTCTACGCAAGGGAGGCTTCAGATCCCTCAGCGGTGCCCACGCCACGGCTATGAGATGGGCGTCTCTAGAGGCGCTGGACCTTCAGCTTAAGGAAGTGCGTAGCGCATGATATGCACGGGTCGTAGTTCCGCACCGCCATTTCGCTTATCCTCCTGGCCTCAGCGGGAGGTGCTTCGATGATTCTCGGGGCCAGCTGCCTCACATCCTCCTCGATCCGCACCTGGTTTTGGGCCGTTGGTGGGACGATTTTCGCCTTCTCAATGTACCCCTTCCGGCTCACCTCGTAGCTGTGGTAGAGGACCCCCCTCGGCGCCTCGCTCACCCCGAAGCCCGTTCCCTCGCGATACTCATAGCTCGAATAGGGATGAGCCGGTTTGGAATACAGCCTCACCTCCTCCTTGACCTGTTCTAGGGCGTGCACCAGTTCGAGCGCCCGGCCCACGATGCTCTTGAATGGGTCGGTCACCGGTGACTTGAAGCCGACATCGTCCGCCAGCTCCCTGGCCTTCGGGCTGAGCTGGTCGAAGTTCAGGTTGACCCTCGCCAACGGCCCCACCATGTATGACTCTCCCTCCCTGGTCAGGGAGCGGAGCGCATTAGAGTACTCCACCTGGTGTTCGACGAAATTATCCTCGTAAGCCGACGGAGCAATGTGGAGCCCTCTATTCGAGACGATGTCTCCGCCGGTGATCGCGTAGCGCGTGGACTCCCTTAAGCTCACGAAGGTCACGTCCCTTTCCAGCGCGGGAGCTTCGAATGAACTAGTGAGGCGGACGGCCTCTTCAGCGAAGCCCTGTAATGTCTCCAGTTTCAAAAGCGACCCAGCCAAAGACTCTCTCTCAGGTGCCTTGTATATCCCTCCCAGTTTCAACGATACCGGGTGCACCTCCCTTCCGCCTATCACCGCCATCAGGCTGTTCCCGAGGTGTTTCAGAGAGAGGGCCTTGTTGACGAGGTCCGGCTTCTGCTTCGCTAGGGTCATAGCGTCTGGAACCCTGAGGAAGTCCGGGGCGGCCAGCATGAACACGTGGAGGGCGTGGCTTTCTATCCATTCGCCTAGGTAGATGAGCCGCCGCAGCCGCTGCACCTGCTCATCTATCTCCACGCCGAAGAGCCCTTCTAGGGCGTTCAGAGCACTGATCTGGTAGGCCACGGGGCAGATGCCACAGATCCTGGATACTATATCCACCACCTCTTCGACCTTCCTCCCTTGCAGGAAGGCTTCATAGTAGCGCGGTGGCTCGAACATGTTCAGGCGGACGTCTAGGACCTTCCCGCCCTCGCTCTCAATCGTGAGAGAACCCTCGCCTTCGACCCTGGCGAGAGGACCCGTGTCCACGACAAGCCTCTTAGTCAACTGTCTCCAACCACCTTCTGAACTCCTTCGAGTACGAGTTTATCCCCTTTACAAGCAGCTTGACGGCGGAAAGGTCGATGCCGCTCTTCTCGAGCCAGGAGGCATAGGATTTCAGGTTGACGTCGTCTGACGGCCCGAAGCAGCCGTAGCAGCCCCTGCCGAACGAGGGGCAGATGGCACCGCAGCCGTCCACCGTGGCAGGTCCCATACAGGGCGTCCCGTTGGCCACCACTACGCAGACGGTCCCCTTCCTTTTGCACTCGAAGCAGACGGCATTGGCGGGTAGCCTCGGCCTGGCGCCTCGGAGCACCGCCGAGAAGAACTGCAGCAACTGCACCTTGCTGATCGGGCAACCGCGAAGCTCGAAGTCCACCGCAACGAAATCACTGACCGGCAGCGCCTTCTCCAAGGAACGCACTATCTTCGGCTCCGGATAGACCGCCTCCTTAAAGATGTCCAGCCTGCTCCAGTTCCTCAGAGCCTGCAGCCCGCCTGCCGTGGCGCAGGCGCCTATGGTGACCAGCATCCTGGAGTCCTCCCTAACACGCAGGATCTTCTCCACCTCGTCCGGCGTGGAGATGGAGCCCTCGACGAGGGCCACGTCGTAGGGTGCGCCGGCCGAGGCGCTGGTGGCCTCCAGGAAGTCGCAAATCTCCACGCTGTCAGCAATTGCCAGAAGCTCATCTTCGGCGTCCAATATGGAGAGCTGGCATCCGTCGCACGACGAGAACTTGAAAACTCCCAGCCTGGGCTTCGCCATGGCCTACACCCCCTCCTTCGCGAAGAACCTCTTCACCATGGGGTAGGCGAAGATGGGCCCGTCCTTGCAAATGAACACCGGCCCCATCTGGCAATGGCCGCAGGTTCCGACGCCGCAGCTCATGTGCCTCTCAAGGGAGACGAAGATATTGTCCTGAGGGACCCTGCGCCGGAGGAGTTCCTGCACTGTAAACTTCATCATTATTTCGGGCCCGCAGACAAAGGCCATGGCTTCTTCGGCCAAGACGTCCACCTCCTTGAACAAGGTCGTCACTACGCCGACGTTCTTCGACCAACCCTCTTCGGCCCTGTCCACGGTGGTAAGGAATTGGCCTCCTTCCCTTTTGCTCCAGCTTGCGTGCTCGTACTTGTAAAGCAGGTCCTTCGGGGTCCTAGCACCGTAAAGTATCTTCACACCTTTGAAGCTGTGGGCGGAAGCAAGGGCATCCAGGATGACCGGGCGCAAAGGCGCCAGCCCCAGCCCTCCGGCGATAATCAATAGCTCCTTTCCATGGCTGCGCTCTACTGGCCACGAAGAGCCGAATGGGCCTCGCAGCCCTAAGACGTCCCCCATCTTCAGCCTAGAGATGAGCATGGTCACAGCGCCCACGGAGCGAATCGTATGTTTAACCGTCTTCTCGCTGCGGGACGACGCGATGGAGATGGGCACCTCGCCTACTCCATAGACGTAAAGCATGTTGAACTGGCCCGGCTGGAAGTCGGCCGGCCCCCTTCCATCTGATAGCTCAAACGAAAAGGACAACGTGTCGGGGGTTTCAGGCACTATCTCCTTGACGACGGCCTGCGTGTATGTGAGCGCCAGGGTTTCAGGCAACCTTGACCACCTCCGGGAGCGGCCTCTTCTCTCCCTGCGTCCTGAGAACCCTGTTAACCGTGTCGGAGATGTCAATCCCCACCGGGCACCAAGTGATGCACCTGCCGCATCCGACGCAGCCGTAGAGCTTGAACTGGTCCGGCCAGTAGGCGAACTTGTGCATCACGAACTGGCGGTAGCGGGCCTTCCTCTCCAGGCGTGGGTTCCCGCCAGCGCTGTAGGTGAAGTTCTTGGAGAGGCAGGAGTCCCAGACCCTCACCCTGGTAACGCTTCCGTCTTTCAGGTCCGTGGCGTCCTGGAGGATGTTGCAGAAACACGTGGGACATACCATGGTGCAGTTGCCGCAGCTCAGGCATCTCTGCGCCATCTCTTCCCATATCGGGCTCTCCAGCCCCGTGTACATGAAGTCGGAGGGGTTCTCCCTGTCGATCCTCTTGTGCATATCCTTGCTCACCTTGCGGATCAGGTCCCGCTCCTGGTGTAGCTCCTCCGGCGTGGCAGGCCACATCTCAATTCCCTCCATCAGGCTCATCCTTCCTTCAGTTACGTCCACGAGGATCTTGTCAGGTAGCTCGGTGATGGCGAGGTCGTAGCCGCCCTTCGCCTTCGGGCCCGTCCCCATGGAGGCGCAGAAGCAATTCTCTCCTGCCCTGCCGCAGTTGACCACGATCGTTAACGACACCTTCCTGAGAGGCGTGTACACCGGGTCCTTGTACTGCTCCATCATGAGCGCCCTGTCGAGCACTTCGACAGCTTTCAGATCGCAGGGTCGGAGGCCTAGGAAGGCGTACTTCTCTTCAGCCCGATAGACCGACTCCACCTTCAGCCCGACCCGGTCCTCCTTGAGCGTCACCATCGGCACGGAGCTCGGGTGAAGGAACTTCTTGGCTGACTGGGGGCCGTTCACCGCGGAGAATACGAACGGAGACGGTCCTTCCACCCTATACTTGCCTGGGGCCTGGACGTCCACCACGCCCGATGCCAGGTCCCCGAACGCTTCTATCTCCTTGAGGCAGACCGCGCCGTCTTCGAGCTTGGGGCCTATCACGGTATAGCCTAGGGAACGCAGGTTGGAGATCAGCCTCGAAAGGGCTTCTCGCTTTGCGACGTATTGCAAGGCTCGCTCAGGGCTTTCACCGTCTCCCCAGCCTAAGAAGATTTGTCATGGAGGACCAATGGGACGGAGCCCGTCTTGGCACGCATAAACCCACGAAGAGAATTATAGTATATATTTTGTGGGAATATTGTCAGGTTTTTGGGTATTTTACAATGGTTCATGGAGCGATGAAAGGCGGAAGGATCTACCCAGGGGGAATGCCGAGCTTCTCACGTATCGCCTGGCTCTTCTCGGTCGCCTCCATCACGGCTCGCATGAGCGCCTGCCTAATCTGGCTGCCCTCTAGCTCGTAAATGGCTTCGATAGTGGTGCCGCCCGGCGTCGTGACCATGTCTTTGACCTTCGCGGGGTTCTCCTTCAGCTCGAGCACCAGCTTCCCCGTTCCAAGAACCGTCTGGGCGGAGCTCATTAGGGCCAGGTCCCTGGGCAGGCCCACCCTCAGCCCCGCGTACATCAGCCCCTCTATGATGATCGAAAGGTAGCCGGGGCCGCTCCCGCTCAGGGCGGTGATGGCGTCCATATGCCTTTCCTCCACCTCGGCGCAGATGCCGAACTCCTGAAACAAGCCGTGGACAAGCTTCCTGTCCTGCGCCGTCACACCTTCTCCGCAGCAGTATCCTGTGAACGACTCGCCGACCAGCACGGCAACGTTGGGCATGGCCCTCACGAACCTGGCTCCCGGGACGAGCTTCGCGTAGAAATCTAGGGGGACGGTCGCCGCGGTCGAGATCACCAGCTTCCCCGCCAACTCCCGGGACATCTCCTTGAGCACCTTCGAGGCGTCGGCAGGCTTGACGCAGAGGAAGACGATGTCCGCTTCCCTTGCGGCCCTCCTATTGTCCGAAGTGACTTCAGCGCCCAAGGCTTCAAGTTCACTGGCGTTCTTGACAATCCTTCTGGTGGCGAGGACCCTCCTTCCCTTGGCGCTTAGAAGGCTCTTCGCTATGGCCCCTCCGATGACCCCTGCGCCAATGACGGCGACGGTCTCACGTTTTCTAGCCTTTCCGAGTCTTGAGCTCAACTGAACGTTCCCCTGCGTCTCGCCTTTCATATAAGCTTGTCCGCTTCGAGCGCCACTCGGGCCACTTGATCATTCAAACTCTTAGGGGCGAGGACGCAAGGGTTCGGGCACAGACCGATATCCATTCTGATCTGACCGGGCCGGTCAGGGGAAAGAGGACAACGTTATTAGATGTCTGAAGAGAGAAGAGCGCTTCGCGATTGAACAGGCCGTCTGCCGCCATTATGGTTGACGTCAGGGATCAGCCCTGCCCAAACCCCATGCTCATCGTCAAGAAGGCCATGCGGACTGCCCAGGCCGGTGAGCTCTTCGAGGTGATTGTGAACGACCGGCTCGCCAAGGAAAACGTTTTGAGCTTTTGCTGGAACCGAGGAGAGGAAGTCATGAATTCTTGGGAGGACGAAGTTGACTTCCACCTGCTGATCAGGAAGTCCTCTACCCGGAATCCTAATCGGGGCTAGCCGTTCCGACGATTAAGCATCGCCAATCAGAAACAACAAGAAAGAACGCATGTGTGGACAGGTATGTCTCTCGCTTCGCAGGCTTAGGCACGCGCGGCCTTGGCGTGTTCCTTGTAAGCTTGGGCACAGGCCTTCGCATGGAAGGGAAGCTCTTTCTTACCGATCGTTTCGACGTAGGGCTCATATGCTATGACGCCTCCGCAGAACGCGCACTTCCGCTCGCCGTAGGCGTCAGCGCAAGCCTTCGCATGGAACGGGAGCTTCTTCCCACCTATGGTCGTAAAGTATGGATTGTAAGCGATGATTCCCCCGCAAAACGCACACTTCGGTTCTTTCGCCAATTCGCTTCGCTCTGGTATATCGCGGCTGAGCTTAAATACCTTTAGCCAGCTGTAGCAAATCTTCAAGGACGCATTACAGCCTTGCAAACTCAAATTCGTGTTGTGGGCTTTTCCGAGACAGTAGGCAATCCACTGGAGGACTCTTCAGCTCTTGCCGATCCTCTGCTTAAGCTCGTCAATGATCTGGAAGCCGGACCACGTGCCAAGGATAGAAGCCCCGTCGTCTATCAAGCGCAAAGCCGTGTCCAGGTCCCTGATTCCACCGGCAGCCTTGACTTGGACTTCTGAACTCACCGTGGTCCGCAGGAAGCGGATACCTTCATCCGTCGCTGGCCCTCCCGTCCCCCACCCGCTGGAGTTGGTTACAGCTGCCATTCCAGCCTGTTCGGCCAGCAATGCAGCCCTTATCCGCTCGTCGATGTTCAGCTGAGGAAGCTCCAAAGCCGCGATTACCGGCCTACCCTGCGCCGATCTCACTACCGCGGCCAGCTCTTCCCTGAATCTAGTGTACAGGCCGGATCTGAGGTAGCCCAGATTCGGCAGGTAGTCAAACATGTCTGCTCCAGCTGTAATCCCGCGTTCGACTTCAATGACCTTGGCCTCCATAGTAGAGCCGCCCAAGGAGTACCCAACGAAGACCGAAAGCTGTACGTCCTGTCCTTTGATTACATGCTTGACATCTTCCGCCCAGCAGCCCTGGATGGCAAGGGCACGGAATCCATATTCGGCTGACTTTGTCGCGAATGAGAGTATCTCCTGCCAGGACGCTCCGGGTGGGGAGAAGGAGCTATGGATTATCGAGCACAGCCTCTTCACTGAGGGCAATTCTCTGGTCGACAAGCCACTTGTCAAGTGGTTCGCCGCCTTCTCTTTAAAGAGCATGGGTCTGAAGCTTCATCCTTAGACATCTACAGTTCGGGGACAGGCGAACGCAGGGAATCGCCGGAGCGGCGGCGAAGCTGAGCGTTCAAGACCAGGGGAACAATCGACTCTGAGAAAGGAAGCTAGGCGGGCCTGGAGGGATTCGGACCCCCGACCTACTGGTTTCTCCGGCACCCGATCGGTGTCGTAAGAGCCAGCCGCTCTAGGCGAGGTCAATCTCTACCTGGCTGAGCTACAGGCCCACAGCGATAGCGTTTTTTGTGTGGATTATTTAAGGCTTTGAGGCTGACCGCCGTCTGTCGAAGAATCAAACTTCAAACTTTAATTCAGGGCGCATGCGCCCGTCGAGTTATCATGAACGTGGTCGAGGGGAGGGACCTCACGAAGGTGTACGGCTCGATCGTCGCCTTAGATGGAATCACTTTCGAAGTGCGACAGGGGGAGATCTTTGGTCTCATCGGTCCCAATGGGTCCGGGAAGACCACCACGCTTCGGATCCTTTCCACCCTCATTAAGCCCACGTCGGGCAGCGCCATCGTCCTCGGCTACGACGTCGTCAAGGACGCGCAGAAGGTCAAGAGCTTGATTAGCTACCTTCCCGGCGAGGCCGGAGCATACCAGAACCTGTCGGGCAAGGAGTACCTTCACTTCATGGCCAACCTCTATGCTTCGAACCGCGAGGAGCTGGATCAGATGGTCACCGCCGCCAGCGACATTTCCGGGCTAGGCGACAGGCTGAAGGACAAGGCCAAGACCTACAGCCAGGGGATGGGGAGGAGGCTCCTCATCGCCCGCTCTCTGATGTTCAAGCCGAAGCTGGCCATCATGGACGAGCCCACGTCGGGGCTGGACGTTGTGCACGCCACCTACGTGCGCCGTATGGTCAAGGACTACGTGCGCAACTTCGGCGTGACGGTCCTCCTTTCCAGCCACAACATGCTGGAGGTCGACTATCTCTGCGACAGGATAGCGCTCATAAACACCGGCCGCCTCCTGGCCGTGGGTTCTCCCAGCGAGGTCAAGGCCTCTGCAAGGGCCGAGAACCTCGAGGAGGCATTCATGAAGGTGATCAACAACGGCTAGCGTCTTCAGGACCCTGGTCATGAAAGAGCTGCGGGACCTCCTCAAGGACCCGAAGCTGCTCTTCGGGATGATAGTCGTGCCGCTCCTGATGTACCCTCTGATGGGCGTGGCCATCAACGTGTCCACTCAAGCCGTGCAGAATAGCATTGGCACGGGTAACTTCGCCATCATGGACCTCGACGGAGGAAACTACTCCTCCCTGGCAGTGCAGTACTTCACTTCGCTCCCTAATGTCACCGTCAACGTTATACAGCCTGAACAGATTAGCGCCGCCATAACGGACGCTCAGCACCTGAACGCCACTACCCTCGTCGTCATACCGCAAGGCTTCAGCCAGAATGTGACGGACCGCGGCGAGGTCTCCCTCCAAACATATACGCCGCTGAAGACGTTCGCCACCACCGAATCGGCAAAGGCGGGAGTGGTCTCCGACATCATCTCCTCCTTCTCCAGCTATCTCTCAGCCTACTACATCCAGACTGCCGACCCCACGCTCAACTCATCCGTTGTCATGCAGCCCCTGCAGGTGAACGCCACCAGCATCGTCAACGGCGAGCAGGTGGACATACCTCCCTCCACGCTGGACAGCATCATGCTGAGCCAGTCCTTCGGGACTCCCATCGCACTGATGGTTGTAATCATCCTGGCCATGCAGATCGCCGCCACCGCCATCGCCGTGGAGAAGGAGCAGAAGACCCTCGAGACCCTTCTCACCCTTCCGGTGTCCAGGTTCAACATTCTGTCCGCCAAGCTCATAGGTTCCACGGTCATCGCCGGCCTCGGGGCAGTGACCACGGTCATCGGCTACACCTACTACATAGATTCCTTCTCAAGCTCCTTCACAACCGCCACGTCGGTATCCTTCAATCTGGCGCCCTCTCTCCTCTTCTATGTCATCCTTGGAGCCCTTCTGTTCCTGACCCTCGCCTTCGCCACGTCGCTGGCCATCGTGATAGGGGTCTTCTGCGAGGACGTGCGCAGCGCTCAGGCCGTCGTCGGCTACCTCATCATACCCATCATGATTCCGACCTTCATGCTCCTCTTCAGCGACCTGCAGAGCTTCTCCACCGGAATACAGGTAGGCCTCCTTCTCTTCCCCTTCTCCTACGCGACGATCTTCTCCAAGATGGCCTATACGGGCAATTACACCATCGGTCTCCTGGGGATTGGCTACGTACTCCTCTGGACCGTCATCGTGCTTTACATCGGCTCCAGGATCTTCAGCTCGGAGAAGGTGCTGACGGCCAAGTTCACTTTTTCGAGGAAGAAGAAGCAGCGTCAGGAATGAGCCCTTGCGCCCACACCCTTTGACAGTGACCTGAAGGCTTCGGCGAGCTCCTTGTTGTTCTTGAGGAGTAGCAGGAGGCCTTCCTCGTTCACCTTCGGCTCCAGCGGTATCTCGGCCAGGAGCTTCGCTCCCAGAACCTTCTCCACGGACTTCGGCTCAGCTTTGCCGAGCACGTAAAGCTTCTTCTTGCCCACCACTAGGTAGCTCATGTTCAGCACGAACCCGACCACCTCGACCTTCTCCTGCTTGGCCAGCTTCGACAGCTTGGCCACGACGGAAAGGGCGCGCTTCGAAGGGGTGGCCACCAGCAAGAGGCGACAGTTGTCGGCGAAGAGCCTAAAGGCGGCGAGCAGCTCGTCTCCCGTCCCCGGAGGCAGGTCCACCACCATGTAATCCAGCCTCCCCCAGTTGGTCTGGGCTAGGAGCTGGGTCACCAATGCCTGCTTCTCCCCTCCCTTCAGGGGGGCCGGCCTGTCACCGGTGAAGAACCCAACGGACATGGTCTTCAGCTTCCCGATGGCCTTGGGCTCCAGCCCCTCCTTAGTGCTCCTAATGGGCGGTCTGGCGTCAAGGTAGCTTGGAAGGCTGGGGCCGTGCACATCGATGTCTAGGAGCGCCGTCGAAAAGCCCTCCTTGGACAGGGTCACGGCTAGGGCGCTCGCCACGAAACTCTTCCCCACTCCGCCCTTACCGCTGCCGACCAATATTACGTGTCTGATCCGCTTCAGCCTTGTGAACGCCTGGTCTTGCTGGAACATCAGAGGCGTTTCTATTCACTCTTCTCCAGGACGAGCCTGGTGATCTTGATTACGCCGCCGTCGCTGAGGAAGATGTCCGAGCTTCCGCACTTTGGGCAGTGGATGAAAGCCGGGTAGAGTTCCGGAAGGAAGTGGAGCGGGAGCTCCTTGCTTTCGGGCTCGCTGATCATCAGCTCCGCGGCGACGCCCTTCAGTTGCTTCTTCGCCTCCTCGATGCCCCACTTCGCGGAACACTTCTGGCATGTGAAGGCGGCCTTGTCGTCGGTGACCTCCAGCTCGGCGCCGCCCAAAACTGGGCCCTCCAGCAGCGACTTGAAGGACTCGACCAAGATGGGCTTGTCCAGCTGCATTAGCTCCCCTATGGCAAGGTGAATCTTCAGGACCTTCTTCGCTTCATGTTTGTCGGCCTCTGACAGGACGGAGGCGATGACGCTCTGGGCCAAGCTCATTTCATGCAAGAGTGCTCACTTTCCTTCCTTGTTAGGTGCACCACGTAGACCGTATATGAGGCTTGTTGGTGAATGGGGGGAGTGGCCGTGTCTCATGGTCAACGCATAAATCACCCGACCGTCCCCTGGACCCGCATAGCCGAGCCTGATGCAAGATGAAGGAAGCCCTGGAGCTGACCGTGACCGGCGTCGTCCAGGGCGTCGGCTTCCGGCCTTTCATCTACAGGCTCGCCACCAAGCACGGGCTATGCGGCTACGTCCAGAACGTGGGCGGGAGCGCCGTCACAGCCGTGGTGGAAGGCTCTCGCTCCTCCATCGAAGCCTTCGGACGCTCCATCGAGCCCGAGAAGCCCGTCGCGGCCTACATCGAGTCCATCGAGATGAGGCCGCTGGAGCCGAAGGGCTACGGCTCCTTCTCCATCTTGGAGAGCGACGCCAGCGCCAACAGCCCCTCTATGATACCCGCCGACATCGCCGTATGCAACGACTGTCTCGGCGAGGTCCTGGACCCCCATAGCAGGTTCCACCTCTATCCATTCAACTCGTGCGCCGTCTGCGGCCCCAGGTACTCGGTGATCAAAGCGACGCCGTACGACCGTCCCAACACTTCGATGGAGCCCTTCAAGCTCTGCAAGGACTGCCGGCACGAATACGAAGACCCCGGGGACGTCCGGCGCTTCCACGTGCAGGGGATAAGCTGCCCCGCGTGCGGTCCTAGGGTCTGGCTGGAGGACCGCAGAGGCCGCGGGGTGGACGGCGTCGATCCCATTGAAGAGGTGGGGAGGCTCCTAAGTCAGGGGAAGATCGTTGCGATAAAGGGCCTGGGGGGCTTCCACGTTTCGGCTAGCGCCAGCGACGACAGCGTGGTTGAAAGGCTACGCGAAAGGAAGCGCCGGCCCAGCAAACCCTTCGCCGTGATGGCGCTAGACATGGAGGCCATCCGGATGTTGGGCGCCGCATCTCCTGCCCAGAGGAAGCTCCTGGACTCTCCGGAGAAGCCCATCGTCCTGGTGAATGCGCGAAAGGACACCCCGCTGTCCCCTCGAATCGCCCCCGGCCTCCGCCAGGTGGGCCTCTTTCTTCCCTACACTCCGCTCCACCACTTGATCCTCCGGCAGTTCAGGGACCATTTCGCCATAATGACCAGCGGTAACCCTCCCGGCGAGCCCATGTGCATCAACGAGCGCGACGCCAAGGAGAAGCTTTCGCCCTTCGTCGACTTCTTCCTCCTTCACAATCGTCGCATAGTGAACAGGGTCGACGACAGCGTTGTGAGGACGACGGATGGACGCCCGACGCTCCTTCGCCGGGGCCGGGGCTACGCTCCTAGATGGATAAACCTCCCGGCGAGACTGCTATCCCCCTCCGTCTGCTTCGGCGCCATGCTCCAGAGCGCGGGGGCCGTCGGCTTCGGCGACAAGGCCGTCCTCACCCAGTACATCGGGGACACCGACGAATACTTCACCTCACTGGAGCTGGAGAGGTACATCCGACTCCTCCTCAAGAACTATGGGATTCGCCCCCAGG
The DNA here is from genome assembly GCA_049509455.1 of Conexivisphaerales archaeon. Taxonomy (GTDB): domain Archaea; phylum Thermoproteota; class Nitrososphaeria; order Conexivisphaerales; family DTJL01; genus DATKKG01. The sequence continues at coordinate 78,640 of JBEKZX010000001.1, forward strand.
ATTCCACCACAGTCTGCGACCTCCACCCAAACTATCCCAGCACGGCCTTGGCCGAGAGATGGAGCGAGAGGTTCCACTCCCCTCTGCGTAGGGTCCAGCACCACTGGGCCCACCTTGCGTCCGTGGCCGCAGAGCATCAGATCGAAGGCGAAGTCCTCGGTATCGCCGTCGACGGCACGGGGTTCGGCGACGACGGCAACATCTGGGGAGGCGAAGTGATGCGTTTCAGCACGAAGGGTTATAGACGGCTGGGCCACCTCCAGTACCAGTCGCTCCCCGGCGGGGACCTGGCCTCCACATATCCTGCGAGGATGCTCGCCTCGGTCCTCTCCCGATTCCTAAGTGATTCCGAAATCGCCAAGCTCTTCTCCTCCAGAGATCTCCTTCGCGGCCTCCCCTATGGTCGCCAGGAGCTCGAAATAGTGCTCCAGCAGGCTCGTGCACCTGGCATAGCCACATCCAGCCTGGGGAGGGTTCTGGACGCGGCGTCCGCGTTTCTTGGAGTTAGTTTCATGCGCAGCTACGAAGGAGAGCCCGCCATCAGGCTAGAGGCTTCGTCGAGGCGGGGGGACCCACCCCTCAGGCCTCGTATACTGAAGGGGGAAATCGACATCCTTGACACGACCTCGCTCTTTGATCAGCTCCTTGAGCTGGGTAGCTCGCACGACGTGGGCCTCCTGGCCTATGCGGTGCAGCATTCCCTGGGCCTGGGGCTGGCGTCAATGGCCCTCTCTAGGTCCAGAAGGAGCGACGCCATGTTGGCCGTGTCAGGTGGCGCCGCCGTGAACACATACATTATGGAGGGGATACGGGAAGGGGCCCAGGGCCGGCTGAGGGTGCTGACGAACTCAAAGGCCCCTCCCGGCGACGGCGGCATAGCGCTGGGCCAGTGCGCCTTAGCAGATTCTGGGAACTAGGTTCCCGGCCGGCGCCTCAAGGATCCTGAAGCCACCGATTCCGCTCTTGAGCAGGACGATCCCCCTATGTTCCTTGGGCTTCCTGGCCTCGCCGATTATGGCGGCGTCCTTAGCGCCCGCCTCCTTCAACGTCCTGAGTACAGCGTCGGCGATTCCCGGCTCGACGCCCAGGACGGCAGCGCCTTCATTGGCGAGGTAGAGCGGGTCGATGCCCAGCATGCCCAGGTATAGGCGAACGCTCTCCTTCACCGGGATGGCCGCTTCGTCGACGGCCACAACCGTACCGCTGCCTTTGGCCCAGTCGTTCAGCGTCATGGCCAGGCCCCCTCTTGTGGGGTCACGGGCGGCGTGGAGTCCCTTTCCAAAACGGTCGATCACGGGGAGCATAAAGGAAGTCAGGGGCTTCGCGTCGCTCTCCAGCCCTGACTTCAGGACGTCGACCCCCTGCTGAAGCGCTAGTATGGTGGCGCCATGGTCTCCCATGGACCCGGTGACTACGATCTTGTCCCCCGGCTTGAGCTCCGCGTCCACAATCGGCCTCCTTGTCAGCCCCAGCCCCACCGTCGTGATGATAATTTTGTCCAGCTGGCCCTTGGGCATGGTCTTGAAGTCCCCTCCAATTAGAGGTATGGACTCCCTCCGGAGCGTCGCCATCAAGGAATCCATGAGCTGGGAGAGCAGGTCTAGGTCGAAGCCCTCCTCGACTACCGTCGCGTCGAGGAGCGCGAGGGGCTTCCCTCCCATCATTAGCACGTCATTGATGCTGCCTGAGGCTGCGAGGCTCCCTATGTCTCCGCCCGGAAAGATCAGAGGGCTCACGGTATAGGAGTCCACCGTCGCCACCAGGAACTGGTCTCCAATGGGCAGGGCCGCCGCGTCGTCGGGGGAGTCGAGGCCCACTCCTCCCTCCACGCTCTTGAGCTTCTTCTCCAGCTTCTGGAAGAGCATCCTGTCCAAAAGCTCCTGAGTCTCCTTCCCTCCAGCCCCGTGTGCGAGGGTTACGAAGCGCCTACCCAACTGTCCATTCAACCCTTGCTCTTCACGCTGAGCAGACCCTTGAGGGACCTGTCCACGTCTTTTTCGGCCTTCCTCTTGGAGACGCCCGCATCGATTTCCAGCTGGACGGCGATGTCCCTGTAATAGGTGAAACTCTCCAAGAACTCCTGCTCGCTCAACCTAGAGATGGCCACCCCCGCGTGCACTAGGACATAGTCCCCGACGGACAGCTCTTCAGGCGTGGCCGCCAGGACCTCCCTGATGGTCCCGCCTCCGAAGTCCACCTTCGCTATCATGTCGTTGATCTCCAGGACCCTTGCCGGAACTGCCCAGCACAACTATCGCCCCACCCCCGTCTCCGCCGCCACCTTGTCGGCCAGCCCGCCGCCCCCATACTTGGCCCATACGGCGCAGGTCCCCTCCGAAGATACCATGCAGGGGCCGTAGGGCTTCTCAGCCGTGCAGGCCACCAGGAAGAGCGGGCAGTCGGTGGGCTTAATGAGGCCCAGCGTGACTTCGCCGCAGCGGCACCCTTCCGGGAGGTCCTCCGTCCAAGACTCCTTCGTAGGGTCCTTGATGTCAAAGCGCGACTTCGCATCGTGCGAAGCGTACTTCTTGCGAGGCTCGAGCCCGCTGGCAGGTATCACGCCTATCCCTCTCCAGGCGGCATCCGACTCCTCGAAGACCTTGGCCGTCGCGGCGAGCGCCCTCGCGTTACCTTCCCAGCCTACGGCCCTCCGGTATTCTATCTCCACCTTGTGCTCCCCCCGGCTCATCTGATTGAGGAGCCCCGCCACCGAAATCAGGAGGTCCAAAGGCTCGAAGCCCGAGACGACAGCAGGGGTCTTGAACCTCTCCGCGATGGGGGCCCAAGCGGAAGCCCCAGTGATGACCGAGACGTGGCCTGGTGCGATGATGCCGTCCACTCCGCCCACCTTCTCTAGTGCGAAGCAAGCCGCCGGGGGAGTGAGCCGCAACGCGCTGAGGAAGTAGAGGTTGTCCGGGACCATGTCATGCGCCAGAGGCTCCGAGTAGCTGGGGGTGGTGGTCTCGAAGCCGATGCCCAGGAAGACGCAATCCTCCCCGTACTCCCTGGCGTCCTTCATGGCGTCGAGGAAGCTATAGACAACCTTCACGTCCCCGCCCAATGCCTTAGCCTCCTCAAGGCTCCTGGCGTTGGAGACGGCCTTCGTGTTGGGGAGCCTGAAGGCGTCGCCGTATGAATAGACGCGGACGCCCTCCAGTGCCAAGCGAATGCAAGTATCCACGTAGTTCGAAGGGGTCACGCAGACTGGGCATCCCGGTCCTGAAATCATCTCCACGTTGCCGGGGAGGAGGCTCCTGATGCCATAGTGGGTCGTCGTCCACTCATGAGTGCCACAGAAGTTCATTATCCGTATGTGCTCCATCCCCTTCCTGTCCTTGAGCTCCTTGGCGATCTGACCGATGGTCCGAGAAATGCTCTCGGCGACATCGGCATCCTTCCTGAAATACCTCTCGACATCGACTGAGAGGTCACGTCGAGCCTTCGGCAACCGTGGTCAGAGCCTTCTTGGTAGAGATAAGCCTTTTCCTTCATGCCGCGCAACTGATCAATCCGCATGGGCGCGAACTCCGTTACAGAGGTAACCTCTCCCGACACTCTTGCAAGGAGGAACATTCCACGAATTGCCTTCCGGGCAAACCAATAATAGCATCTGAGGTCAGGTGAATGAGGAGTCATCCTTTGACGCTCGCTCTTGTGGGCCTCGGCACGCAGGGGACCGAAAGCATCCCCATCGGGGCAATTGAATTCGCCCGTCGTTGCGACCATTTGTACGCCGACGTGTACACCAGCCCCTGGCCTGAGGGGCTCCTCGCTCAGGTGGCGAAGCTCATCGGCAGGGAGCCCGCCCCGGCTTCGCGCACTCTGCTTGAGGATGGCAGGAAGATACTCGAGGAGAGCTCTAAGGCTGACACGGCCGTAATGTGCATTGGCGATCCTCTGGTCGCAACCACTCACATGACCCTTCGGCTGCGGGCCCTAGAGCTAGGCCTGCCGGTCAAGGTCTTCTACGCTGCCGGGATCCTGACCGCGGTCTTCGGCGAGACAGGACTCCATCCCTACAAGCTGGGCAGGGTCATCACGCTGGTGAGGTCCACTCCATCCGCTCTCGGTTCCGTCTACGCCGCCGTGAAGGAGACCCTCTCCTTGGGGCTCCATGTGCTCCTCCTCATGGAGTACAGCCACGACGAGGGCTTCAGCCTGCGACCCAACGACGGCCTGAAGATGCTCAGCGAGGTGGAGGCTTCATACAGACTGGGGGTCTTCTCCGATGACCGCCTCCTCGTCGTAGTATCGCGCCTGGGCCGGCCGGACCAGTCGGTCATCGCGGGCCGCCTCTCCGATCTGGCCTCGATGGACTTCGGCTCCCCTCCCCACAGCATACTCGTCCCGGGAAGCCTTCACTACACGGAATCGGACGCCTTGCGGGCCCTGGCAAAGGCCGACCCCGCCGTCCTTTCTTCATCGAGGACTTCGCTGGTCCTTCCCAGCAAGACCATCGTTGAAAGGACCGTCGCCAAGACCAAGGCGGCCCTCAAGACGGCCAGGGAGCTGGCGGCCGGGCCTTCGATGCCCGACCTGGGAAGCGTCTTCGAAAACGTGGAAGCTTACCTGTCCGACGCCGATCGTTTCCTCCTCGAAGGGAAGCCAGAGCTGGCGCTGGTGGAGGCCGGCTACGCCGAGGGCCTCTTGGACTCGCTCAGGCTCCAGGGGATCCTGAAGATGACTTGGTGAAAGAAGGTCTAAATACTCACAGGATGTTGTAGTCATCTCTCGGACGAAAGACTTGCCCGGCAGCATCTTCGTTAAGGAAGCCTGCGTGGCCACCTTCGACGGCAGGTTCCGCCTCTTGCAGCCCGCTTCCGTCTACGCGGAGGACGGGAGCTTCGTCAAGGTCGGCTCCCCCGAGGAAGTCAGGCCCGTGGCCGTGCATCCCGACATAACTATCGACGGGCGCAACAAGCTCGTCATGCCCGGCTTGGTCAACACTCACGTCCACTTAGCCCAGTCGCTGCTGAGGAGCTTGGTTCCTGACGACGTTACGCTCCTCGACTGGCTGACGCGCTGGGTTTGGCCTCTCCAAGGCAGCTTCAAGGCCGAGGACGGTCTCGTCAGCGCACAGCTCACTCTGCTGGAGATGATCAAGGCGGGCACGACTGCCTTCGTTGCGACCTCGGTCAACGGAAGGTACGGGCCGGAGCGCATCGCCGAGGCCGTCCATGCCTCAGGAATCAGGGCGGCCCTCGGAAGGCAGGTCATGGACATGCCTGGCTATGCGTCCAGGAAGGACGCGGTCCCCGCCTCCCTCCAGGAGGACAAGGTGGCGTCACTCAAATCGTTCAGCGAACTCCATCGCCGGTGGCACGGGAGGGACGGAAGGATCTGGATTTGGCTCTCCCCGCGGACGCCCGGCGCCTGCAGTGACCAGCTCTTCGAGGAGATGGCCTCACTCCTGACGGAAAGCGACGCCGGGCTGACCATGCACCTGGCGGAAATCAAGGACGACGTGGGCTACTTCAGGAAGAAAGGGACGACCCCCGGCGCCTTCCTACGGAGGATGGGCCTCCTCAGGAGGAAGACGGTCTATGTGCACTGCGTCTGGCTCTCCGACGACGACATCAGGGAGTTCGTCAAGGGAGGTTCTACCGTTTCTCACAACCCCTCCTCCAACATGAAGCTGGGCTCGGGGATCGCCCCCGTAGCCAAGATGCTAAGGGCAGGGCTCAACGTCGCTCTGGGCACCGACGGCGGCCCGAGCAACGACTCCTACGATCTGCTGAGGGAATGCAAGCTGGCCTCCCTCCTCCAGAAGGTTGCCCTCGGCGACCCGAGAGCTGTTGGCTACGCTGACGTCCTGAAGATGGCCGTCACGAACGGCTACAGGGCGTTGGGGCTTGAAGGCATCGCGGGCAGAATGGCGGCGGGGCAGAGGGCGGACTTCATAGTGGTGGACCTTGCTCAGCCCCACCTCACACCTGCGATCAACCCTCTGTCGAACTTGGTATATTCGGCCACGGGTCAGGACGTTTCCGACGTATTCGTGGACGGCAGGGCGCTAATGCTGGGAAGGAAGGTCACGGTGCTCGACGAAGCGAATGTGCTCAGAGAGGCGAAGAGACGGGCGCCGATCTTGGCGGAGCGCGCCGGCCTCGGCAGGCGATCAAAGGCCTGACAAAGTCGGGTCCGCCGGCTTCATTAACTCTCGCAGAAGGACGGTGGCGTAGCACCCACTGTAAAGCCCGAACCTCAACTCAGCATAATCCTCCTTTCGGAAGCCTTTGAACCAGCCCACCATGGAGGCCGGCCGATATCCTCCCTCAACGCTGAGCTCCTGCATCTCTTTGATGTAGAAGTCCGTCGGAGTCAGCCCCTCCTCCTCCAGGACGTCTGCTAGGGCGACGGAATACGGGTCGTGTCTGTTCCTAAACGCGAACCCCGGCAGCTGTGCCAGCGGCACCGGGAGGAAGCCTTCAGTCGCGTCGGCGGGGTCCCTCACATACGCCTCCAGTACGACGGGTCTCTTCCTGTGCTTCAGGATGTACATCGCAGACTCCTCCGAAAGCGAGCCGTTCCTCTCCAGGACCTTGCTCAGCGCCCTGTTGAACAGGTAAGACTGGTAGGACTGCACGAGAAGGCGCCTAAGCCTCAAGGGGACCTTTCGCAACGCCACGACGGCGTCGGCCTCGGACAGCTCCTCCTCTAGCAGGATCCCCGCAGCCTCGGCGAACTTCCGCTTCACCATGGCATCTCCCACCTTCTGGTTGGGCTTGTCCCTCCCGAAGCGTTGCGAGCCGAAGAAGTTGGGGAGCTTCCCCTCGTCCAAGAGATGCCCAACCCTTTCCCCGTCCGCCTCTTTTCCACCGAACGAATGAATCCTGATTCTGAAGAAGTTGCCCAGCAGGTCCACCTTCTTCAACGGCCTCAGGGTCTCGGCCACCAGCGTGGCCCTGAAGGACGGCCCCGTCACATGCGCGGACGGGCTCTCTGCCATCTTCCTGCCCGAGACAAACTGATACGTCAGCGCCAGCTTATCCTTCAGGCCGAGCGAGTTCATGGCAATCCCGGTTGTCCACTGCAGTTTCTCGCGGGCCTCCATCGTCCCCGAGTTCCACTTGCAGAGGACATAGAGTGGGTATCCTCCCGATCCCAGCTTGGAGATGAGCTTCTTCGAATCGTCCATCAGGACCTCCGTCACCACGAAGTCGTCGGGGGCGGTCTTGGTCCTTCCGCTGGCGCCCTTTTCGGCGGTGGCGTACTGCTCAATGCCGATCTCCAGTTCCTCTTTGACGGTTGTCTTCATGAGCTATCGCGCTGGCCTACAGAAGCTTGAGGTCTCCCGTGATGCGGTCGACGAGCTCGGAGGGGCCTGGGCCGATGCCTAGGCAGGTGACGGTGTCGGGCGCTATCTGAGTTAGGCCTCGGTCCACGATGAGGACGGTGGGCAGCCCCAGCTCCTCGGCCTTCCGCCGCAGGGAGTTCAGCTCAGATTCGCTTCTCGCCTTGACTACGATCTTGGCCTGGCCCTCAGCCCACCACCGCTTGAACCATTCAGGCTTCTTCCTTTCTGTGTCTCTCGATGCTGAAACGGCAGCGTGGGCCACTTGCGCCGCCAGCTTCCCCTTGCCCATGGAGATGTCCGTCCTGACGGCGACGACCAACTTATACTCGAATTCCCCCTCCATGACCCCTCAGACAATGGGCCGTCCTCCTCTTGATTTAAAGTTGGGGTAGCTTCGTCGGGTCATCAGCCAGATGTCAGATGGACTTTTCGGTCTTCGCGATGGCTTCGATGATGGTCTTGTACAGCCCGGGGTTCGTCTCCGCAAGCCTCTCTAGCCTCGGAGGCTTGAGCCCGATCCTCTTCGCCCTGTTGATGTTGTACCTCACCAGTCTCTCGCCGTTGGTCTCGTGCCAGCCGCACTTCTGCATGTACTTCATTATGACCTCGAAGGCCTCCTCGTCGGTGACCTTCTTCACGTTGACCAGATAGGGCGGCAGTATGAGCCAGAGTATCCTGTGCCTGCCGTCCATGATGGGGCTCTCAAGGATCTTTTCGATGTACTTGTACTGACCCGAATCCTGGTAGGGCTTTGGCTTGGGGAGCCGGACCGAAATCCTGTCGACTATCTCCTGCATTGAAGGAGGGAGCCTGACCGGTTTGTCCATCCGCTTGAAACGCTGGAAGATGAAGACGGAGAACTGGTCCTGCACGATGTCGACCAGCCTTTCCTCAGAGAGGTAGATGTAGCCTCGGCAGAGGATGTTGTTGACCAGAGCGAGCCGGGGGTTATCTAGGAGCTGCAGTCCCGCCATCACCTCCAAGTACTTCTCCGCGGGCACCCTCAGCTGAAGCCTCATCTTGGCATCCTCTGAGGCCCTCCAGGGGAGCTTCTCCACCGTCTCCATCTTCAGGTCGAACAGCCCGTTCATGATGTTGCACATGGCACCCACCCTCTCCTCCCTGAACGCCTCCATGGATCTCATCCCCTCCGATCGAGAGAAGGCCCTCTCCAGGAAGGTGGAAGAGATGGCCTTGACCATAATCATTGCGACGATGAAACTGAATATCTCCACGAACCTGTCATCGTACCGGATCTTGCTGGTCTTCTTCTCGAGGGCCTCCAGAATCCTATCCTGGGCCCTGGAAAGGATGTCGTTCGCCCTGCTGTTGGTCTTAGGGTCGGAGATTTCGTCGATGGAGAAGCCCGAGTCCCTGAGGTATGTCTCGACGCCTGGAATGAACGGGTACCGGACGAACTCCGCCTCCCTAGAAACGGACGAACTCATCGGGCCACTCTAGCTTCCTCCTCCGTGCACGATATAAGGTTTAGAAATCAGGGACTTGCTGACGAAGGCGCGCCACATTTCAAGACTAGGTTTATTTGAGGTGGCCGGTTGACATTGTCTGCGGGACAATGTACGTCATCATCTCTCACCGCAAGGACCTGGACGGCCTGGCCTCGGCAGCCCTTTCGCTTCGTTACGTCGTCAAGCACAAGCGCTCTCCCTACACGATCTCCCTCAAGGACTACACCGACGAGGAGCTCGTGGTGGAGGAGAAGTTCTTGGACCTTCAGAACTGCAAATTCATCATCACGGACCTCTCAACCAACATCCCGCGCCTCGAGCTAATACTGGAGAAGTTCAGGACGTTGAAGTCTTGGAATAACGAGATTTGCTGGTTCGACCATCACCCGTCCACCGAGGTAATCAGGTCCTCTTTGGCGGCCGTCGTCGACTTCCTCGACCTACGCTCCAGCTCCACCGTCGCATCTGAGATTACATACCAGAACCTATTCGTCCGCAACGGACTCTACGACTCCCACGCCCTCCTCCTCTCCAAGCTGGGCCGGGATTCGGACCTCCTGGAGCTGAAGTACGGGGTGACGTCGAAGCTCATGTCCATGATCGACTTCTCTAACTACTTGGACAGGGGCTCGATAATATCGCCAAGGCTCCTCGCCATCGTGCTCCAGCTCGCCTTCCCGCGCATCGAGGCCGACGAAGACGGGATAGTTGAACCCTACCAGAACGGTCTGATCGAGCAATACGAGACTCTGAAGACCAGAGAGAGGAAAAGGATCCTCGCCGACTCGGAGCTCTTCCAGGCGGGGAAGCACACGGTGGTCCTTTTCAGTTTCCCCCAGCTCTTTTCCGGAACGCAGGCATCGATGATAGTCTTGGATCACTTCAAGGCCGACGTTTCCATAGGCATCAGTGACTCCGGCGAAGGGAGCGTCAGGAGGTCGGTGGAGGACATCAGCTGCAGGAGGATCGCGGAGCTCTTCGGGGGCGGAGGGCATGACTTCGCAGCCGGCTTCCCGACTGAGAAGGGAAATATGTCGGAGCCTGAGCTGGCCCAGTACAAGGAGAAGGTTAAGAAGGCCGTAATCAAGCTGCTCTCCTAGAGGGGCTCCCCGTGGGGGAGTCCGTCGGTTTCGGGCGATACCATGAGACAGCTTCGTTTCGTCGAGGTGCAGAGGGGGGAGCGTCGGAGGGAGGTGAAGTGTCCCGTCTGCCATGGCATGTCGTCGCTCTGTCGTGAGAATTACTGCCCCTACTTGGCGAAGCTCAAGGCCTTCCAGTCGGTCGCTCGCCTAGAGAGGATGGAGAGGGTCTTCGGCGCGTCGCCTCCCTCGGTCTTCGTCGGCGAATATGGATACCCGAAGGTGTTGGCCGGCCCCCTGGTGCCACCGCTTCCCCACGAGGATACTGCACTCATGGACATGCCTGAGAGGTGGGTGGACAAGAGTTTCGAGGAGCTCCTGCGATACCGCCTGAGCCTAGTGAGGGGGAAGTACACCATGGAGGTGGGCGAAGCGGTGAACCCTTCGCGGATCCTCTCTGCAACCCAGGAGGTTATAATGGCCTCCAGGCCCACCGACGTGGAAGCCGTCCTAGGGAAGAGGCCCGTGTTGACCGAGATCTTCAACTCCAGGAGTCCTCCCAATGGGCCCTCCGCACCGCTGATCAGCGTCAAGCTGGCGGAGAACCCCTCGGTCTCCGTTAGGGTTGAGAGGGTGGTGAGCGACGGCGACTTCAGGGCCGCCGAGGCGATACCCGAGCTCTTCTCCGGCGGCGTCAGGCAGAGCCAGATCACGAAGCTCCTCAGCATCGGCCTCCTCGGCGTCAAGAAGCGCAGGCGGCTGGTCCCCACCGAATGGAGCATCACAGCCGTCGACGATATTCTCGGAAAGGGGCTCATCGACAAGGTGATGGACTTCTCCGAAGTGGACGGCTTCACCTTCTTCAGCCACCAAGCGCTGGGGAACGCCGTTTGCGTTGTCTTCCTTCCCTCTCCCTGGATGTTCGAAGGGCTGGAGGGTTGGGTGACCTCCGACCCCCGGGTCTATTCGGACCACGAGCTCTCCTCCGGTCGGAAGACCTACCCCACCAACCTCGCCGGGGCCTATCACGCCGCGAGGCTTCCTGTCTTGGAGTACCTGGCGGGACTGAGGAGGCAGGCCGGGGCCCTCGTCTTCATGGAGGTCCATCCTGAATGGATCCCCCTCGGCGTCTGGCGCTTCCGCGAAATCGCCCGGAAGGCCTTGAGGCGGCCTCCCGTGGAGGCAGAAGACCTCAATCACGCTCTCCGGCTGGTCGCCGGAGAGCTCTCCATCCCCATCGAGAAATGGGTCCGTGCTTCCAGGGTAATCCCGTACTTCCTCCATCAGACCAAGCTCGAGGATTTCTTCCGCTCGAAGGGTTGAAAGGCTCATCTCGAGACGGGAGCCATATCCTGAGCGGTGAACATCCTGGGAATCCGCGGAAACCATCGTGCGGAGGCGCTCGACTCGCGCCTTCGGAATCAAGCCAATGAAGATGGGAGGCTTGTTGGCCTCTATGAGATGACCATCTCCGCGCCCTCCAAAGGAAACCTTCCCCAGTGCCTGGATGAACAGCCGGCTGATCAGCCTTCTTGTTCGTCGCCTGCCGTCCAACGCCCCAAGGTTCCTTGCGGTCGTCTCGACAGCCTTGCTGGCCTCCTCCCTCTTCGGCAGGTACCCTTCGTGGACCACGTTCCATCTCATTGAGGACAGCTTCCTAAGCCCACCCACGTTCACTCCGGCGGCGTCACGATAGGCGCTCCTCCGCCTCCCTCAGGAAAGGGTCCTTGGGAGGCCAGAAGCTGGGGGCAGATGTTCGCATTTCCTGGGGGAGATTAACGGAATCTCGTCTTCAGCGCGAGTGTAAGAGGTATCCCCAGCCCCACGCAAGCCACCAGCTCCCCGGCGAGGACCGATGCGAAGGAGACGACGGGGTCGGTAGAGTAGACCCACCCCAGGAGCACCACCCCTATGAGGAAAGCCACGATTACGCTGGCTTGAAGGGCTGCCACCACGAGCGATCCCAGAGACTGGTTTCTGCCTAACCAGTAGGCGAGCGAGCCCACCACGGCGTTGGCGATCGTCCCGATGAGTAGGTCGGGGAAGCCGTAGGGCGATATGAGGTTGGATATCATGACTCCCAGAGTCACGCCCAACACCCCCGCCACGCCCACCCTCCTGTTCCAGGGTATAGGCAGGAGCGCGTCGGTAATCCTCAACTGCAGGGGTCCAAAAGCGATGGAGGCGATGGCATACGTCCCTATTCCATACACGGCCGCAATGAGGGCAGTCTGGGCTAGCAGCTCAGAGCGAGGCTTGCGACGCCCTGCCATTACATTCTTAGTGTCCACACTCTATTCCTCCCAACCGGGGTTTCTTGAGCGGAACGGTGGGAGGCCCCACCACCCGCCAGAGCCGGTCATCCTCCGCCCATTATATTAAACTTGACTTACTCCGACCGTCGGCCCGCCTCCGAGTCGAGAAAACCTCTGCAAACCTGGAGCTCCGCGAGTTTTCACGAGTGATTAATCAAATGTTTTAAAAACACATAACTCCACATCCTCTCCGTAAAAGGAGTCCTGCGTCTCATTGGCTACCAAAGACCTGCTTCGACGGAAGTTCGCGGAGGACTACTCGAAGTACTACAAGGTCGCCCTCTTCAGCGAGGAGGGCTTCGCCCGAAGGCAGTGCAGCAACTGCGGCAAGTTCATCTGGACGACCACCGAGGCGATGCTCTGCCCCGACTGCCAGGGGTACTCCTTCATCGGCAGGCCCCCCACCAGCGTGAGGAAGGACTACACCACCGCCTGGGCCGCCATCGAGAAGTATTTCGTCGATCGCGGCCACACGAGCGTCAAGAGGTACCCCGTCGTGGCTCGCTGGAGGCCCGACCTTTACTTCACCGTCGCCTCCATAATCGACTTCCAGAGGGTGGAGAACGGGAAGATAATCTTCGACTTCCCCGCCAACCCCCTCATCATCCCCCAGATGTGCTTGAGGTTCAACGACATCGAGAACGTCGGCGTGACCGGCCGCCACTACACGTCCTTCTGCATGGTGGGCCAGCACGCCGTGAACAACGCCCACGGATACTGGAAGGACAGGACCATCGAGCTGGACTACGGGCTTCTCACCGGGCCTTTCGGCGTCCCCAAGGATGAGATAACCTTCGTCGAGGATGTCTGGCTGGGCTACGGGGCCTTCGGCTATTCTCTGGAATACTACGTGAGGGGCCTTGAAATCGGGAACGCCGTCTTCACGGAATTCGAAGGCTCGCCCGAGAGCTACGTCACGATGCCCCACCCCATAGTAGACATGGGCGCAGGCTTGAATCGTTTCTCCTGGATGACTCGGGGCACCCCCACTAGCTACGAGGCCGTCTTCGGTCCAGTTTACGACCATATCATCAAACGGCTGGGGCTCCACCCGGACTCGAAGCTATTGACGAGGTACTATTCCCTCGCCGGCTCACTGGACGTCACCGAAGTGCAAAATCCCGTCGCCGCCAAGGAGGCCGTCGCCAAGAAGTTGGGCCTCACTGGCGAGGGCCTTGAAGCGCAGATCGCTCCAATGGAGGCGGTCTTCTCTCTGCTCGACCACAGCAGGACGTTGCTCTTCGCCATAGTCGACGGAGCGCTCCCCAGCAACGTGGCCGGCGGGTACAACCTCCGGGTCCTGTTCCGCAGGGCCCAGAACTTCATCGAGGAGTACGGCTGGGACATAACGCTGGCGGAGCTGGCTTCGCTTCATGCCGAGTTCCTGAAGCCCATGTACCCGGAGCTAGCCGAGGGCGTCGCCTCGGTGGAGGAGATATTTGACGTCGAAGAGAGGAGGTACGACGCCAGCAAGGCTCGCGTCTCGTCCATTGTCCAGCAGCTGCAGAAGTCCAAGAAGTCGCCGTTGCTAGAGGACCTCATCCGTCTCTACGACAGCGAGGGGGTCACACCGGAGCTCCTCAAGGAGAACGGCCTCTCCATAACGGTCCCCTCCGATTTCTACATGAAGGTCACGGAAAGGCACATCGTCCAGAAGCAGGCGGAGGAGAAGCCCCTCTATGACACTTCCGGGCTGCCCAGGACCAGGCCGCTCTTCTACGAAGAGAGGTCACTCTTCGACTTCGACGCAAAGGTGCTCCGGGCCTTCCCGGGCGACGCCATCGTGCTGGACCAGTCGGCCTTCTATCCACGCTCGGGCGGCCAGGAGCCCGACTTGGGGACCATCGAGGGGGTCCCAGTGGTAGATGTCATCAAGTACGGCGACGTCATAGTTCACGTCTTGAAGGGGAGGGCCCCGGCAGAGGGGGCGACGGTTCACGGAAGGGTGGATCAGGTAAGGAGGGGCATCCTCATGCGCCACCATACGGCCACACATATCGTCAACGGGGCCGCGAGGCAGGTCCTGGGCCCGTGGGTCTGGCAGCATTCGGCCTACAAGGACATCGACAAGGCGAGGCTGGACATAACCCACCACAGCCACCTAACCCGCGAAGAGATGCTCAAGATCGAGGAAGCGGCGAACCAGGTGGTCCGTGAGAACATCCTTGTCGACCTCCAGGTCCTTCCGCGAAGCGTGGCTGAGCAGAAATACGGCTTCAGGCTGTACCAGGGAGGCGTCATCCCCGCGAAGGAGCTCCGCGTCCAAAAGATCGGCGACTTCGACGTGGAGGCCTGCGGAGGGACCCACTGCCAGCGGACCGGGGACGTGGGCTACATCAAGCTCCTCAAGGCTGAAAGGCTGCAGGACGGCGTTGAACGCCTCGAGTTCGCGGCCGGAGGCCCCGCTGTGAAATACATGGCCGACGAGGAGTCGAGGGTCCTGAGCGTCGCCGAGCAGCTCCAGACTCAGCCTGATCAGATAACGACGGTGGTCGGCTCGCTGAAGGACGGGAACGACCAGCTGAAGAAGAGGTACAAGAGCATTTCGAAGGAGCTATCCGCCCAGATGGCCGCCAATCTCAACTCCATTTCGGAGGACATCGGAGGGATTCGCCTCCTCTTCCTCGATGCCGACTACTACGACGATCAGGCGCACATTACCATGGGCGAGCAGATAGTCGAGAAGAGGCCAGACGCCATCTACGTCGGTGCGGCCAAGCTCAACGGCAGGTGCAGGATAATCATCTTCGCCGGCGAGAAGGCCAGGGCGGCAGGCGTGGACGCCTCCTTACTCGTCAGGGGATCCTCGACGCTGCTGAAGGGCTCCGGCGGCGGCACGGCCAAGATGGCCCAGGGGGGCGGCGAGATACCCGTCACGATGCAGCCCCTGAGAGACCTTATAACTCGCCTCATAAGAGAGGCAACCAAACAGTGATTCGCATTGGGCGACGTTGAGGCCAAGTGGGTGCGGCGATGGGAGGAGAGCCGGATCTTCCAGGCTGACCGCGACCCGTCGCGCCAGAAGGTCTTCGTCACCTTCCCTTATCCCTATATGAACGGGCCCCTCCACCTCGGGCACGCGTATTCAGCCCTCAGGGTGGACGTGTTCGCTCGCTATCAGAGGATGAAGGGCTTTAACGTCCTCTTCCCGTGGGCCTGGCACTGGACCGGCCAACCCATTGTTTCGGCGGCAGAGCGCCTGTCGAGGGGAGACCCCCTCATGGTCCACGAGTTCCGTGACGTCGACCGCGTCCCTGACTCCGAGCTGGCCAAGTTCGAGGACCCCCTCTACATGGCGGAGTATTACACGGAGCACAACAGACAAGCCGTCAAGCTGCTGGGGATGTCGATAGACTGGCGAAGAGAGTTCCACACGTCCAGCCACGAGCCCGCCTTCAGCAAGTTCGTGGAGTGGCAGTACTTGAAGCTAAGGGAGCTGGGCTACGTCGTCCAGGGGACCCATCCCGTCGTCTGGTGCCCTCACGACAAGAGCCCCACGGGCGACCATGACAGGCTCGAAGGGGAGGGAGTCGCCTCAGAAGAGTTCACCCTAGTCAAGTTCAAGCTGGAGCTGGAGGACAAGTTCCTGGTGGCCGCTACCCTCAGGCCGGAGACCATCTTCGGCGCCACCAACCTATGGATTAACCCCGAGGGCTTCTATTCCGAAGTCGTCGTGGACGGAGAGAACTGGATCGTCAGCAACGAAGCCGTGAACAAGCTGTCGGAGCAGGGGA
The DNA here is from genome assembly GCA_049509455.1 of Conexivisphaerales archaeon. Classification (GTDB taxonomy): domain Archaea; phylum Thermoproteota; class Nitrososphaeria; order Conexivisphaerales; family DTJL01; genus DATKKG01. Next base: position 94,534 of record JBEKZX010000001.1, read on the forward strand.
GGACCGTCAGCATCATCCGGAAGCTCGACGGCCTCTCACTCCTCGACACGAAGTGCTTGGTCCCCCTGGTGGGGAGGACGATTCCAGTCCTGCCGGCCGTGTTCGTCGACACCGACAACGCCACCGGCGTGGTCTACAGCGTCCCCGCCCATGCCCCCTACGACTGGCTGGCCCTAAGGGACCTCAAGACGGGGAACGAGAAGCTGGGCGCTTACAAGGTGAAACCGGAGAGCGTAGAGGAGACGGTCCCCATTTCGATAATCAGCCTGGCGGGATACGGCCAGTACCCCGCCGTGGATGCCGTCAACGCCCTCCAGGCCGTTGATCAGCTCGACCCCAAGGGCGAGGTGGCCACCAAGGAGATCTACAGCAAGGAGTTCCACCTGGGAACCATGAAAGAGAACTGTCTTTCATACTCCGGGATGAAGGTGTCAGCGGCGAAGGAGGCCGTCACAGGAGAGCTACTCAGGCTGCGCCTAGCCGACAGGATGTTCGAGCTCCCCCAGAAGGTCATCTGCCGCTGCATGACCAAATGTATCGTGAAGGTCCTCCAGGACCAGTGGTTCCTCCGCTACAGCGACCCTGCCTGGAAGGAGAGCTCACTCAAATGCATAGCGGCCGCCGAGGTCTACCCCGAGGAGGCGCGGCAGTGGTTCGTCGAAAGCGTGAACTGGATCAGGGAGTGGCCCTGCGCCAGGAAGGTCGGCCTGGGCACTCCCCTTCCGTGGGATAAGGAGTGGATCGTTGAGACGCTCAGCGATTCGACCATCTACATGGCCTTCTACACCATCTCGCATATCATCCGCTCTCAGGGGATAATCGAAGAGATGCTCACCCCCGAGGCCTTCGACTACATCTTCCTGGGAGCCGGCGACCCCGCCGCAGTCTCGGCCAGCTGCGGCATCCCCGTAAAGGTCCTAGACGAGATGAGGGCGGAGTTCCTTTACTGGTATCCGGTCGACCTGAGGAACAGCGCGAAGGAGCTCGTCCCTAACCACCTCACATTCTTCATCATGCAGCACGTCGCAATGTTCAGGCCAAGTCAGTGGCCCAGAGGGTTGGGCGTCAACGGAATGATGCTGCTTGAAGGCGTCAAGATGTCCAAGTCGAAGGGCAACGTGATACCCGTCTCGACGGCCATCGGTGATCTGGGAGCCGACACGGTGCGCGGAACTCTTCTTTCCAGCGCCGAAGGGATGGACGACCCCGACTGGCGTTCCAAGAACGCAGAGGACATCCACGCTAGGGTGACTTCGCTTCCCTCTTTCATCGAGAAGGCCCTAGCCTCATCCATCGATCGCGAGGAGCTGCCCATCGACAGGTGGCTCACCGCCACCCTGCAACTCAGGATCTCCTCCGTGTCGCAGGCCGTGGAGAAGCTCAAGACGAGGACGGCCTTCCAGGCTGCCTTCTTCGACATCTGGAACGATCTGAGATGGTATCTCAAGCGGTCTTTACCCAGGAAGGAGACGCTTAGGGCCTACGTTCGCACATGGTCGCTCGTCCTGTCCCCCTTCATACCGTTCACCGCCGAGGAGCTCAACGAATGGCTGGGAGGAAAGGGGCTCGTCTCCGTGGGGCGCTGGCCCGAGCCGGAGGGAAGGCTGGTGGACGCCAATGCGCTGCTCGGGGAGTGGGACGTGGACCACGCGATAAGCGACGTCAAGGAGATTCTGGCCGTCGTTAAGCAGCGTCCCACCAAGGCCTCCATCTTCGTGGCGACCTCCGACCGACTACAGCTCTTCCGGAAGATTGCCGACGACCTGCAGAAGGGGAGGAAGGATGGAGACATCATCAAGGAGGCCTTGAGCGCGGCACCCCCTTACGACCGCCAGGCCGTCGTGTCGCTCGTACAGTCAATCATCAAGCACTGCAGGGGCCTGGGAGCCGAAGTCCTGGACAGGCTGCGGGCCGCCACCGCCTTCGACGAGCTGGAGTTCCTCCGCAGCGCGACCTCCTTCATGGCATCTGAGACGGGCCTGACGGAGGTGAAGGTCGTCAGATACTCCCCCACCGCCACCTACAGGAAGCCCCTCAACCCGCTGCCGCTCAAGCCCTCCATAGTCTTGGAGTAGCCTGTGCTAACCTAGCAATCCATTAATTCTGATTCGACGGACAAAGTCGCGTTGAAGGCTCTTTACCTCGAAAGCATCGGCAAGGAGCTAGTGCTGAAAGACGTTCCGGTCCCGTCCGCCCTGGCACCTGACGAAGTCCTGGTTGAGACGGAGCTCACCGGCATCTGCTACAGGGACATCCTTACGTCGAAGGGCTTCTTCCCCAGGACCAGGCTTCCCATAGTGCTGGGGCATGAGATATCCGGGAAGATCGTCAAGCTCGGGTCTGCCGTCACCGGCTTCAAGGAGGGAGACAGGGTCGGCTCCCTGATCTACGAGCCATGCGGCAAGTGCGAATACTGCCTATCCGGTAGAGAGAACCTGTGCCGTTCCAAGAGGACCTTCGGCGAAGACATCGACGGCTCCTACGCCAGCTTCGTTAAGGTGAGCAGCCGTTCTCTGATCAAGGCCCCCGACGGCGTGTCGTCCGCCGGCCTGGCCATCTCTGCGTGCGTCACGGGGATGCTGATGCACGCGTTCAGGACCCGGGGCGCCCTGTTCCCGGGCGAAACGGTGCTCGTCACGGGGGCCGGAGGAGGCGTGGGCATACATGCCGTTCAGGTCGCCAAGGCGTTGGGCGCCAAGGTCATAGCTGCCACTTCGTCCGAATGGAAGGCGGCCAAGATAAAGGAGGTCGGTGCCTCTGACGTCATAGTGTGGAACGAGGGCTTCGGCGACCAGGTCAAGAAGCTCACCGAAGGGAGGGGTGTTGACGTCATCCTCGAGTCGGTGGGAGGTCCCACCTTCGGCGAAAGCATGAGGAGCCTGGCCCCCGGCGGCAGGCTGGTTGTCGTCGGGAACGTCCTCCCCTCGCCGGTCCAGTTTCAGCTGGGGACCCTCATCCTGAAGGAGCTCTCCATCGTGGGCAGCATCAGCTCCGTCAGGAAGGACGTCGAGGACGCCCTGAGGCTCACGGCGGAGGGGAAGATCAAGCCGGTCGTGCACGACACCCTCCCCCTAGAGGAAGCCTCCAGGGGTCACAAGCTGATGTCCGAGAAGGCGACCCTCGGCCGCGTCATGCTGAAGCCCTAGCGTTTCTCCATTAGGTAGGCGTCTTCGCCGTCGGGGTAGTAGCCCCGGAGCGTCTTCACGATCGAAAAGCCGAAGGCGCGATAGAGGTCCTGCGCCTTCAGGTTCGAGACGCCGACCTGGAGGGTCACCTCCCTGCACTCCTTGGACAGGCGCAGCAGTGCCTCCTTGAGCAGCGATGTCCCCACCTTCTTCCGACGCATGTCGGCCCTGACGGCCATGGAGACGATCAATCCCCTTCGGCCATACTCGACGATGACGTAGCCCGCCACCTTCTCCCCTTCCGCCGCCACGAGGAACCCGTCGAAGCTAGAGTGTTCGACTCGCATGAGGTAGGCCTCGAAGACGTCGCGGTCGTAGGGATGGGGGAAAGAGGTCTTCTCTATCTCGTAGACGTCGTCGAGGTCTCTTCGGCGGCATTCCCTGATCTCCATGGGCAAGGCTGACGGAGCCCCTTTGATGCTTCCACCTAATAACCAGTCTCGTTGGCAACGGTATCTTTAAGACGGACGCATCCCGACCTTTTGTGACCAAGATATGTTCGTTCCGTTGCTGCTTCAAGGTTCGGAGTGGCTGGTAGTTGTCGTCATCGTGGTGGTGTTGATTTTCGGTGCCAGCAGGATCCCCACCTTGGCCAAGTCCCTAGGACGCGCTCAGGGCGAGTTCCAGAAGGGGAGGGTCGAATCCGAGATTGAGGTACAGAAGCTCAAGGAAGGAGCCAATCCGCAGCCGTCAGATCATGACAAGCTCTTGAAAGCTGCGTGGGCGCTCGGCATCTCGACAGAAGGCAAGACCGACGACCAGATCCGCGCAGAAGTAAAGAATTCCATGGGATAGGCTCGGCGAACCCTTCATCTGTGAAGGTATCCCGTTTTCGTTTCCATTATGACCACTAGTGGTAGCTCTGCCCCGCCTCCGAGGCGGCCTTCATTTCCAATCGCTATGAAAAGAGCCCTTCCTGTCCACCCGTTCATAGGTGTGGGCCCCGAAGATGTCCCTCAGACCCTGTATCAGGTTGGCCGGCAGCGTCTCCCTGTGGTAGGCGTCGAAGTAGTTCAGGGCGGAGTCCATCGCTGGGGTAGGGACGCTGAGCATCTTTGCGACTCGGACGACATGCCTCCAGCTTGCCTCGAACTTGACCAGGATCGACCTGATATCTTCGTCGATCAGCAAGTTGGCTAGGTCATGGTCGGCGGCATATGCCAATTGGACCAGGTCCAGCAGCTTGGCCCTAATGATGCAGCCTCCCTTCCAGATTCGGGCTACCTCGTCCAGCGGCAGCCCGTATCCGTACTCCAGGGAACCAGCCTTCAGAAGCGCGAACCCCTGGGCATATGAAGTCATGAACGAGCAGTACAGGGCGTCACCCAGCTCCCCGCACAGCCGGGAGCGGTCCCCTCTAAACGCGGCCTTGACCGGCGGATAGCACTTCGAAGCCCTGACGCGTTCCTCCTTGTACGCCGAAAGGTTCCTCGCCGACACCCCCGCATCGATGGTGGGGATGGGGACGCCGAGGTCCAGGGCCGTCTGAGACGTCCACTTGCCGGTCCCCTTCTGCTTCGCCCGGTCCAAGATCATCTCCACGAGGGGCCTCCCCGTCATCGCGTCCACCTTGGAGAGGGCCTGAGCTGTGATCTCCATCAGGTAGGACTGCAGCTCGTGGTCGTTCCAGTAGGCGAAGTAGTCTCTGGCGGTCCCCACCTTCATGCCCAGTCCTGCCACTTGGAGGTCGTAAGCCTCCGCGATGAGCTCCATCAGGGCATATTCGATTCCGTTATGGACCATCTTGGTGAAGTGGCCGGCGCCGCCGGGACCTAGATAGGCCGAGCAGACCCCCGAGGTGGTCCTGGCAGCTATCCTCCCGAAAATGGTCTTCACCTGCTCATACGCATCCTTGGGTCCTCCGGCCATGATGCAGGGTCCCTTCAGGGCGCCCTCCTCCCCTCCGCTTACGCCTACCCCTAGGAGGTGCAGCCCCAGTTCGGAGGCCTCCTTTGCGCGACGTTCCGTATCTCTGAAGAACGAGTTCCCCGCGTCCATGAGGATATCTCCCTTCGAAAGCAATGGCGACACCTGATTGATCACCTGGTCGACTGCCGGGCCGGCCGTGACCATCATCAGGATCCTCCGCGGGGATTCTAAGGCGTCAAGGAAGGCGGAGAGGCTGTAGGTCAGCATGACGGTCATCGATTTCTCGACCCGACCTTCGAACTCCTTGGTCCTTTCCGAGGTCCGATTATAGACCGCCACCGGGAAGCCCTTCCCGGCCATGTTCAGGGCCAGGCTTTCGCCCATGGTGCCCAATCCGATTACTCCGATCTGAGCCTTAGGCAAGGTCCCGCTCCATCCAGTTGTCTGCCTCACATCCGCTTTTTTGTGTTGCGACCAAGGCCCTCTCGGAAGCGTTATGTCTCGGCGACGACCGTGCAAGGTGCGCTGTCGATGCCTTCGACGAAGAGCGGGGCTACCAGGACTCGCTTGGCCTTCTTGGGGAAACTAGCGAGGTCCATGTCCTCTATTATGAAGAAGTCCCGGCCCCGGAGCAGGGCTGAATGCGCCCTTCTCCCCTCCTCCCTGTTCTGGACCGCCGACAACGAGATGAAGTCCAGCCCCAGGGCCCTCAGACGCGGAAACATCGACGCGAGGTAGCGCGCTGCCTCGGCCGACACGCCGGGGTTCATGGTCATGTAGGTAACCGGGTCCTTATCCCTTCGAACTTGGAATCCGGTCCGCAGGAGCAGGAGATCCGCTTTCGAGATTTCGCGATCATGACCTTCCAATTCGGCCACCGTGATGAGCTCAGATTCGCCTTTCGGCAAATCCAAGATTAGAGGGTGGACGAAAACGAAGGCATTGAACGGATACTCGCAGACAGCCTTCCCCTCATCATCTACATGCCTGGGCGCGTCGATGTGCGTCCCCAGATGGTTGGGGAAAGAGATCGAATAGCTGTTGCTCGAGCCCCCACTCCTTACCTCCTTTATCGGGGCGATCGTCAAAGAAGGGCCGGCCGCAAACGACGGAGTCTTGGCGTCCAATCTATGCGAGAGAAGGACCCACAATCCGTCATTGCGTGACCCTCATGGTATTTTTGGATATCTATTGCTGCTGGAAAAGAAATCAATATCATCTGGGTCATGCCTGACGGGCTGACGCGACTGGGCCCAGCCCATCAGATACCTACCCTTAATCCGTCTTGAAGCGTCACCACCTCGCATGGCATGATTGAGGCCCAAACCTTCGTTGAAGGAAGGGCGTCAAGCCAAAGTCGAGGCCGGTCGGCTCCAGCTATTTCTTTCGCCGCACAAACCATCTCACCCGCAGTTCCAATCGTTTTGGCTCGCCAGCATCAACAGACCAGCCGCCATTTTCGCTAAATGAGCTAACGTCGATGTTCTCCACGAGTCGTATTACGTGCCCGTGTGCTTTGGATGCAACCTTATTAGCATGTGCAGTCAGAGCCTGAGATATGAACTGTGCTAACTGCGGAGCGCAGCTTCCCGACGATGCATCATTTTGCTCCAAGTGCGGGAGTCCCACTAATCAGGCGGCCGGCATGGGCCAGCAGACCGGCGGCGGCTCGGCTTCACAATACGGAGGAGCTGCTCAAGCCGCTGCCTCCCCCCCGAGGCCAATCATCGCTGCTTCAGGAGTGACTTCTCTGAAGTGCCCCACCTGCGGCGCTCCTTTAACTCCCAAGTTCGGCGAGATGGTGATAACATGCGAGTACTGCGGGGCCAGCGTCACTTTGGGAGCCCAAGGATGGGCTGACATACAGAAGCAGACGATGCTCGCCCTCAAAATCGCCAGTACTGACCAGGTGAATTCCATAATCAAGCCGCTGATGGACAACGGCCTTCTTCACAGACACCTCCAGGAGAACTCCACTCTGGAGGAGATGAGCCTCTCGTATGTGCCTTACTGGATCGTCAGCGTCTCCGCCCGTACGACCGTAGTCTGCGAGAATGTCGCTGCGCAGATTGGACAGACTGCCACGACCGCCGCACTGATGGGCATCATGTTTGGCGGGATGGGCGGTGGATTCGGAGGAGGAGGTCGCGGAGGCGGCCGCAGACGCGCTTGGGACACCAGCGGGATGAGATCTATAGGCTTTTTCGGCGGAGCCTTCCTTCCAAGTCCGATCATGGCCTTCGGAATGGGGATGGGATACGGTGGCGGGGGAATGAGGAAGACCGAGCAGATGGACGCGAACTACAGTTTCCCTGTGGTTGCACTGAAAGCGCTTACGGAGTATCAGCCGCGGAGCTATCAATTTGATCTTGAAGGCAGAACGCTGTTCGATATTACCAAGTTGCCCAAGAACATTAAGGTCCTTAACGGGGACATCAGCGAAGACGTTGCGAAATCCCAGGCGAAGACCTTGGTTGACCAGCTGCAATCGGACGGTGCGCACGCGAAATATCACATGATTCAGCAGATAAACACCCAGTCGGACGTCGGGGATGCGGAGTTGCTTCACGCTCCGATATGGTTCGCCAGATATGATCACAAGGGGAAGAAGGTCGTGCTAGTGATCGATGCAAACTCCGGCAGGGTAATCAACAGCTTAGGTTTGGAGTGACGTGCAATCAATGGCGGCGGGATGTTGATTGCGATCGGCATTTCAAATTGAGGCGGTAGTCGATGATTCGGTCGGTTCAGACAGCCCGCACCTGATGGGAGGAGAATGGACGGAATGAGGATTTCAAGAGTAATCATTATAGTTCTGGTGGTCGTCATAGTCGCGATAGCCGGTCTTTACGCATATACGAGCTTGTTCGCCCCTCAAACGAGCATTTCGCCATGGGATTCGGCAGCTGGGTATCCCCTTCAGCTTGGCGGAACGTTCGCGGTGGCCGGACAGCAGTGCGTCAGCAACGGGGCGTACGTCTATTGCATCGGGGGACAGGATGCCAACGGCGGCCCGCGCAGCGAGGTGTACTCCTCCTCAGCGATCTCTTCGTCTTCCGCTAACGTCACCGGCTGGACGTCCGACTCCAATCAGTACCCTGTGACCATAAACGGCCAATCATGTGTGGTCTACTCCGGCTACGTGTATTGCGTCGGGGGGAGCTACGACAGCGGCGGCGATGACGTTGCCTCGAGTTATTTTGCGCCTCTGAGCAGTGGTGGCGTCGGAGGGAGCTGGAACTCAACAGCGTCGTATCCCATCCCGATAGACAGCCAGTCTTGCGTGGCTTCATCCGGATACATTTACTGCGTGGGCGGGAATAATGAGACAGACGGCACCAACGCCGACTCCATTGCGAGCAGCTCCGTCTGGTATGCCCAGCTCTCCTCTTCGGGCATCGGTAACTGGACCGCTTCGGCATCATATCCCTACAACCTCTATTTTTCGAGCTGTTCCGCGGCCAACGGCTACATCTACTGCCTGGGGGGCGCTGACAGCAGCGACAACGCTGTGAGCGCGGCCTACTCCGCACCTCTTTCCCCCGCTGGCGTGGGGACGTGGACGCAGACGACGGCTTATCCACTTCAAGAAAGTGGTCTGGCCTGCGCAATCTCATCGGGTTACATCTACTGTGTCGGAGGTCAGGGGCAACTGAACTCGTATACAAACGCCGTTTACTACGCTCCGATATCATCTGGAGGCATAGGGACCTGGGAAAAGGCGGCCAACTACCCCCTGAGCGTGGAGACGACCTGCGTCATTTCTTCGGGCGATCTATACTGTATAGGAGGTTTCGACGGTAGCTCGGTGGGTGAGAACAACGCCGTACACTACATCTCCCTGGCTACGCTCTCTGGCGCGACCACGTCAGGCCAGGGATGAACAAGATGGTCTTGTCCGCGTGATTTCTCGGCGCGTCGTGAAATCCGCAGGTGCCCGAGCATGAAGTTCCATCGCCGTCAGCCGCCAAGTTGACGGTTCCGTCTTGGAATCTGAAACCCGCGGATACTGAGTGATACGTCACTCAGTCCAGTGAATAGAGACTCCATATCTATCTGCCGCTGGAGGGAATTACAATGGGGATCGGCCCAGGTCATGCTCGCAAGCGTTGGGCCAACGGGCCCCGACTAAAGCGTGGTTCTCTACGGATAGGGGGGAGACTCGCATGCAAACAGTCAAAGCAGATGATGTGTTCCTTGCCAGCGGGAACTCTTTCCACCATCTTTCCGACTACATCATGTCCGCATAGTGTCCTCCGATCGAACGGGACCAGGTGCCACTTGGGGCTTGATTTCGTCCTGCCATATCTCATATTAGACGCCGTTAGTTAGAGCGCCGTCGCGTTATTTCAATTCTCTGTTGGGCCAGGTCATCTGTATAGTCCGCTCAATAGTCGCCTATCTGCCTTCCCGACCCTACGACCAAAGCGATGCAATCGCCCACCACTTCGCCCAAGAAAAAAGAAATCAGATGCAACATGCTATCCAGTGAGAAGACGGACATCACTGACTGGACGGCCTGCTGCACGGTTGGGTTCACCTGTCCTTCGTGGATGGCCCAGAGGATTGGTACGACGATACCTGTTAATCCGACTACGGTGGTGAGAAACACTCCCCACCTGGCGCCAGCCCTCCCCCCTAGGAATAGACCCACGAATGCCATGAAAATGACGAAGAACACGTCACCGAAAAGGGAGAAGAAATCAGTCGAGAACGAGTCCCAGACCCAAACGATCTCTACGTTTCAGCCTTCAAACTCGGAATGATTTCGTTCTCCACCCAAACCTTCCCTGGCCCGGTCAGTCGATATCCGGTTGGCTCCCTGATGACATAGTTCGGCAGCTTGTACCTAGATTTGACGGTGAAGCAAGCATAGGTATTGTTGATCTTGATGCGTCTGAATCCACGATTGATGAGACGGTCAACCTGATTAGGGCCGATGGGCTCGCCAATTTCGTAAAGCAGCAAACCGATGGCTTCTTGGAAGCTCAGCTTTCTAACAGCTATTTCTGGGAATCTGACCTCGGTCTTGCTGAACTCCAGCACCCCTGCAATACCCTTTGGAGGCAACTCTACATCTGGAAACTGTCCGCCTGTAGCGACCACGGAAGTCTTACTTGGCTTCCCTTTGACCGCCTTCGGAATAGGCGATGCATCAGTAGCACTTGCCTTGAATGAACGGGACGCTTCTATGAGCTCGTTCTTGTACATTGAGACTGTGCTCAGAGCATTCTTGATACTCGCAATGAAGGCTTCAGAGGAGACATCGGCTGTCTTCGTTGCCTTGACTCGAAACTTCATCCCATCTAGCTCGAGCTCCAGGATGACATCGACCGGAATCGGTTCCGGTCCCTTGGTCATTTCAGTTGCCTCCTTCACCCGTCGGCAACGTGTACCCATAGATTCCTCCTTCCTTCACTCTCCGAAGCCTGTTTGAGCGAACGAGATATGTCAGAGCGCCTGTGATGCTGCCTTGGCTGAAATGCTGAGCATTGGACTTCATCGCCTCATCAATCTCATGCCAGGTTCTTGGTCTCTTACGACCCCAAACGCTTGAAAGAGATTTGATGATTGCGTCATTGAGCCCAGCAGGATTCCCAATATCCGGTAGCTCCTCCGGCGACAGGTCCGTTTCTTGGTTTGCAAGCACATATGCGGAGCCCGACAGGTTGTCAAGAAGCTGACCAAGCAGAGAGTATACTATTCTGAACTCTCCACGGCCGGAGCGCTCGACATATCCGTCCGAGGCAAGCTCCGATAGCCTCTTGGAAAGAGCAATTGCGTCCACCCCAGTTTCTCTAGAAAGCTCTTCAAGGCTCATAGTGTCAGATTCAGTCTTGCCCAGTTTGAAGGCGAAGAACCGTCCGGCGAGGAACAACGATGCCAGCTCCTTCTGGCCGAGCTGACTCTTGGGTACCTGAAGAATGGTGCGTCCGCTCTTCTCTTCGATTGCAATATAGGGTTTGGACTTGGAGACGACCCTTCTGAGGATCTCCATATCATTGACGACCAGCTCACCCAAGATCTCCTTCTCTGACATAGTATCCATGCCCATGGATTAAGTCTTATTTAAAGCTCTAGGGTGGCCCATGTATTCAGCGCCGTTTGCATCATCTTCAGAGGGGCATCTCATACATGGAGATGCCAGTAAGTGCGCAAGCAAACCGTAACCAGATATATCGAAACGACATCAATCTGATTACTGAAGGCCCGCGTGAAATGCGTTAATCGACCCAGGGTTAATTCGGGAAGACCGCTAGTGATTTGGTACGACTATGCATATGCGGCCGAACACCTTCTTGGAGGATAGTCTGCTCGCCTGAATCCCCGTCGTCATCGCCAGGGAGGTGGAACCATCGCAGTACGCGACGTCTGGAGCTAGACGGACCTAACGCTGCAGGCCGGGCCGTCGGTCGGATTCGTACGGGGACGTACTAGCCTGATTCAACGACGGGCTTCGCAACCGGCCTCGCAATTCTTCAGTCCTTCCCCTGAGCCTTGCCCGACCACTTCATCCTAGTGGGGGAATGCTTTAGTACGAGCTAGTACAGATTCACGGTACGAGGGTGTACGAATTTGAAGGGAGCAAAACTACCCGAGGAACTGGTGAACGAAGCCAAGAAGCTCAGGATGGAGGGTGGCACGTACAGGGAGATAGCCGCCAAGCTTAACCTGAGGTCCCCCAGCTCGCTGCAGCCACATCTGAAAGGCATCCCGAAAGGGAGAAGAGGAGGAACTGCAGTCATCGAGGTCCCTGTTGACCATGGCCAGCGGGTAGCTGAGGAGAAGGCTCACCGGGCGGAGACTACGGAGACAGTTGAATGGAGTAAGACGATCGCGGAGGCCCTGTTGGAGGTGGCCCGGGCCGAGCAGAAACTAGTGCAAGAACTCGAGGCGGAGAGGGAGACCAGGGGGACGCAGCCTCACGCGGGAATCTACGACACCTTCACTTTGCAGCAGCGAGAGGCCATCAAGGACAGGCTTGACAAGTTGGAAAAGGTCGCTGCCGAGCGCAAGGACGCGCTGGAAGCCTTTGAGGCTCTCGTTACGAAAGTGAATGGTTTGGAATCAATAGATGCCGGTTTGATTGGGAACCAGGGGGCTCTCGCTAAGAGAGTGAGTGATTTGGAAGTCATAGTTGCCGGCTTGGCTATGAGATAGAAGCGCTAACACAGAGACCTATGGCGTCCTCAGGGGGTCCTACCCGTCCCTCTTCCTTTCCGTCATCAAGGCCGCTCGCTGCTACGCTCTCGGGCCCAACTCCGGCGACGACGAGGTTGCGGGCTTCGAGCGGTGAGCATGGCATAATCGTGCAGACTAGAACGGGAAAGGCTTCCGTTGAGGTCAAGAATCTCAAGAACCCTGTCTCCGGAGCGATGGTGGAGAAGTCCGCGAGGAAGGTCAGAAGAGACAGGAATATCGTGAAGAAGGGCATCTTCGTCTACAAGAGCTGCTTGGGACAAGCTCAACGATCCTGCAATTCCAGCTCCCTGAAGCTCTTAACATTCAGAAGAACATGCTCGATGGGCTCAGGTCGGCACCTTGAGTCGACTCCATGATACGGACGGAAAGGCGCTTCGGAGTGCGAGACGAGCAAGATTAAACTATCAGGGGAGCCGCCGCAATCTGTCTTGAATGAAGGGGAGCTGGTTTGCATCGACCTGACGAAGGTCTACAGCGACTCCGGGGGCAGAAGGGCTCTCGACTCGGTGACCCTGACCGTCCCTTCTCACGGGATATTCACGTTGATCGGAAGGAACGGGGCCGGGAAGACCACCCTCGTTCGCATACTCGCGACCCAGCTTGAGCCGACCTTCGGCTCGGCGTCCATCAATGGGATTGACGTCATGAAGGAAGCCAAGAAGCTGAGGGAGAGGATAGCGATAATCCCCCAAGAGGCCAGGGCCATCCCCTGGCTGACGCCCCTGCAGACCGTCGTGGCCTATCTGCTCTGGAGGGGGCTAGGCTACGGAGAGGCGAAGAAGCGAGCCGAAGAAGCCCTCGCCAGGGCGGGGGTGGGGCAATACTCCGGGACGGTGAACAGGAAGCTCTCCGGAGGGCTCAAGAGGAAGGTTCTGGTGGCTACGGCGCTGGCTGCGGACGCGGAGATCACCTTCCTTGACGAGCCGACGACGGGGCTGGACCCGATTTCCCGCAGGGAGCTGTGGAAGTCCCTGGACGAGATAGCCAAGGATCGCTTCCTCATACTGACCACCCACTACCTTGAGGAGGCGGAGCACCTGGCGAACACCATAGGGATCCTCGACCAGGGGAGGCTGCTCGGGCTCGGCTCCTTGGACTATCTGAGGAGCCTGGTGAAGTACGAGTACAGCATCAGGTTTCCTACGATGCAGGAGACCCCGTCCTTAGAGGCGGGGGTCGTCACCAGAGGGAGGGACGGACAGACGCAGATCCTGACCGACGAGCGGGAGGCTTACAGGGTGTCGAAGGAGCTGCTGGAGATAGGGGCGAAGTTCTCCATAAACAGGATTTCGCTGGACGGCATCTTCTTCAGCTTGGCGGGCTCCATCGTCGACGAGGAGGAGCAGGAATGAAGCGGAGCGGGGGCGGCCAGATTCTCGCCGCCGTCTTGGTTAACGCCGTGTACGCGATGGAGAACTACCCCGTGGTCCTCCTCAACACCGTGCTTTCGCCGCTCTCCTTTCTCCTCGTGATATTCTTCGTCAGCAGGGGGGCGCTCATAGGGGAGGCTATCGAAGGGGCCTTCATAATGAGCATGTTCTCGAGTGGCATGGGACTACAGTCCGACCTTTCGCACCTGAAGAACGATTTCAAGGTGCAGGACATGGTGGTGAGCTCGCCCACGACGCCGACGCTGTACGTCGCCGGCATGGCCCTATCCGAGCTCGTATATTCGCTCCCCGCCCTGACCGTGCTGACGGTTCTCGCTGCCCTTTTCCTCCGTCCCAGCCTCATCGAGGCCGTCTCTCTCCTCGGGGTAATGCTGCTGATGTTCCTGGCGTCCGTCACTCTGGGCTTCACCCTCTCCACTTTCACCAGTGATATTCTACAGAGCTACGCTATGTCTAGCCTCATCTCCACGCTCTTCTCGACGCTGCCTCCCGTCTACTACCCCATCACCTACATCCCGCTTCCCTACAGGTACCTTGCATATCTCTCTCCCACCACCTATGCTGCGGGGATCGCCCAGAACGCCATGGGCTTCCTGCAGCTAAGTTCCACAGGACTGCTGGCGGACTGGGCGGTGCTGATAGGGGTAAGCCTCTGCCTGGCTTTGGTTGCGACAAGAAAGGCGAGATGGAGAGACGTCTGAACGCCGGGGGGCGATCCCCGCCGAGCGTGCCCACAGACTTCCCCCTTCTCGGTGTCAGGATCGCTCGCCGATGGTGATTACCAGGAATCGGCTCATCCTGCGAGGCTGTGCCCGAACGACCAGTCCTCCCCGGGCGAACATTTCAAGCACCCTCCGGGGATCGCTGGGCCAGAAATGGCGGGTGAACTTCGAGAGGCCGAAAGGCGGCCACAGGTCGGCGAGGAGGAGGCGGGAGCCTGGGCGAAGGACCCTGGCTATTTGCCGCAACCCCTGCTCCTGGGCCGGCCAGTGGTGAAAGGAGAAGGTGCTCAAGGCTAGATCGATTGAGGCATCAGCCAGAGGGAGCGATTCGGCTCCGCTCACGTAGAAGGTGGCCCCGGGCAACAGCCGTCGAGCCACCTCCACGCTGCCCTTCTCGGGGTCGATGCCTATCAGCTCTGCCGAAGGGAAGAGGATCTTGGCCTTGCGCAGTAGCCCCCCCGTTCCGCAGCCGACGTCTAGGATGGTCCGCGGCCGCTCTTGCCTGTCAACGAGGCTGAGGATGATGTTGTGCGCCCGGTCGAAGAAGAAGTTCTGACTGGGCGACCCTCCACGTGGCGTCGGCCTGCGGTCGGACAATTCGATTTCGTCGACCACGCGCGCTTTTCACTGGGCCCTGGGCGACTAAGGAGACTATTTCTGGATATCTGTTTCTCCTGCCATCGAAAGGGACGGCGGCTGCTCTCGCCGTGGACGTTTTTTCGTGTTCCCATCAAAGCAAGTTAAATACGCGAAACTGTTGGTCCGTAACGGCAAGGGAATGGGCGAAGTCCTCAAGATTGAAGGCGGGCGTTGGACGGATTTCTGGCTTACGGACAGGGATGTCCTGCAGGTCACCGTCGCCCCCTCTTCTTACATCTACGTCACCACCGCCGCCTTCATCGCGGTAGCCATTCTATTGGCTAGGGTGCTGAACCCGGCATTTGTCAGCGGGATTATCTTGGCAGCGGCCGGTGGCGCCGTCGCGGCCGCGCTCGGCAGCATATTCGGCTCCCTCTTGGCCAACCGTTCGGCCATCCGGCGGAGAAGAGAGCTCCTCTCTCTCACATCAGATCAGATGCGAGTCCAGAAGGGGAAGGTGATCAGTGTTCCTTGGTCAGAGGTGGAATCGGTGAAGTTGAGCGGGAGGACGATGACGCTCTGCTACGGTAAGCATCAGATGAAGATGCTGCTTCCGCCCAAAGCCGTCGTGCCCACGAGAGAATACGTGTCAGCAAAGCTCGCCGGCAGGATAGTCATAGAACAGAGCGGGGCGCCTGCCTGAAGTCCATCCCTTTCGCAGGGGTGAGCTCACCGGAAGCGGCCGCCTGGCATCTGGAAGCGCGGGGCTCACCTGAAGGTCAATAGTGGCCTTCGACTGCGCGTGGCCGGTAGGGCTCCTCCAACAGCTTGATTTCTTCATGGGTCAGCTTGACGTCCACCGCGCCAACGAGCTCTTCCAGCTGCGGAAGCTTGGTCACGCCTACGATGGGGGCGACCACGCAGGGCTTGCTGAGCAGCCAGGCGAGCGCCACCTGGACCGGTGGGACGTCCTTCTCCTTGGAGACAGCCAGCAGCGCGTCCAGCACCTTGAAGTCTTGGGGTCTGAAATACCTCTCCTTAAGGTACTTGTCCGACTCGTAGCGGCGACCGCTCGGCTTCAGCCCCCTCCGGTATCTTCCCGACAAGAACCCCCTCCCAAGCGGGCTCCACGAGATGATCCCCACACCTCTCGACAAGCAAAGCGGAATCATCTCTCGCTCCTCCTCTCTATAGGCTAGGTTGTAATGGTCCTGCATGCTCACGAATTTCTCTAGGCCCAGTCTTTCGCTGGTGTCCAAGGCGGTGGCGAGCTGCCAGGCCCACATGCTCGAGGCGCCGATGTAGTTCACCGTCCCTTCATGGATGAGATCGTCCAACGCCGACAGGGTCTCCTCGATCGGCGTCTCATAGTCCCAACGGTGTGTCTGATAGAGGTCGACGTACTTCATCTTAAGGCGCTCGAGGGACCGTCCGATCTGCTGCCGGATGTGCCGGCGAGAGAGTCCCCTGTCGTTGGGGCCCGGCCCCATGGGGTTGAAGACCTTCGTCGCTATCACTAGGTCGTTCCGTCTCCCCTGCGCCGCCCTCCCAACGATCTCCTCCGATTTCCCCGACGAATACATGTTGGCCGTGTCGAGGAAGTTGATTCCGAGGTCTATCGCCTTCTTAATGATGGGCTCGGAGTCCTCGTAACCCAGGGTCCAGGCGAAGCCCCCCTTCTCACCGCCGCCGAAGCTCATGCATCCCAGGCAGATTCGCGAGACCTTCAGACCGCTGGTCCCAAGACGAGTGTACTGCATGACCTGCATCATCGCTCTGTCGACTAATTAGTCTTGCTTTACATGGATGTCAAGTCGTTGCCCGACATCCTATTTCCGCAGCCCTGACCGGCCCTCGTGCGCACGGGACGGCAGTAGCGCGTGACCAAAAGCATATCTACCTACGCATGGCTTCCAGCGACTGTGCCTAAGCTGAGGGTGGGGTACTGGGCCGCGGCCGAGCAACACAATCCCGAGCTTCTTATTCAATACGCAAAGGAGGCCGAGGTCGTGGGCTTCGACATGATCGCCGTCAGCGACCACTTCTCCCCCTGGCGCGACAAGGAAGGCCAGGCCGGCTTCCCCTGGGTGTGGCTGGCAGCGGCGGCGAGCCAGACCAGGAGCACCGAAGTGGGGACGGCCGTGACGACACCCACTTCCCGCTATCATCCCGCCATAGTGGCCCAGGCCTTCGCCACCCTAGACTACCTCTTCCCTGGCCGAATCTTCATCACTCTGGGCACGGGCCACAAAATGAACGAGGCCCCCCTAGGCTTTGACTGGCCCAAGGCGAGCGAAAGGATAGCCCGGCTTGAGGAAGCGGTGGAGATAATACAGCTCCTCTGGAAGGGCGATTTCGTCAACTATACCGGCAAGTATTACAAGCTGACCAACGCGAAGCTGTACACCCCGCCGAAGAAGAAGATCCCCCTCTACATCGCCACGGCCAACGCGAGAGTTGCCGCCATCGCCGGGTGGTTGGGCGACGGTATACTCACCAATCCCAGAGGCCTGGAGAACCATATCGCGATCCTGAAGGCGATGCAGGACGCCGCCGTCGCGGCGGGCAAGGACCCGTCCAAGCTGGGCACCTGCCTGGAGTTCAAGGTGTCTTACGATGTCGACTACGACAGGGCGTTCAAGTCAGCCTCCTACTGGGCCCCCACCGTCATCCCCAAGGACGTCCGGGAGAACATCTCCGACCCTAGGGAGCTGGAGGCCAACGTCGGCCCGAACGAGCTGGAGGGTATAAAGAAGACCTGGCTCATCACGGACGACTCCGACGACATAATCAGAAGGCTGGGGGAGTTCCTCAAGATGGGCTTTAACCGCGTCTACATTCACAGCGCCTCCCCCAACGAGCACAAGTTCCTCCACCTCATAGGCAGAGATATACTCCCGTGGATGAAGGAGTACTACGAAAGCCTGACCGACGTTGAAAGGATGACGCTCCCGCTGCGAACCACGCCGGACTAGTCTAGGCTATTACTGACCTGTGCCACCGTAATATGTTTTCGGGTAGCTTCAGGCCCCTCTGCTCCACGCGCTCGACCAGGAAGATGGGGAGCGGACTCAACAGGTACGCCGACTTCATGTAGAAGCTGCTGGGCGTGCCTGGCTTCCAGTCCCCTTTGAGCACGTAGGAGTAGTCCGACAGGGCCTCGATGGTGCTGTCCGGGGTGCCCACGATGGAGGCGATCTGGCCGCCCATCTTCTTCAAGTTCCTGCACCATCCGGCCACGATCTCGGTTTCGCCGCTCATCGAGACGACGATCACCGTGTCCCCGGCCCTGGGCGGCGGGATGTTCGAATCCCCGGAGACGTAGACTAGGTCTCCCAGAGCCCGCTTCACATGGCCGACCCTCACAGCCGCCATCCTTACGACCTCCTTGCTGCTTCCTAGGCCGGCGAAGAAGCACGTGTTTCGCTGCTCCAGAGAATTGATGAGGAACTCGAATGACTCGGATCCCACGAAGTCGTCCATCAGCGTGGAGATCTCGGTCGACAGGTCCTTCATGATTGAAAGGATCTTGCTGGCTGAAGCCTCCTGGAACATGGCCTCCACCATGCTGTGGGAGAGCAGGCCGCTAGCCAGAGAGAACATGTCCTCCAGTATGCCGTAGCTCTTAAACTCCTTCGACTCCACGAGCGTGTCGGCCTCCTCCCTGTCCTTGAGAACGACCATGTTCCCGTACTTCGCCGAAAGCTTCCCCAGAGGGGATTCGGGGTCCGACGTAATCAGGTTGATCCTAAAGTCCCTGGCCTGCCCGGTGTTCTCGAGATATATCCCCAGCTTCTGTGCGTCCAGCAGCGGCGTCA
This sequence comes from Conexivisphaerales archaeon, assembly GCA_049509455.1. Classification (GTDB taxonomy): domain Archaea; phylum Thermoproteota; class Nitrososphaeria; order Conexivisphaerales; family DTJL01; genus DATKKG01. The sequence goes on from JBEKZX010000001.1 coordinate 113,301, forward strand.
GCGACTTCCCGCTGCTCGAATTGATGAAGAGGCAGACCTGGCCGTACTTCCTTCTCAGTATGGGGGCTGCCAGCGCCATGTCGGTGGCCGGGAAGCCTATGTCCCCCCGATCGAGGACCCTCTTTCCGTAATTCATCTTGGCCATCTCGCTGCAGGCGATGCTGATGGCTCCCTTGGACCTCCCTTCGCCGCTGGGGATGATCACTCCGGCGCTCATCATATCATGGTAGAAGGTCTCGATTTGGGTCACGTCTAGGGTGCTGAGGTTCTCGAAGATGCGGTTGATGTAGTCAACCTTACTCAAAGATGTCTAACTCCGGGGGGAACAAGTGTCATCGCCTTCCGACGATGTCCCTATTGTGAACGCATTAAAATAGCTTCTTTGCGGCGGCCTCAAGATGCCAGTGGCTGCTGACCCACGGTGGCGGATGACTGGAGCGGGCCCGGTGAGATTCGGACTCACGGCCTACTGCTATCTCACGCGAAGATAGGAGGCAGTCGCGCTATCCATATTTCGCCCCGCACCTGCTGGCGGGACTGCGCTACGGGCCCGCATCGGACGAGTCGCCAGAGCTTGTTTATTAAATGTTGGCAGGCACCTGAGTCTCTACACAGTAGAGCTTGTCTGCATCTTCTCCTGGACTATAGCTTGGGCCGCGGCCAGCCTGGCGACGGGTACCCTGTACGGGGAGCAACTCACATAGTCGAGGCCAAGGGAGTCGGCGATAGCGATGGACCTCGGATCCCCGCCGTGCTCTCCGCATATGCCCACCGTGAGCTCATGGTTGACAGCCCGGCCGTCGTCCACCGCGATCTTCATCAGCCGAGCCACCCCGTCGGGGTCCAGCGATTCGAAGGGGTTGAACGGGAGGATCTTCATCTCCAGGTAGAGCGGCATGAACTTGCCCTCTACGTCGTCCCTGCTGAAGGCGAAGGTGGCCTGCGTGAGGTCATTGGTACCGAAGGAGAAGAACTGGGCGTACTGCGCGATCTTCCCCGCCGTCAGCGCCGCCCTGGGCGTCTCCACCATGGTCCCAGAACGGTAGTTCAGCCGGACCCCCTCCTTCTTCATGACGTCGGCAGCCGTTTCGTCGATCATCTCCTTCACCCTCCTGAACTCCTCCGCCTCGGCCACCTGAGGGACCATGACCTCGGGCTCCACCTCGACCTTCTCCTTGGCAAGCTCGGCCGCGGCCTCGAAGATGGCCCTGATCTGCATCTGGTATATCTCAGGATGAGACAGGCCCACCCTCACTCCCCTGTGGCCCAGCATCGGGTTGTGCTCCTGCAGCTCCATCACCCTCTTGAGGAGTCTCTCCTTCGCGGGCAGTTCCGGCGAGCCAGGGTTGGACATCCTCATCTGCATCACCTCGGGTAGGAGTTCGTCGTACTTCGGAAGGAACTCGTGGAGCGGAAGGTCCATGAGCCTGATGGTGACGGGGAGGCCCTCCATGACCTTCAGTATCTCCTTGAAGTCGCTCTTCTGGAGGGGCTTGAGCCTGTCGAGGTACGTCTGCCTCTCCTCCTTGCTGCCGGCGAGTATCATGGACTGGACCAACGGGAGCCTTTCAGGGGCGTTGAACATCCTCTCCGTCCTCGTCAGCCCTATCCCCTGAGCGCCGTTCTTCCTAGCCGCCTTGGCCATGGCAGGGGTGTCCGCGTTGGCCCTGATCTTCAGACGCCTTATGGAGTCCGCCCATGAGAGAAGCTTGTTCACGGAGGCGGTGAGCTCCGGCTCTACGACGGGGACGCTGCCGAAGAAGACCTGGCCGCTCCCTCCGTCGATGGTTATGACGTCCCCCTTCTTCACCCGCTTCCCACCGGCCGTAAAGGTCTCTTTCTCCAGGTCAATCTTGACCTCCTCGGCGCCAGCGATACAGGGCTTCCCCATGCCCCTTGAAACCACGGCGGCGTGGCTCGTCTTCCCTCCCCTGCTGGTGAGCACGCCTTCGGATGCGACCATGCCTGCGATGTCCTCGGGAGCCGTCTCAGGCCGGACGAGGATTACGGCCTCTCCGTTCGCCTTGGCCTTTATAGCATCCTCCACCGTAAACACCACCTTCCCCGATGCGGCCCCTGGCGAAGCCGCCAGCCCCTGACCGATGGGCTTCCCTTTGTACTTCGGGTCGATCTGTTTGTGGAGAAGCTGCTCGAACTGGGCGGAGTCAATCCTCCCTATCGCCTCCTCTCGCGTTATCATCTTCTCATCCGCGAAGTCGGTGACGATCTGCACCGCGGCCTGAGCCGTCCTCTTTCCAGTCCTCGTCTGTAACATGTAGAGCTTCCCCTTCTCGATGGTGAACTCGATGTCCTGTATGTCCTTGAAGTAGCCTTCGAGCTTCCGCGCTATCTCGAGGAGCTTCAAATAGGCCTCTGGGAGGGCCTTCTCCAGCTGGTCGATGGGCTGTGGAGTCCTGATGCCTGCGACCACGTCTTCGCCCTGCGCCTTCACGAGATACTCTCCGTAGATTCTGCGCTCGCCCGTCGACGGATTGCGCGTGAAAGCCACGCCTGTGGCTGACTTATCGTCCATGTTACCGTAGACCATGAGGACGATGTTGACAGCCGTCCCCAGCTCCTCTGAGATCTTGTAGATTTTCCGGTACTCCTCCGCACGGGGGTTGTACCACGAATCAAAGACCGCGGCCACCGACATGAACAGCTGCTGGGTCGGGTCCTGGGGGACCTCCTTCCCCGACCTCTCCTTGATTAACGACTTGTAGCGCTGGCAGACTTCCTTCCATATCGCCGCTGGGACCTCGACGTCGGTCTTCACGCCGGCCCTGACCTTCGCCTCTTCGATGACCTTCTCGAACTCCTCGCCGGGCACCTTCAGGACTATCTTCCCGAAGAGCTGCAGGAACCGCCGGTACGTGTCGTAGGCAAAGCGCGAGTCTCCGGTGATTATCGCGAGGTCCTCCGCCGTCCTGTCACTCATGCCGAGGTTGAGGATGGTGTCCATCATCCCGGGCATCGAGAACGGGGCGCCCGACCTGACCGAAACTAATAGGGGGTCCCTGGGGTCGCCGAAGCGCTTCCCCGTGAGCTTCTCCAGCTCGAGGATCTTCTCAGTCACCTTCCCCTCGAACCCATGGGGGAACGTCTTTCCGGCCTTGAAGTACTCTCTGCACATGCCAGTCGTTATCACTATCCCCGGAGGGACCGGCAGGCCCAGCTTGGTCATCTCTACGAGGCCGAAGCCCTTTCCTCCGAGCTCAAACTTGGTGAGGCCCAAACCGGTGGCCTCCTTGAACGAGTACACTTGCAGGTCGCTCTGTTGCATATCGAGTTCCCTACAGAGTCCTCTGGTGTCTTGGCTTAAAGATTTCGCCATCTGCGATGCGAAAGTTGAACTTCTCTATGTAGCGATAGGGCGAGCTCGGCTCATTCCACGGCGAGCATGGTCAACGTCGATCGCACCTTGTTGAGGCGCCTGACCTTCCACGTGATAAGTTCCTTGAGCTTCTCGGCGGTGCTGGCTTCGATCTTCACTACGGTGTCATAGACTCCATACACACGATAGGCTTCCCTGACCTCAGGGATGGTCTTGAGGGACTGCAAAACCTCGTCCTCCCCACCCGGCTCTACATTCAACAACACAAACGCTATTGGCATGCCGAACATTGATGCCACAAAGGGGCAATATAAGATTTGTGAGGCAATGAGCTAGAGGATGTACTTCGTGACGTCGCCCTGGGGCATCGGCAACACGGACACGGTGCTCTGAGCTCCCGCCTTGCAGTTGCAATTCACGATGGCCGTCACGCCTTTCAGGGCGTCGCTATACCTCGCGACGATGGAGGCAGCCAGCACCAGTTCGTCGTGTCCGAAGGCTCCTCTTAGCAGGCCGACGGGGCCCATTATCTTTTCGACTTCGAGGAGGACGTCGCTGCCCCTGGCCAAGGGAGGGATCTCGCTGTTCTCCACGACGTCGCGGCCCACCACCAGCTTCGACATCGGGCTGAACCTAAGGTGCCGGCCCAGCTTCAACAGATCGATGTCATTCTGATCAGGACGCGCTTCGTGCTGGAACAGGTCCTTCAGCCGTCTCGCGAAGCCCTTCTCCGTGAGCAAGCAGCCTCCCGAAGGGTTGGGGTACTCCTTCCACCCTATCGCCTTCGCCATCTCGATCTGAGTGTGCCGGCTCCTTCCTTCGATGGTAAGGAGCTTATTCCTGTCCACCCATCCCTTCTTCTCTGGGATCGTAGGCTCTAGGAGCTTCGCCGAGAGAGGCCTGAGTATGAGCCCTTCCAGGCCCGACTCCGTCTCAATGATGCCCAGGGCGTTCAGGTTCTGGCTCATGGGCCTCTGGCCGACCACCTCCCCGGTGACCACGAAATCGGCCCCCAACTCCTTCATAAGCTCCTTCGCCCTCCCATACATCATCACGCGGCAATCGATGCAAGGGTTCATGGCGCTTCCGTAACCATGGCGAGGCTTCTTCACGATCTCCAGATACTCTGTGCCCAGGCTGACGGGCTTCCACTCGACCCCGTACTTCAACGTAGTGTCCCCGATCTTGCCGCCGCATGCCCCACTGCCACAGTCGAAGTTGCAGAACGGCGTCTTGAAGCTGACGGCGGTGACGTCTATCCCCATCTCCCTCATCATGGAGAGGGCGAGGGTGCTGTCGAGCCCCCCCGATAGGAGGACCAGGGCCTTCGGCTTCCTGTCCGCATCGGGGGACATACGACGGCCTTCGATCCTGACGAACGATTTAAGCGTTCACGGTGACTCCGATGGCTAACCTTTTAAACACGTCAACTTCAATTTACGGATACCTAGTCTCATGGCACTCTACGAGGCACATTCCTCTCCCCCGCCAAGGGTTTCGGTCATCATCCCTGTCCTCAGATGGGCTAAGACGTTAGAGGATACGCTGCAGAAGCTAACCGCCGATCCGTATGCCGAGAAGCAAGTCATCGTGGCCATAGACGAGCCCTCGCCCGCTTCTCTAGCACTTGTCCAAAGGTACGGCAGGGATATATGCTTCAAGCTCAGCGAGCACCGACGAGGCAAGGTCAAGGCCATCGAGGATTCCTTTGCCGCGTCCGCCGGAGAGATCCTCATCTTCCTCGATTCGGACACCGTGATAAGGGCGGACTCGATCATATCTAAGACGGCCGCCGAAATCCAGGGCTACGACATGCTCGAGATGAAGAAGGGCGTCGTAACCGAAGGGCTGCTTTCCAACATCGTCTATTACGAATACGTCGGCTTCAATGCCGCCAACTGGATGCTGGCGAGGAGGATGAAGAAGACCGTAGGCGTCAACGGGGCTGGCTTCGCCATCACCAAGGTGGCCTACGAGAAGATAGGGGGCTTCCGGAACGTCGTCTCGGAGGACCTGGACCTAGGCCTCAGGGCCTACCTTCAGGACCTCAAGTTCAGGTACGCCGACGACATCATAGTGGACACCTTCTCCCCCTCGACGCTGAAGGTATGGTGGAAGCAGAGGAAGAGGTGGTCCTACGGCACGGCGCTCTGGTTCCACGACAACTACAGGCCTCTGCTGTCGGCCCTGAAAAAGCATCCGGGCATCTTGCTCACTGCGCTGGTCATGATCTTCCCGACTCTCCTCAGCGCCATCTTCGGGCTGGCCTTCAAGAATATGGCCGCCCTTGACATCATCGCGCTGGCCATGCTCACCGTCTCTTCCAGATCATTCCCCTTGATATTGGCCTTCATCCCCTACGTTGCCCTCCCCAACATCTTTGGGGTGGGACTCTCGATACTGGTGGGCTTGATAGGCTACTCCGCTATCTACTTGGGCTTCACCCTGAGGCTGGGTTACAAATTCAAGCCACACTACTTCCTCCTCTACTACCTGGTCTACTCTCCCGTCTGGCTCGTCGCCATGATCTGGGGGCTGGTGATGGTCTTCGTCAGGAAGGAGACCATCTCCATCGACTGGAAGGTCTGACTCCCTATCCCTTCACGACCCCTCTCTGCGTTATCCTGTAGGGGTCCAGCACCTTGTCCAGCTCCTCGTCGGTCATCAGCTTCTTCTCGCTGATCACCTGCCTCACGGAGACTTCCCGCTTCATTGCCTCCTTCACGATTTCTGCCGTCTTATCGAAGCCTAGGTAGGGGTTGAGCGCCAAAGCGATCCCCGAGCTGGCCTCGAGGAGCCGCTTCTCCTTGGCGATATCGACCACGAGGCCGGCGAGCAGCCTCTCCCGGAGCATCTTCAGGCCATTCTTCATTATCTCGGTGGAGAAGATCAGCTCGTAGGCTATCAGGGGCATCATCACGTTCAGCTCCATCTGCCCGGCGTGGCTTGCCTCCTCGATGGACCTTTCGCTGCCCATGACGTGGAAGCATATCATGTTCATGCACTCCGCGATGACCGGGTTCACCTTGCCGGGCATTATCGAGGAGCCGGGCTGGACGGCGGGGAGGGTCACTTCACCAAAGCCCGTCACAGGCCCAGAATTCATCAAGCGGAGGTCGTTGCAGATCTTGGAGACGTCCACCGCTAGCGTCTTCAGAGAGGACGCCGCCCAGAGGAGGTCAGCCATTGAGTGGGTCACGTCCACGAAAGAAGCGGGGCTCTTGAACCGGAAGCTGGTCTTGGCCGAAAGGAACCGCAGTGCTTCCTCGACATACGCGGGCTCGGCGTTCACGCCCGTGCCCACCGCCGACGCCCCGAGGTTCAGCTCGGTGAGCATATCGGCCGCCTTCCTCAGCCTTTCGCCATCCTTGGAAAGCGTCCGGCTCCAACCTTCGAAGACTTGGCCGTACCTGATGGGGGCCGCGTCCATGAGATGCGTGCGCCCGGGCTTCACCACGGAGCTGTACTTCGTCGCCAGGTCGCCCAGGCTAACCTCCAGGGAGTCCAGCTCGCCGAATAGCTCCCTAAGCAGCAGTAGGGCGGTGACCCGGATGACGGTGGGGATGAAGTCGTTGGTCGACTGGCCCATATTCACATCATCGTTCGGATGCACCAGAGAATACTGGCCCTTCTTCCCGCCCAGAAGCTCGATGGCCCTGTTAGCTATTACTTCGTTCGCGTTCATGTTGTGAGAGGTGCCCGCACCCGCCTGGAAGACGTCCACAGGGAACTGGTCCAACAGCTTCCCAGAATACACCTCTTCGGCGGCCCTGCATATGGCGTCTCCCTTCCGCCTGTCGAGCGCGCCGGTCTTCATGTTGCCGACGGCAGCGGCCCACTTGACCAGAGCCGAGCTCCTGATGAACAGGGGGTGAGCTCTGGTCCCGCTTATCCTAAAGTTGTCGAGGGCCCTGGCGGTCTGGACCCCATAGTATGCATCGAAAGGAACGTTAACCGGACCCAAGTAGTCCTTCTCGACCCTGAATTGCTCTGCCAAGGGTGCTTCGCTCTGACCTCTTCCTTTCCATGGTTCTCTTAAACTAAGCGCTCGATGCGCCTCCTCCTGCGCTTGAAATGGAGGACGGTCTTTGGGCCGCCCATCACATCGTCCCGTTCGTCTTACATGAATCCTGTCTCGGCACTAGCTTTAAATCTCTCGTTCTGTCGGTCGTTGAGGAGTGTGATACGGTTGGACTACAGCCTCTGGAAGCTTAGGTTTACGATGCTGGGGACGCTGACCCTGGTCATCGGGGCTTCGACGTTATTCCTAGCCATAGTGTTGTCGTACTTGGGCGCCTTCGACATCATGACGGTTCTGGTGCTCGTCGTCGCCCTCAGTCTGATCCAATGGCTCGTGGGGCCCTACCTGGTCGGGTTCATGTACCATGTGAAGGAGGTTCCCGCCAACCAGCAGACCGCGGTCCACGGGATGCTGGAAAGGATAGCCCAGAAGGCCGGCCTCAGGGTCCCCAGGCTCATGCTTTCGCCCGTGCCGGCGCCCAACGCCTTCGCCTACGGCTCGCCCATCACGGGGAGCAGGGTCTGCGTCACCCAGGGCCTCCTGAGCACGCTGGAGCCCGCGGAGGTGGAGGCAGTCCTAGGACACGAGCTGGGACATCTCAGGCACAGGGACGTTCAGATAATGATGTTTGTCTCGGTCCTTCCGGCCATCTTCTACTACCTCGGCTTTTCGCTATTTTTCGGCGGCTCGGTCGGCGGTTCCGGGAAGAACAACGGTGTTTCGGCCGCCGCCATCGGGGCCTTAGCTATGGTAGCTTACTTCATACTGAACCTCCTCGTGCTGAGCCTCAGCCGCGAGAGGGAGCTGTACGCGGACAGGCACGGCGCCCAAGTCGTCGAAGACGGCGCCGAGAAGCTGTCTTCGGCCCTAGCCAAACTCGACCTCTATGGGAGGCGCGGAATGTCCAAGAAGGGCCGCTCCTCCCAGGCCATGGGCTTCAAGGCCCTGCTCATCATCGACCCTGACACGACCCAGAAGGTCGTCACCCAGTCCGGCTACAGCGACGAACAGCTCATTGAGCAGGTGGCCAACAGGAGGATTTCGACGGGCGAGAAGGTGTTCGAGGTCTTTTCGACGCACCCCAACATCGTCAAAAGGATTAGAATCCTGCAAGCCATGAGGGCCAGACCCTCCCAGATCCAGTAGACCTCTCCAGCGGGAACGTCATTTCTCTTTCAAGCTTCCCCACCGCGGAGGTTAAATGAGGAACCGTTAAGAGTCTGGGAGGCGACGGTCGTTTTTGACATCGGTGACTGGTAAGATTGGAAGAAACTTCAGGTAAGCCGGTCGTCCTTAGCGACGGCGATTTCAAGAGCGCCGTCCAGAGCCATCCCGCTCTCGTGGTGGACCTCTGGGCCGAATGGTGCTATCCCTGCAAGATGGTGGGCCCCTTGGTGGAGGAGCTCGCCTCGGAGTACAAGGGGAAGGTCCACTTCGGCAAGCTCAATGTCGACGAGAACCCCGCCACCGCCGAGGCCTTTGACGTCATGGCCATACCCACGCTGCTCGTCTTCCGAGACGGTAAGCTGGCCGGCAGGATCGTGGGGGCCCTGCCCAAACCCTCGCTGAAAGCGAAGATAGACCAGATCCTCGCGGGAACGGAGACGAAGCTCTACCCGCCTTCTCCATAACTTTCTGCCCAGCCTGCGCTGGGCTTTGGCAAATCAAAAGAAATGCGAATGAAAACTTACTACATGCCGCCAGGCGGCGGGCCTCCGCCCTCTCTGCCCATGCCCTTCGAAGCAATGACGTCGTCGATTCTCAAGATCATTATGGCGGCCTCGGTGGCCGACTTTATGATCTGCGACTTCACCACCGCTGGCTCGAAGACCTGTTCCTTCTCCATGTCTCCCACCTTGCCGTCGAAGACGTTGATGCCGGCCCAAGTCTTGCCCTTAGAATGCGCGGCCCGCAGGTCCACTTGCGTGTCTATAGGGTCCATCCCGGCGTTGGAGGCCAGCGTCAGGGGGATGACCTCTAAAGCGTCTGCGAACGACTGCGCGGCCAGCTGCTCCCTACCCGACAGCGTGTGGGTCCACTCCCTTATGCGGTGGGCTATCTCTGCCTCGGGTGCCCCTCCTCCGCATACGATCGTGGGCTTCTCGATCACGTCCTTGACCACGCTTATCGCGTCGTGCATGGCCCTCTCTCCCTCGTCAACGACCCTCTGAGAGCCGCCCCTCAGGAGGATGCTGACGGCCTTCGGGTTCTTGCAGCCTTCAACGAAGACCCACTTGTCCTGTTCGATCTTCCTCTCCTCGACCAACGCAGCCTGCCCCAAGTCGCCGCGAGTGAGGTCGCTGAGGTTTGTGACCATCCTGCCTCCAGTCGCCTTCGCCAGGCGCGTCATATCGCTCTCTTTCACGCGTCGGACGGCTAGGATGCCGGCTTTCGCGAGATAGTGCTGGGCGATATCGTCGATGCCCTTCTGCACGAAGACCACGGTGGCGCCAACCTCGGCGACCTTGTCCACCATGTTCTTCAGCATCTTCGCCTCTTCGTCAAGGAAGGACTTCATCTGGGTAGGGTCGGATATCCTGATTTCGGCGCTCATTTCGGTCTTCTCTATCTCGAGCGGTGAGTTGAGGAGCACGATCTTCGCCCCCTCCACCCTCTTGGGCATGCCGGCGTGGACAACCTCCTTGTCTATGATGATGCCGTTGATCAGCGTAGTGTCGCTGAGCGACTTCCCGGGCTTCTTCTCGACCTTGACGTTGTCGATGTCCACCTTCAGCTTATCGCTCGACCTGTCTACCACGTGGAGCACCGCATCCACCACGATATTCGAAAGCTGCTCGCTCTCCTGCGAGACCAGCTTCGAAGCCAGGCTCGTCTTTGAGACTTTGATCAACCACTCCCTATCGGTGGGGTCCACCTTGATGGCGATCTTCGCCAAGACGTCTAGGGCCTTTTCGGATGCTATGGTGTAGCCGTCGACGATCAGTGTTGGATGAACGTCTTTGTCGATGAGCTCCTCGGCCTTTTCGAGAAGCGCGCCCGCCAGCACGACCGCACTCGTGGTGCCGTCGCCCACTTCGCTGTCAGTGGCCTTGCTTATCTCGACCATCATCTTGGCGCCCGGGTGCTGAACGTCGAGCTGCTTCAGCATGGTAGCGCCGTCGTTGGTGATAGTCACGTCGCCCAGGGAGTCGACGAGCATCTTGTCCATGCCCCTCGGCCCCAGCGAAGACTTGACTATCTCGGAGATAAGCTTCGCGGCGTTGATATTATTCCTGAGAGCATCCCTTCCCTTAGTTTCTGAGGCTCCCTCCTTCAGAACTATAACGGGTTGACCACCGGATTGGTATGTCATCAAATCCACCCTTGAAAAGACTTCGCGGATTCACGTTGAGGAAGCCTCTATTTAATTTTTCTGCCTGTTCGGGACGAAGCCTCTTTTTTGATTACATCCTCTGAGCAACCGATATATCCGACTGAACGCCAAGCGACGTCGTCATGAGCCAGAAAAGCGTCGAGGAACAGATCTCGGAGGCTGCCGCAACACTCATCACGACTGCGGCCATCTATCTGCCCGCCGACGTAAAGGCCGCCCTTAAGAGGGCCCAGGACGCAGAGGTCACCGAGCTCCCCAAGAAGGTCATCGGCTCCATGCTCGCGAATCTAGACGTCGCCGAGGCCGAGGGGAGGCCCTCATGCCAAGACACGGGCACCGTCATATTCTACGTGAAGGCGGGGGACCGCTTCCCCCACCTGGGCATACTCGAGAGCTCCTTGCGGAGCGCCACCGTCAGGGCCACAGCTGATGCTCCCCTTCGGCCGAACTCCGTGAACATCCTCACGGGGAAGAACTCGGGGAACAACACCGGCGACAGGATCCCATGGATAGAATGGGAGATCGTGCCGGGCTCCGAGACGGCCGACGTCACCGTCGTCCTCAAGGGTGGTGGGAGCGAATCACCCAGCATGGCGAAGGTCATCTCTCCCGCCGAAGGCATGAAGGGCGTCTACAAGATGGTCCTCGACGACATCTTCGAGCAGGGGCCAAAGCCCTGCCCGCCGGTCATAGTGGGCATAGGCCTCGGCCCTACGGCCGACATTGCGATGAAGTTGGCAAAGAAGTCCCTCCAGCGTGAGGTCGGCCAGCGAAACTCGGATGCGGAGCTCTCCAAGATCGAGGCCTCCCTGCTGGAGGCCATTAACAAGCTCGGTTGGGGCCCGCACGGCGTCGGGGGGCTGACGACGGCCCTCGACGTGCACATCGACGCCGTCAACCGCCATCCCGCGTCCTTCGCGGTGGGCATAGCTACTGCCTGCTGGGAGGACAGGAGAAGCACCATGAGAATCTACCCGGGAGGAAGGGTCGAGTTCATTACCCATGCGTTCCTCAACAAGGGAGGCGCCTGAGTTGACCGAGTACAGGTTCACCACGCCCGTCGGCGACGAAGTCAGGAAGCTTCGCACCGGCGACATATTGTACGTAACGGGTACTGTCATCACAGCTAGGGACGCGGCCCATCGGCGCGCCCTGGAGCTCCTCAACAAGGGCGAGAAGCTCCCCGTCGACTTCCGCGGCCTGGCGATTTACCATATGGGCCCCGTCGTGCGGAAGGTGGGCGACCGATGGGAGGTCATCTCCGCCGGCCCCACCACATCGGCCAGGATCGAGATGTACGAAGCCGAGTTCCTCGAGAAGACCGGGGCGAAGCTGGTCATCGGCAAGGGTGGCATGGGTGCGAAGACGGCCGAGGCATGCAAGCGGCTGGGGACGGCCTACGCCATCTACACGGGCGGCGCCGGCGCCCTGGCCGCCAAGTCGATAAAGAAAGTCAAGGGCGTAGAATGGCTGGACCTCGGGTCGCCTGAGGCGCTGTGGATCCTCGAAGTGGAGGACTTCGGACCCCTCACGGTCATCATCGATTCCGAAGGGCGGAACTACTACGACGAGGTGAGGTCCAAGGCTAAGGTCAATCTCGCCGAAGCCTACAGGATGATGGGGATAGCGACGCAGTGACACGCATACAGCTCACGAAGACGCTGGCCGACTCCCTCCTAGCCTTCTCCAAGGATCAATACCCCAACGAGATGCTGGTCCTCCTTCGCGCCAAGAAGACCAGGGGGGTCATGCTCATCCACCAGGTGGTCTTCGCGCCTTTCATGGCGGGGGGGCGTGCGGCATCGACCTTCAACCCCTATCAGGTTCCCATCGACTCATCAATCGTGGGGACGGCCCATTCTCACCCTTCGGGGAACAACCACCCTTCCCTGCAGGACCTCCTTCATGTGTACGGCTCGGTGATGATGATCATCGCTTACCCCTTTATGGGGGCGGAGTGCATAGCCGTCTACGACGCTCACGGCACCCCCCTGAGCTGGGACCTTGTGGATGAAGAGGGATGAACTGCGGGCCGTAGCGGAGGAGGCCGCCGCATGCACGAAGTGCGACCTCTGCAGGGGGAGGACCAACGCCGTGCCGGGCGAGGGGCCCGCCAACGCCCGAATAATGCTACTGGGCGAAGCCCCGGGGAGAACTGAGGACAGCACGGGCCGACCCTTCGCGGGGCAGGCCGGCCGCATGCTGGACAGGGCCCTCTCCAAGGCAGGCTTGAAGAGGGAGGACGTCTTCATTACCAGCGTGGTGAAGTGCCGACCTCCCGAGAACAGGGAGCCTGACGATGACGAAATAGAGGCGTGCAAGAGCTTCCTTGAGAGACAGGTGGACGCGCTCAAGCCCAAGGTGATAGTCCTGTTGGGTAGGGTGGCTTACCTCAGCCTGACCGGGCGCAAGAGCAGCATCCAGAGGGGACCCGCTGGCCCCTATAGGGGAGCAGTGCTATACGCGACATGTCATCCGGCCGTCGCTCTCCATGGGAGGCCGCGGTGGCTGGATGCACTGGCGGTGGACCTCATGTCTGCCGCCGCCATCGCAGAGGCGTCGCGCTAGCTATCTCGTCCTATATCTGTAGTAGAGGATCAGCAACGTAGACGCGAGGAGCAGGGCCGAGCAGATGTAGAAGGGGCTGGGGAGATAGACGCTGTACAGGACGGCCCCTATGAGCGGAGCTGGTATGGCCGCCAGCGTGGTCAAGCCTCCGAAGCCGCCCATCACCGTGGCCCTCTCCTCTATGCTCGAAAGGTCGGCCAGAAGCGCCACCTGGGCCGGCGCGTCCATCTGGCCCAGGCCCATCCATGCCACATACATGAGGGCGGCGTAGACCGGGTTAGCATAGAGGATGAAGAGGCTCGCAAAGATGGCCTCCAGCAGGAAGCTCGTGGCTATCACCCACGTCCTTCCCTTGAGATCGGCAAAGCGACCGAAGGGGATTTGCAGCAGGAACAGGGAGACCGCTTGGGCGGCATACATCGCACCGAGTAGCCACGGCGGCATCGACGTGTGGCTCACCGCGTAAATGGGGACCAGATAGAGCACGAGGCTGAGCCCCGCGTCGTGCAGCATGTAGGCAGCTGTTGGAATCCTGAGGGCCTTCCGTCGCAGAGGCTCGATGTTATTGGCCACGTTCGCTCTGAAGCCGGCTCGCCCCTTGAGGTTAGGGGCCAACGTTTCCGTCAGAAGGAAGGTCCGTACCACGGCTATGATCAGGATCACAGTGCCGCTGAATATGAACAGGGGCGCTAGAGACCGCATGCTGAAGGCGTCCTGGCCGGGGAGGCTGGTCAGGGTGAGGGTGAATCCCGAGAGCAGGAGGGCGACGGCCGAGATGCTGATTGCCAGCGAATTGAATATACCGAATGCCCTGCCCCTGAATTCGGGCTTTATGCCGTCCGAAATCATGGCCCTGAAATTCGGCTGAAGTGACGTCTGCGCCCAGTAGAAGAGGATTGGGGCCCCGATAAGCAAGGCGTTGTTGGGGAACAGGAGCAGAAGCGGTGATAGCCCCAGAAGATAGGAGCTCAATACGATGATCTTCTTCCTTCCATAGCTATCCCCGAGAGGCCCCGAGACAAGGTAGGCGACGGCCGTGACCAGGCCGTAGATTGAAAACGACCCACCGACCAGCAGGATGCTCGGGAAGCGTCCGTGCAGGAAGACCGAAAGGTAGCCCTGCCAAAGGCTTATGGAGAAGGTCGAAGCCGCGGATGTTATCCCCAGCACCGCCACGTTGCGGTTGATAGATTCGGTGCTGAAGAGTCGCACTATGCTTGCCTTCAACATTCGCCGCGGTATATCATCTGGTTCCCCAACTCATAAATGATACTTTGCGAGAACGGCATAGTCGTTGGGGAGTCGGAACATCGACGCTCAACTGACAAGCGACTTCAGGGCCCGAAGGCCGGGTACCGACGACGGCCCTTCGACTCGCCCTTTCCTTAAATACACCCCCGTAGACCGAGCCCAAAGACGCGCTTGGACACCAAGAAGGCGAACACCGGAAGGGAGGTCAAGGCCTCCCTCATTTTGGCGGGAAGATTGACCTACAGCCTCCAGTGGTTCCTCATCTCCCCCGCTCTCCCCGCCATCGCTTCTCAGGGCCATGTGCCGACGAACCTTCTCGGGCTCATACCGGTGGCCTTCTTCGGGGCGGCCGGCATCGCTCAGATCCCGTCGGTCTACATCTCCCAACGGCTGAACCCTTCGCGGACCTACGTCCTCGGCCTCCTACTGCTGGCCGCGGGCAACGTCCTTCTTCCGCTTAACGTCACTACGTTCTGGCTCTTCGCTACTCGCGCCATCTCCGGCGTGGGTGCCGCCCTGTTCTTCGCGTCGGCGGCCGGCGTCCTGTCGGGTCTCTACCCGTCGAAGCCCGGTCCCATAATGGGGGTCTACAACGCGGCCTTCGCCATGGGAGGGGCATTGGGGCTGGTCTGGGGGGTGCTAGACCAGGCGCTGGGATGGGAGCTGGCCACTGAGATAGGTGGGTCCATAGGCGTGGCGATGGCCATAATCAACTATGCGGCTATCAGACACGAGCCCCATCAGCTTGGGCGCCGCTTAACGGGCATCACTAGTGTCCTAAGGGACCGCACCATCATCTCCGCGGGACTCGCCTACACGGGCGTCTGGGGTGCCTACTTCGCGGTGGGCCAACTGCTTCCCTCCTACGAGCAGCTCAGCCTAGGCGCGTCCGTTTCGATCTCCGGGCTCCAGTCGTCCCTGCTGCTCTTTCCCAGCATCGTCGGCAGTTTCATGAGCGTCTTCTACGGCAGGTTCAGGAGGAAGCGGCTCCTCCTGGCCCTCGTGGCGGTGCCCTCGATTCTCCCTGCGGCCTTCATCGGCCTAGGCAGGGTGGACGTCATCGCCGGCTCCCTGATAGCCATCGGTTTCTTCAACGACTTTAGCATCTCGATGCTTTACGCCTACCTCGTGGACTTCCCCGACAACGATCCTACGGCTACGCTGGCCGTCGTCAACACGTTTCATATGCTGATTGGGATGTGGGTGGCGCCCATGCTCTCGCTGGGGTCGGCGATTTCGTGGAGCTTCGGCTGGGGCCTTGTTGGGATCGTCCCCCTCCTCCCTCTGGTCCTCCTGCTCGGCGCTGGTCGCCAAGAGCCTCGTGACTCCGTCAGCTGAAGATTCGGTGCCCGGCGCTCGTCCAATTCCTGAGCTACGTTTACAGTATGAGAAAGGCGGGGCATCGTTACAGATGGAGATAGCGAACGTCAAGGGAGTCGGCCTTCCCTACGTTGAATCGGGCGAAGGCCGCACCGTCATCTCTCTCTAGGCCCCGCCCAGGGTGACAATCAGATCGGTCGGAAGGCCCGCGCAAAGCCCCACAAGTATTCGCATCATCCGGTCGCGAATAGGACGAGCAGGCCTAGAGGCAGTTTCCTTGGTGCGGGGGGTGGGATTCGAACCCACGAACTCCTACGAGATCGGGTCCTAAGCCCGACGCCTTTGGCCAGGCTGGGCGACCCCCGCGGCGAGCCAGAGTTCCTCTTGCGAAGTTATTTAGTCTACCGACTCGGACCTCCAACGTTATAACACCCATGCGCCTTGGGTGTCGTCGGGATTGGCAGAAGGACCCACGAGCGGGGCCAAGAGGATCATAATCGCCGTCGACATGGACTATTTCTACGCCCAGTGCGAAGAAACGAGGAATCCCTCCGTAAGGCCCAAGCCGGTGGTGGTGTGCATGTTCTCCGGAAGGACGGAAGAGAGCGGGGCGGTGGCCACCTGCAACTACGTCGCCAGGGGCTACGGAGTAAGGTCAGGAATCTCCATCTTCAGGGCCAAGGAGCTGCTCAAGGGAGTCGATGCGGCCTTCCTCCCCCCCGATTTCGGTCTCTACGAGGGCATTTCGAACAAGGTGATGGCCCTCTTGGAGGAGATGTGCGACCGGATTTCGCCCGAGAGCATCGACGAGGCGTATCTCGACGTCAGCATGAGGGCCCGCGGCAGCTATGAGGAAGCCGCCGCATTGGCAGGCAGGATCAAGGAGGCGGTCCTCGCTAACACGGGCCTCACTTGCAGCGTCGGCGTGGGCCCCAACAAGCTGACGGCGAAGATGGCCAGCGACAAGTCGAAACCCAACGGGCTGCTCGTCGTCAAGGAGGGCGACTTCCTCGAACAATTCGGCCCGCTTCCGGTCGATAAGCTCTACGGAGTGGGCAAGAAGACCGCGAACAAGCTCGAGGCCATGGGCGCGAAGACCATCGCAGAGATGTCCCAGTTGTCGTCAATGCAACTGCAGGAGGAGTTCGGGCGCAGGCTCGGCCTCTATTACTTTCTGGCTTCCAAGGGCACCGACGACGAACCCTTGAACGACTGGAAGAGGGAGCAGGTCGGACGGATGGTCACCCTTAAAGAGGACACACGTGATCCCGGCCTGATTTCGCAGGCCCTAGAAGGCATGGCCAAGGAGATAGCCCAGGAGCTAGCCACCACCGGGCTCTCTTACAGGAGCGTGGGAGTTTTTGTTATCGACACGATCCTCAAAGGGCACAGCAGGAGCCGCTCTCTGAAGAGCGAGGAGAGGAGCGCCGACTCCATCGTCAGGGTGGGACTGCAGCTGGTCGAGGAGCTCTTCGAAGACGAGCCCGATGTCATCGCCAGACGACTGAGCGTCAGGGTGGCTTCGCTGAAAAGCACAGTCGGGCAGACGGACCTCGCGAGCTTCTACTGACGGTCCTTCAGCGATTCCAGATAGCGCACCGCGTCTAGGGCGGCCTTGCATCCTGACCCAGCCGCCGTGATCGCCTGCCGGTATACCTTGTCGGTGACGTCCCCTGCGACGAAGATTCCCTCCCTGCTGGACCTCGTCTCATCCCTCGCGATTACATAGCCCGTCTTGTCTAGGTCGACAAAGTCGCGGAAGAGCTCAGTATTGGGCTGATGGCCGATGGAGACGAATACCCCCTCACACTTCAAGGTGCTGACCTCGCCCGTCTTGAGGCTCTTCACCCTGACTCCCTCTACCTTTCTGTCCCCCAGCACCTCCTCCACAGCGCTGTCCCAGACGAACCGTATCTTAGGCTCGGCAAGAGCCCTGCGCTGCATTATGTCCGAAGCCCTCAACCTATCCCTTCTGTGAATCACAGTAACTCCACTGGCTATCTTGGACAGGTAGAGCGCGTCCTCCATGGCCGTGTCTCCGCCGCCTACGACGACCACTTCCTGGCCCTTGAAGAAGTAACCGTCACAGACGGCACAAGATGAGACCCCCTTCCCCTTGAACCTGTTCTCCGATTCCAGCCCCAGCCACTTTGCCGAAGCACCGGTGGCCAAGATCACCGCGTCGGCGAGGTAATGCGCGTTCTCCACGAAGACTTTGAACGGCTTCGTCGAGAAGTCCACCTTCGTCACGTTTCGGTCCACGATCTTGGCTCCAACCTTCTCCGCCTGTTTCCTCATGCTGGCCATGAGGTCAGGTCCTTGTACGCCTTCCGGGAACCCCGTGAAGTTCTCCACGGTTGTGGTCAGCATGAGCTGCCCACCGAATTCATACCCTCCTATCACGACAGGGACAAAACCCGCCCGGGCCGCATAGACGGCGGCCGTCAGGCCAGCGGGGCCGCTCCCTATCACTAGGATCGGGAGATGCAAACTCTCCGACATGATAAATCGAATCCTGTCAAGCTTCTAAAAAGGGTATCTGGAATGTCAGTTCCCCGTCGGGACCTTGATCTTGGCGAACAGCGGCTTGGGTGGGTTGAACCTGTGGCCTGGCTCGAGCGCCGCCGTTCCCATCTTGCTTGGGCCGACCTTCAGAGGGTCATCAGGGAGGCCCAGCATGCCGCACAGCGAAGACGACGATCTTGGCATGAACGGATATAGCATCAGAGCTATGCTGTACACGACCTGGGATGCGACATAGAGAGTCGTCGCGGCAGCGGCCCGGTCCTCTTTGATTTGCGCCCACGGCTCCTTGACGCTGATGAACTCGTTGCCCTTGCGGGCGAGGTCCACCACCTGCTTCAGGGCCTCTTTGATCTCGAAACCGTCCATGAGCCGGAAATATTCAGCCGCGGACCGCTTGGCGAAATCCAGCAGCGCCTTCTCCTCGTCTCCCAGAGGGCCCGGCTCCGGCACTGCTAAGCTAAAGTTGTTCTTGACGAACATGAGGGTCCTATGGACGTAGTTGCCGATGACGTCGTTCAGGTCGCTGTTGACGATCCTATCCAGCTCCGACCAGCCGAAGTTGGCATCCTTGCCCTGAGGCCTTATGGCCATGAGGACGAAGCGCCAATACTCGGGGTCTGCGATCTTGACGGCGGCGTCCATCCATATCCCGACGTTCTTACTCTTCGAAAACTTCTGACCCTCGAAGAGGATGAACTCCGTCGAAGAGACTTGCCAGGGGAGCACATAGCCGTCGTCCGCGGCCATCAGTAGGGCCGGAAATATGATGGTATGAAACGGGATGTTGTCCTTCCCCATGAATATGACGGTCTTGGTGTCAGGGCTCTTCCAGAACCTGTCGAAGGCCTCCTCGTCCCCGATGCGTTCGGCCCACTCTTTCGTAGCAGAGATGTAGCCCAGCACGGCTTCCATCCACACGTAGATGGTCTTCCCCTCAGAACCAGGGAAGGGCGCCGGAATCCCCCATTTGTTGTCTCTGGTCAGTGGCCTGGGCCTCAGCCCCTCTTCGAGCCACCGGTTGGAGAAGTTCCTGGCGTTCTCGGGGAACTGCGGGCAGGAGTCGATGTATGACCTCAGCCGTCCGCTCAACTTCGGAAGGTCGAAGATCCAGTGCTTGGAGTCTCTTATGACCGGGGAGCTGCCACAGATGACGCACCTCGAGCTTTTCAATTCTGTCGGCTCGAGGAGGTGACCGCAGTTGTCGCACTGGTCCCCCCTGGCGCCGTCGAAGCCGCAGAAGGGGCAGACGCCCTCGATGAACCTGTCGGGCAGGAAGCGTCCGTCCCTCGGACAGTAGGGGAGAGGGACGGACTCGGTCGAGACGTAGCCGTTACGGTAGAGCCTCATGTAGAAGTCTTGGGTGAACTTCACGTGGACGGGCGACTCGGTCCTGGTGTAGCAGTCGAGCTCGACCATGTACTGCTTGAGGAGGCCCACGATGGTGGCATGGTTCTTGTCCGTCAGCACTTTGGGGGAGACGCCCAGCTTCATGGCCTCCACCTCGATCGGCGTGCCATGCTCGTCAGAGCCCGAAACGGAGACCACTTCGTCTCCCTTGAGCCTGAGGTAGCGAGAGTAGACGTCGGCAGAGAGCAAATGCATGAAAGTCCCCAAATGGGGAGTCCCGTTGATGTACGGCCAAGCCGAGCCGACGATCCACCTTGTCAAACGCGACGCCTTCCGGTGCGAACTTGAAGCGCCGAGATATGATATATAATTCTTTGGGCATGCACCGATCGTCCCGGCTCACGAGACACAATGCAGGTCGTGATGATGTTCAGTAGTCCATGAGCCCCTTGTGTTCGCCATCTACTTGCGACCTGATGGACTTCAGCGCATCCTTCTGCTCGTCCGTGAGCGTTCCCATCAGCTCCAGCGCCTCCAGGCTATTGAGGACCGCGAACCCGTGGAAGTGGTTGTTCCAGTAACCATAGACCTCCTTCGACTTCGCCATGGCCTTCTTGATCTTAGGCACCCACTGCGAAATCTGCTCCTTCGAGTACCTATAATCGTACCAGACCCGCTGGCCCAGCCCGTGCCACCTGATGTACGCGAAATCGGCGGTCGAGACAATGTCAGGAGGGAGGAGGGGCTCGTCCACCGTGGTGTTGGCGACCTTGTACCTTTCCAACAGCTTCCAGGTGTCCTCATTCCACCAAGATTCGTGTCTGAACTCGACAGCGAAGTTGAAGACATCGATCGGGAGGACCTTGATGAACGATTCCAGGAGGTCCAAATCGGATGTGAGGCTCGGCGGGAGCTGCACCAGAAGTACGCCGACCTTGTTCAGGTTGGAGAGCGGCTTGAGGAGTTCCAGGAACCTCTCCAGGTCGGCTTCCACGCCCAACCCGAGGCTGAGGCGCTTCTTGTGGGTGATCAGCTGGGGTATCTTCAGGCTGAACTGGAAGTCCAGCGGGCTGTACTTGGACCAGCCGAAGACGACCTTCTCCTTGGGGTAGTCGTAGAACGTGCTGTCCACCTCTGCCGTCCTGAAGACCTTAGAGTAGAAGGAAAGCTTAGGTGTGTCCTTATCGGGGTAGAACACCTTCAGCCATTCGTCGTAGCTCCATCCGCAGGTGCCCATTCGCAGAGGCATGGCCCGCTAAATAGCCTGAGAGGCTACTTAAGATATCGTGGAGTTCAGGATCGGGAGAGAAGGTTCGCGGTACTTCCGAATCCCGACCGGAGACAGGCTGAAGGCCTTCTCCCTGCTCTTCGACTCCATCGAAGTCGACTCGACCTTCCATAGCCGCATTGAGCTGTCGACCATCCGGTGTTGGAAAGAGGCCGTGCCGCCCACGTTCGAATTCAGTGTTAAGTGTAGCCGCGACGTGGCCGCCGCCTTGAAGTCCACGGAGAGCCCTAGGACGAAGATGCATTCGTCGGCAGCGGCGAAGATGTCGAGGCTGCGCTCCATTTGTCTTCAGGCTCCGGTTCAGCTCCTCCATCAGGTCGAAAGGCCTCCTCTTCGCCCCGGACCTCACCGGGATGAGCCCGATGGTCCCGTTGCCCAATTCCAAGTTTCTTCGATTGAGCTAACCTTATAACATCTGCTGACTCAGTTCGCCGCGACTACGTTTGGCTTCTAGGACACAGCTTTTCGAGGAGTATAAGCCATACGCAAAGATGACCGAGTTCGCTGGTTACGACCTCCCCATCCTCTTCGACTCCATTATCGCGGAGCACCTTGCTGTCAGGAACTGCGCCGGATTCTTCGACGTGTCGCACATGGGACGCTTCATCATAGAGGGGAAAGATGCCCAGGCATTCCTCAACAAGGTCGTGACGGTCAACGTCGCGAAGGCCGAGCCGGGGAGGGCCCAGTACACCTTCATCTGTTATGAAAACGGAGGCGTCATCGACGACCTCATCACGTACAAGGTCTCCCCCGAGAGATTCTTCGTCGTTGTAAACGCTTCCAACCACCTGAAGGACTTAGAATGGATGCTCACATGGTCGAAGGGGTATGACGTCACCCTGAACGACATTACTTCAGAGTCGTCGCTCATCTCCGTCCAGGGCCCCCGAGCCATCGAACTCATCAGAGCCGCCCTCGGCTTGGACCTTTCGAGCGTCAAGAGGTTCCGATTTGCGTTCTTCACATATCAGGGGCTGGAGCTCGTCGCCTCGAGGACGGGCTACACCGGCGAGGATGGGTTCGAGTTGATGCTGAGGGGCGTGACCGTCGACCGACCGGCTGCCGCTTCTCTCATGTGGAGGAAGCTGATGGAGAAGGCGGCCTCCTTCGGGGCGAAACCATGCGGGCTCGGAGCCAGGGACACGCTGCGGCTGGAAGCCGGGCTACCGCTCTACGGCAACGACCTCACGGCTGACACGACGCCGGTCGAGGCCGGCCTCACTCGCTTCATCGACGTTCTGAAGGACGACTACCTGGGGAAGCAGACGCACGCACAACAGATCAGCGGAGGGACGGAGAAGATCCTGAGGGGCATCGAATGCATCGACAACGCCATCCCTCGCAGTCACTATCGCGTCTTGGTCGGAGCCGAAGATGTCGGGTTCGTCAGCAGCGGGACCTTTTCGCCCCTGGTGCGGAGGGGCATCGCGCTGGCCTACCTGAGTAGCTCCATCCAGGCCGACGCAGCCCTTTCCGTGGACGTCCGTGGCACAAGATGCAAAGCTGAAATACACCCCCCTCCGTTTTATGACCCGGAGCAGTACGGCTGGAGGAGAAAGCCTGCTTGAAAGCTGGCAAGTATGATATCCCTGAAGACCTTCTTTACACCAAGGATCACGAGTGGCTTCGAATGGCCGCCGGCAACTTGGCGGAGGTCGGCATAACCAGTTATGCGGCGGAGATGCTTCATGACATCGTCTTCGTTACCCTGCCGGCCGTCGGTGCCCTGCTCGAAAGGGGGAGGGCCGCCTCCACGGTCGAATCCGTTAAGTCAGTCTCCGACGTGATGGCACCGGCGAGCGGGAGGGTGACCGCCGTGAACGAAGAGCTCGCGCAGCACCCTGAGGCGATCAACCAGGATCCCTATGGGAAGGGATGGTTCTTCAAGATGGAGGCAGCCTCCATCGATTCCGAGAAGGAAGGGCTCTTGGAACCCTCGGCCTACGCGAAGCTTGTCGAGCGGCTGGCGGCTCAAGAAGGTTAATATTACCACGCTAAACTAGGTGGAGGGAAGCCATTTGGAGAATCCCTTGGGGAGCGTCCGTTCGCTGATACAGAGGCCCACCATCAAGGCCAGCAAGATGGCGGCGTTTCTGTCCATGGCACTCGTCTTCGCCATCGCACTCCTCTACAGGCTATCTCCCGCACAGTATGGGTACACGCTCGACGAGTTCGACTCCTATTTCCACTATTATTGCACCAACATCGTGGTGACCGACATCTCCACGAAGGGGCTGGGCGGCCTCCTCAGCTTCTTCAGCGTCGTCGATACCCACTTCTGGTACCCCGTCGGCTACAACATGGCCACTGAGACCTTCGCCGGCTTCTACTACACCACGGCCTTCCTTTACCTCTTCTTTACCAAGGTCCTAGGCATCAGCATCTCGCTCTTCGACTACACAGTCATTCAGCCGGCTTACTTTGGCGCGTTGATAATCATCCCCGTCTTCCTGCTTGGAAGGAAGATCAGGGGGACGGGGACGGGCATCGCTGCCGCGCTGTTCACCGTCATTACGCCGGGCTTCCTCCTGAGGTCCAGCATCGGCTGGTTCAAGCACGAGCCCCTGGCTCTCTTCCTAGGTGTCACCGCCCTCTATCTTGGCGTGGTGGCCTACGAATCCACCCCCTCTAGGAAGATGTGGATGTATTCCATCCTGGCAGGCCTCGTCTTGGGTTACGCCAACGTCTCCTGGGGTGGAGGTGAGTACTTCAACGGACTCTTCGGCCTCATGTTCCTGGTGGTCCCGCTGCTCACCTCGGTGGACTACAGGAAGTGCTACTCCGGCTTCATCATCCTGATTTTCGACCTTATCGTAGGGTCCGCCTTCCCTAACCCCGGCATCGACTGGTACAGGAGCGCCTCTATGCTAGTATTCGAGCTCGGCCTCGTTGGTGGGCTCCTGATTACTTTCGTGGGCAGAAGGCTCCCCGACAAGAACAAAGTGATCGGCAAGTGGGGGACGCTCGTGGGAATGGGAATCCTGGCAATCATCGTGTTCCTCCTCCTGCCGACTGGCATCTCCGCTAGGTACCTTGCGGTCATCGACCCATTCTACAGGACCGTCGGGTCTAACGCCGCCATAGTCTCGTCCGTGGCGGAGCACCAGTCAACCAGCGGCATCGAGCTCCTATACGACTACTCCATCGTTCTCGCCCTGGCCGTCTTCGGAGGTTATTTCCTCCTCAAGAAGAGGACGCCGGGTGCCATCTTGGCCGTGCTGGCCTTCGCGTCATCCCTCTACGTCGCCTCATCCTTCGCCAGGTTGCAAGTGTACCTTTCGATAATGGCCGCCATCGCGGCGGGAGCGATCTTCAGCGAGCTCTGCTCCCGGTACCTGGCCATGAAGTCTGACCCCAGGCGGAGTTCGCCTGATACCACCATCAACGCGAAGAAGGCCATCTTCGCCTTCACTATGATCTTCCTGCTCCTCTTCCCAGCCGTCGAGGTCTGGCAGCCCGTCACTAACCGGCCGATGCAGATACTTTCCTCTGGCACTCCGCTCCCTGAGGACGTCCCCGACTGGCAGCAGGCGCTGACCTGGATCAACCTTAACACGCCGGCGGACGCCAAGATCATCTCTTGGTGGGACTACGGGTACTGGATAACCGTCATGGGCAACCGCACTACGTTCACGGACAACGGTACCCTCAACACCACGAGGATAGCCCAGGTGGCCCTGATGTACATGTCCAATAGCACCGACGCGTTGAAGATCGCGGAGGACATCGGAGGGGACTACATCGTGGTCTTCGCCACCGGGCGCAACCTCCAAAATGGGTACGACATCATAGGCAGAATATATGGGCTGGGCGGCGACGACGGGAAGTTCGACCAGATGGCCAACATCGCGGGAATATCTCTTACCCCCCTCCTGGACCCCAACACACTAATGCCCACCTACACCTTCTGGAACTCCACCCTCATTGGCGAGCTCCTACCCTTCGCCTTCAGCGGCTACGCGCAGATAGACAGCACCACCGGTTCGATCAACTCCATAAATCCCACCTACGATACATCCCAACCTGCGAATACAATCCAGCTGCCCTTCTACACGTACAATATTACGTACCCTGCGGGATCCCATCCCTTCGAGCTGGTGTTCGCGTCGGCCGGGACGCCTGACACCAACGGATACTTCGCTCAGGTCCTCATCTACAAGATAAACCCGTGAACCCGCTGAGACCCAGAGTCATTCGTCGAAGGAGGGCCTGACGAGGCCCTGCATCCTGAGCTTCAGGTACTTGTCCTGAGGCGAGAACTTCGGAGGGTGCGCCAAGACGGTCCTGGAGCCGCAGTTGCCACAGGCTTCCTTTAGCGTGTACGTCCTACACTTCTCACAGCGGCGCATGAGTCCCTTCAACGCAGGCTCAGCTCTTCTCACGAACGAATTTCAGCTCGGCCTTGCTGCCTACTTCGGCTTCCACTGCGTCCACGAGCCCCGCGAGGGCGCGCTCACCTACCTTGAAGTTCTCAGCGAAGAGCCTGAGGTTATAGCGCGGTGCCCCGGCGCAGAGGATCTCGACGCGCACGTCCGGAGGGACGCCCGCCATGCCCTTAGTAAGGGAGTCCTTTATGACGGAGACACCATCGGCCCTCGGTGAACTCAGCTCGAAGACCCCCTTGATCACGACGCTGGGCACCTTGAACCTCTCCGCCGCGACGCGCATGAGGGAGTCGACATACTTCTGGTCGAGGCCCAGCTTCGCCAGGATGGCGGGCCCCTTCCTCATGCATGCCTCCAGGGCGTCGTAGAGAGAGCCGAACTCGTCGGCGAGCCTGGCCCTTATGTCGGCGTCACTGGGCAACGACAGCTCCTTCTTCACTATGTCCAGCACCCCCCTGGCCTTGGCCTCCCTTTTAACCTGAATGAGCTTCTCCTTGTGCTCCTCGCTGGTCACTTGGCGTAGAGAGAGGTCCACCTCGTTCCTCTGCCTGTCGATCCTGATCACCTTGAGGACCATCTTCGTGTCCTCCTTGACGAACCTCTCGATGTGGCGCACCCAACCCGTGGTGACCTCCGAGTTGTGGAGGAATCCCTTCTGGCCGTTGTATTCGTCGAGGGTCACGTAGGCGCCGTATGGCGTCAGCTGGACGACAGATACTAGGACGACTTCGCCGACGTCCGGAAGGATCGGTCCTGGCAAAGGCCTCTCAATCCAGCCGGCGCGTGATCACACCGCTAATGATGGTGCGACCGCCTGAAGGCTCCGCCAGGACCTCTTCGCAGACTTCGCACCTAATCGTGACCGTCGCGTTGGAATAGATGACCTTCTCGGTCCCGCACTTCTTGCACTTGACCTGAAGGAAGGCGCTCCCCGGCCTTACGAATAGCTGCCTCTCTTTTCTCACCATACCGCTCTCACTCTACTATCTCCAACTTCCTCAGGCGCATCCCCTTCTTCATTATAGTAAACCCGCAGTCTTTGCATTTCAGTTTCAAGGTGGCCTTCTTGGTGGTCTTGGCTGTCCTTATGAGCTCGGGATACTTCTGGCCGCCATAGCCCTTCTTCTCTTCCGCGTGTTTCCTGGCCCCCCTCGACATGGCCCTCTCCTTCCCCTTCTTGTAAAGCAGAACGGTGTGATCGGTGTGTTTCTTGCACTTGGGGCAGAAGGTATTGATGATCTTGGGATACTTCAAAGGTCACTCACCCAAGTCTCGGAGACGACGCCCCTTTCCAAAAGCGGCTTGGCGTTATCGATGGGGAGGACGGCGACATCCTCAGGCTTGTATGGTCCGTATTGTTTCAAATCGACGCCTGCCATCTTAGACGCTGGCTGTAGAAATCGCACGACTATATACCTTACTGAGTAGCTATCCGACGATTCCTCCAGCACGGAAAGGCGGCCCCGGTCCACCGCGTCCTTGATCCTGGCCAACCTCTTCACGCTGACGTAGAGAGGCTCCACCAGATACCTCTCTTCAGGGGTGAGCGAAATCTCGTTCGAGCCGCGCAGGGCCTTGTCCAGGAACTTGTGCAGCCTGATGGTCATCAGCTCATCTGACATCTTGCAGAACATCTCGATCTCTCTCGAGAGAAGTGCGTTAACCACCGGCGAGTCGCCGTTGCCCATGAAGCCTCTAATCTGTTTGACACGCAGCGCCACCGCCTTGTAGAGCCCCGAATCGATTCTGGATAACTCTTCGCTGGTCAGCTCCTTGTCGAGGTCCTGCTGCAACGTCGACATTAGCTCTTCGCTCATAGGCGCCCGCATCTACATAAGTAGTGTATTAAAGGGTTGGTTCCCAGGCGGGCGAAGCCTACGACGGCTCGGCGAGGCCCTTCGCCATCAAGTAGACGGCGCCATACGTGGGCAACTCGACGCTGGCCTTCTCGTAGGGCCCTAGGGAGGATCCCAGGAGCCAGAACCTCGGCGAGTGCGTCACCTGGACGCGCACAGGTTCGGAGCCAAAGGCGACGGCGTCGACCAAGGGGTCAGCGCTGTCGAGGTCCCAGTACCTCTTCTTGAGAAGCCCCGATTTGTCATGGAGGGTCTGGCCCATCCTGAAGACCCTATGCGTGTCGATGGTCACCCCCGCGTCCAGCTTGACGCTGATGCGGTCCACGGCCTCCTTCACCAGCCCTTCCATTCTCTCAGGCTGTTCTGTGAACGCCTTCGCCAAGGCTTCGCGAGTCCCCGTCCCTTCCGTCTCCTCTAGGGCGGCCGCGACGCGACCCCTCCATCCCGGCTCTTCGGGCGACGGGACCTTCGATACGAGCTCCACGACCGACCTCCTGGGCATCAGACCCAGTTGACGGGCGGTGAGGCCCCTGCCAGCCATGTACTCAACCATCTCAGACCTTCCTCGCTGGTCTAGGTTTTCGTATTTCGATCCCACCACCGACAGATGGTAGCCTCTGTTGCCAGAGAAGTATGCCCTGATTTCCCCCGGCGCCACTCCGAAGTCGAGCTGAAGGACGTTCACGAGCTTGATCGCCTCCTCCTTCGCGCCGGTGAGGCATTTCTCGCACGCTAGGTGGACCGAGGATACGTTGACCGAACCGCATAGCGGGCAACTCTCCCCTCCGGTCCTGAAAGGCCGTCCGCAGTTGCCACAGAGCGAGAAGTCATGCTCGGTTGTGCAGGGAAGGTTGAGGTCCCCCGAATCTATGTCGAAGGCCAGATCGGCCTTCCTGTATCCCTTCTCTTCCATGGGGAGCTCGGGCGCGTCATAGTAAGCCACGGAGCAGTACGCCGACCGAGGGGATTCCCTGACCATCATGGCCTTGAGCTCGCCCTCGTTGGGAAAGGTGAGATGGCGCACCATCGCATCATCGAAGTTCAGGTAGCCGAACTCTCGGTCACCGATCTCCTCCGGGACCTCAACGGATTCCACATGCCGGAAGTAGTAGGCCTTGTACGCCCTGGCGAGGAAATCGGCGGCCGGTCCCCTGCCCTCCGTCAGGACGTTCCTCCTCCTGACCAACTCAGGGTGCGCCCTGGAGACCCCGATACGCCACAAGGCCGTGCCAAGCGCACCACAATTGCTTCCCTCTGGGGACTGATTGGCGCGGCCAGAGCTTAAATAGACTTCGACCACAAGGGCTCATGGGCTCTTCCTCACCAGAGGCCCCGGCGATAGCGTACTTCACGTCGCTCTTCAGGACGCGGAGCGTGAGCATCATCATTACATCAATAACGCCTGGTATGCTCTTGACCCGGCGGACGATGGTGTCAAGGTCGTCGACGTCGCGCCCCATCACAATCGCGATTACATCGTAGTCGGCCATGAACTGCTAGACGTGTGGCACGTCTTTCGGGGCGCATAGGTCGTGCAGCATATCGTCCAGCTTCGCGGCATTGGCCTTGATGAAAAGGGTCGCCGACTCGTTCACTTCACTGCCCTCGGGTTGACGGGGCCACCACTCCCCTTATCTCTCCCCTCTCGACAAGCCTCCTGTACTTGAAGCGGACAGTGCTTTCGCTCTCTTTGAGAGACTTGGCTACTTCGGCGAAGGAAATATGACCGTCTTCCTGCATCATCCTGGTGATGGCTCTGTCGAGTTCGTCCAGCTTATTACATGGCAGACAAAGAAGCCCACCTCTTGAGGCCTTTGACCATAAACACAGACGAGAACGTCGCAACGAACGTCCTTGAGAGATACTGGAGGCTTCACTTCTCAAAGTCGGGAACGTTAATTAGCTTGTTCGTCTGGAGGGTGGGGTGATATGTTACAGGCCGTCAGCCAGTCGGCCGAGGAATGGAAATCCGTCTCTCAGGCTATCTCCACCCTAATCGAAGAGGCCTCGTTCGAGGCCACGCCGGAGGGCCTCAACCTCCGGGCCATGGACCCTTCCCACATCGCACTGGTGGATCTCAAGTGGCCGGCGGCCTCCTTCGAGAAGTTCGCGTGCGACCAGAACCACACCCTCACCGTCAGGGTCGAAGACCTCCTCAAAGTCATGAGGAGGGCGGATGGAAAGGACAAGGTGGAGCTTCGGCTGGGCGAAGAGAACATGCTCGATTTCAGGCTCTTCGACGGCTACGAGAGGGAGTTCCAGGTCCATCTCGTCGAGACAACCTACAGCCAGACGCCTCTTCCCAAGGTCAACTTCAACGTCCAGTGCAAGCTGACGACCAGGATACTGCGGAAGGTCCTTTCGGACGTGCAGAGCATCTCCGATCACATCACTCTGAAGGCTGAGGAGGGAAAGCTGGTCTTTTTGGGCAAGAGCGAAGTGGGCAAGGCCTCGGTCACACTCAACAAGGACAACCCCGATATGCTGCAGCTGGACGTCAAGGAGGGGGGAGAGTCCACCTACAGCATAGAGTACCTCGGCAACTTCGCGAAGTCGGTTTCCAACGCCGAGACGGTGAGCGTCAGCTTCTCGGCGAAGATGCCGATCAAGATGGAGTTCCCCTTGAGCGAGCAAGGAGCTGCAATACAGTTTTATCTCGCCCCACGGGTGGATTGAGGCTGGCTTTTTTGGTCGACCTTAAGGTGGACAAGCTCAGGAGGAACCGCTGGATCAAGATCCTCTCGAAGATATTCACGCTCGAAGGGATCTACATCGTAGCCGCCGTGCTGCTCAGCGCGGGCCTCATCAACTACCTCCTAGAGGGCACGTCGGTGCCCGCTTCGACCGTTGTTACGAATTCCCTTGAAACGCAGAGCATCCTTGAGACCATCGCTTACTTCTTCACGACCTCCCTAGCAATGGGTGGCCTCTACCTGCTCCTTAGATCGAGCCAGCCTTCGAAGTCCGGACGAGAGTCTTTAATGGTCTTCTTTGGCGGATTCATCATACTGCTGATAGGCTTCTTTCTGATCTTCTCTTTCTATTCGTTCAAGAGATTCGGCTGAGGCCGTTCGCGGAGAGGATCCAGCACCCGTCGAAGGCGCCGGTGCACAACTTCACCCAGCGGGGGCCTAGAACGTCCCTGACGCCGCCATCGCGAAATGAGTTCAACACAAAGAGCGTCGATCCTGCCCTTGCCTTGCAGGCCACCGTCATCTGGACTATATACCTGAAGAACAGCCGGCTCCATTTCCTTTCACCGCCCGATACCCTGGCCATCGCCTGAAGAGTCCCCAGTGAATTCACTAGGATCGGGTCGTCGCTCCGCGTGGAAGAATATATGTCCACCAGCGCCGAAAGCACGCTCTTCCCCTCGATCAGAACGCGGCGCCTCTCTTGCGGCCCCCGAGGCAGCAGGGGCGCGAGGCTGCAGTCGAAGTCGACGGCCGTGAACCCGCCCACGACCGATGCCCACCTCTCGAGGAGCTGGCGCTTCTCGGAGAAGGGCACCACTACCAGATGGACCCCGGCGAGTTTCAGCTCGGGCAACGCCAGCTTCCGTCGGTCCTGCCGAGTAATTAAACTCTGAGAATCGCAGGCGCCCCCGGCTCAGCCTCCCTGATGGAACTCCTTGAGCATACGACTCAGGCCGCCCCTTCCTTCAGCCAGGCAGGAAAGAGGTCCAAGACCTGCTTGCTCCTGAACCACCTGTCCATCACGACGACTTCCCTTTGCCCCTTCCGTCGGAAGAACCTTCCCCCGCCTGGACCACCTTGGCCACCGCCGGGACGATAACTAGGGCGCTGTAGATCCATGGCTCTCCCCTCGACCTGCCGAAGGCCATCGTCGCTGTGAAAGGTGACATAACCCTCGTGTCGGGCTGCGCTCTGGCCGGCGTCCCTCTGGCCGCCGGATTCCTACTGGACCAACTCAAAAGACTGGAAGGGCGAAGGGCGGTGCTGGACGGCGGGAAGGGCGAGCTCACCCTAGACTGATATCTTCGTGGTGTAGCCTGACTCACCCAGGACTTTCGAAGCCGCTGCCTCGACCTTGGACCTGTTCTTGGCCGTCGTGTAAATCCTCAATATGTCCATGAACCCACTTATGGCCGCGACGGCGGGAATCTCCGCCAGGGAGAACTTGGTCTTCTTCATGGTGGGCCCTCCTCTTGAAACGATGGTCAGCTCGGTGAACTTCTCCCTCTCGGACGTGAAGGGCACGGACGGAGTCGTGGGGACGTCGACATACACGTTCTCCGGATTGACTCCGGCTAGGTTTGCTATCTCCTCCACGACGTCCGCCCTCACGCTCGCCTTGCTCAGCAGCTTCTCTACGAAGCCGTCCCTCCTGATTACCATCTTCTCATAGACGCACTTTGGCAGCCTCCTCTCCCTGAAATCCGTCACCAGCTCCCTCGCCTTCTTAGCGCCGGTTCCCTCCTTCAAGGAAAGTATACGGTAGATGACACCTTCGTCGTCCAGCTGCGCGTACCTGGAGAGGTCCCGCATGTCGGTGAGCCCGAGTTCGTCATCCACTAGTTGCATGGCCCTCAGGACCATGGCTTCGGCCGCGCGGCAGGTCTTGTGGAAGTAGACTGCCTTGAACATCTCGTAGCGCGCTACCGTAAGGGCTTCGAAGGAATGGACAGCGTCGCTCTCTATGGCGAGATGGTTGTCGACGACTTCGAAGGAGTCTATGATGCGGTTGATGTCGACCCGGCCGAACCCGGCGCCCGTGTAATAAGAATCGCGGATGAGGTAATCCATCAAGTCGGCGCTGAGCGTGCCTGCGACCACCTCGTTCATGAAGCGCCTCCCCCCGGGCTCCCTGCCCACTGCAAGGCTGGCCATTTTCCGGCGGTCGAAGCCTCCCTTCGCCAGGGCCTCGCCCACCTCCGTTTCGGCCACGATCCGCGAGCTCATGTCCTCATGCGTGATCCCGGTCTTGGCGTGTAGGAGCTCCTCGAACAGGTGCGAAAAGGGCCCGTGTCCGACGTCATGTAGGAGTCCGGCCACCCGCAGCCGGGAGGCGCCGTCCTCGTCGAGGTAGCCCTTGTCGATCAGTATCGCCGCGGTCAGGCCCGCGATGTGCATGGTGCCCAGGGAGTGCTCGAACCTCGTATGGTTGGCTCCAGGGTAGGCCATGTAGGCGCATGACAGCTGCCTGATTCGCCGGAGACGCTGGAAGAAGGAGGTGTCGACGACCTCGATTTCGGCCGGCCGGACCTTCACGAAACCGTGTATGGGATCACGTATCTCGATGGGCCTCTCCGCCTCGAATGTTGACCTCAAACGCTGTCTCAATAAGAGCGTCGAAGGAGCGAGGCTTTTATTCCTTCCTTCCGACCTGAAGGATCCAGTCCACCAGGGCGAGGATATCCCGATTGACCTCCTCCAGGCTCCTGGACGCATCCACCAGGTACACTTCGCCGTAAGGGTAGATCTGGGGAAGCGAAAGGTACCTACGCCTCACCCTTTCGATCAAAGCGACATGCTCGTAGTTGTCCCTGTCAAACCTGGACCTCAGCCGCTGCATCGCCTTAGAAGGTGGGATGTCGAGGATTACGGTGTAGTCCTGCTTGACCACCTTCTTCTCGAACCTGACCACCCGGCTGCGCTCCACCCCCACCTCGGGCTGGTAGACGACGTGGCTCTCCGTCCACCTCTTGGCCAGGACGACATCCTTCGGATCCTTCGCCAGCCAGTCCTCCACCCTTTGGTTGAACTGCGCCCTGTCCAGGCTCCACAGGAGCCAGGCCTTGGAGCTGCTCAGTTCGCCCCTGATGGCCACCCTTGTGGTCCTCCTGCCCAGATATGCGCTCACGAGGCTACCCAGCAGAGTCTCATAGGCCGGCAGATTGATGGGGAGGACGTCGAAGCCGACCGACTTCAGGTGTTCGTAGACCGAGGTCACCTTGGGGAGGTGACTCCTGTTAAAACAGTGCGTCTCCTTCCCTGATTTGTCTACGCCGGTGAGCACCAGGAACTTCCCCGCCCTGGGACCTGGCCGGAACGAAATCAGCTGGAGGCCGACGTCCAGGAACGCCTGAGCGACCTCGTTCGGAATCCCCCACCCTTCGGCCGCCGAGCGCAGCTTTTCGCCGTCGGAGACGACGACGGAGTTCTCGATGTCGGCCAGCGACTTCTGGAGTTCTCTTGCGTCGACGATCAAGGAAAGCGAGCGCCCGAGGTTTGTGTAGAATCCACCAAATGATAAAAGTGTTGGGTTACGGATAGATACGGGGGCCCGCCCTTGTCTGCCAGCCGCTTTATCAAGGAAGGAGCGCTCGAAGAACGCATGTACCAGCGCGAGCTGGCCCGGGACGCCGCCTTGTCCAACGCCATCATTGTACTCCCCACCGGCATGGGGAAGACGGCGGTGGCGGCGCTGATGATAGCCAACCATCTGGACTCGACCGGTGGAAGGACGCTCTTCCTCGCTCCGACGCGAATCTTGGTGCAGCAACACAAGGACTTCCTGAGCAGGGTCATGCAGCTCCCGGCAGGTTCCATCACCGCCGTCACTGGCGAAGACGACATCTACTCCAGGAAGGACGCCTGGAACGCCCGGATAGTCTGCGCCACCCCACAGATTGCCGTGCAGGACGCGAAGAGGTCCCTTCTCGATCCACGCGGGTTCAGCCTCTTAATCCTAGACGAGGTGCACCGCGCCATCGGCGACCACAGCTACGTCCAGGTCGCAGGGCTGTTCTCCGCCGGCTGCGTGCAGAAAGTGGGCCTCACCGCGACTCTCCCCAGCGAGAAGGCTAAGATCGACGAGATCAAGAAGCACCTTTCCGCCGAAAAGATCCTATTCCGAGACTACGAGAGCGAGGACATCAAGCCCTACGTCCACGATGTAAAGATGGACGTCAGGTTCCTCGAAAGCCCCGACTACATGCGCAGGTCCTCGGCCCTGATCCGCGAGGCCCTCAGGGAGAAGCTCTCCAACATAGCCCGCGAGAGCCTCATGCCGAGGGCCGCAGCCGAGAAGCTGAGCTTCAAGGAGATGATGAGGAACAGGGAGCTGGTCCTCAGGAAGGGGACTTGGAACGCCAAGTTCTCATATTTCATCGCTGCCAAGCTCTTCAACATGGAGAAGATGTTGGAGACCCAAAGCTACAAGGCCTTCGTGAACTACTATGAAAGGATTAGAGACACGAAGGGCAGGGTGAACACCATGATAATCAAGGACCCCCGACTGAAAGAAGCCTTCGAGCTCGTCAACGGCGCCCTCATCGCGGGCCTTGAGCAGCCCAAGTTCGAGGCTTTGAAGGTCCTGGTCCACGAGCTCTCCAAGGAGGACAGGGCCCTGATCTTCGCCAGCTATCGCGAGACGGTTGACTACATTTTCAAGATGCTCACGGCCGAAGGGATCAGCTCCTGGATCCTCATAGGGAAGCAGGGTGCAACGGGGCAGAAGCAGGAGGAGCAGGTCAAGGCCGTCGAGCAGTTTAGGAGCGGGAAGTATCGTGTCCTGATCGCCACCCAGATAGGAGAAGAGGGGCTGGACATCGCCGAATGTAACTTGGTCGTCTTCTATGACAATGTCGCCAGCGCCATCCGTTACATCCAGAGGAGGGGGAGGACCGGAAGACGGAAAGAGGGGAAGATGGTCCTGCTCATCGTGAAGGAGACCGTCGACGAAGCCTATTACAGGGTCGTGCAGAGAAAGCTGAAGTCCCTCAAGAGCTTTACCGGGCAGCTTTCCTCGGAGAGCCGACCTTCGGCGAACCCAGCACCGAAGACCCCCAAGAAGGATGGCCTCGACTCCTTTATCGGCTAACGATCATACGGTCAGTCCTTCAACAGCTTGACGAGCTCGGCGCCTAGCTTAGCCATCTGTAGGAGCCGGAGCTTCTTCGCAGGATCTTTCTCCCTGGCCAGCTGCGCCAGGGTGCCGTCCAGGACCTTCGCCACAATCTCCGCCCTCCCGGAGGGGGGCGCCTCCTTGACGGCGGCGGCTTCGTCTAGCTCCTCCATGTTGGTGATTCCCGAGCACGATGGACATACATCACTTCCACGATACCTGAAGATGATGCCACCGCACTCGGGGCAGGGCTCCCTCAGCAGCGTCGCGCCCTTCTTGAGCATCTCCGCCATGAACTTCTGTGAGCTTCTCGAATCGTTGACCAAAGATCTTCTCGACTACCGTTCAAGATGTCCGGCGTCGGTTAAGGGCTTTTCGCTTGGTTACCGATGAATGGATAAGCTTAAAGCTGGTGGTCTTTGCCATGTCATGCAGCTGGCAGGAGGCTGTCGGGTTATTTGAGTACCAAGAAGGCCGCCGAGAACGAGGAGAAACTGAACCAGGCCATCAATACGATTACCCTGGTGGTAGACAACACCAACATCCCGCGGAACATCCGCAAGGTCACAAAGGAAGTCGTCGACGGCCTCAAGGACAAGAGGATGTCAATAGGGGTGAGGGCCGCCAACGCCATGAGCGTCCTGGAGGAAGTCTCTCAGGATCCCAATGTCCCGTCCTTCGCCAGAGTTACCCTGTGGAACGCCGTTTCTGTCCTAGAGGGAATTCGCGAGTAGCCCCGGTCACTTGGCCGCGGTCCCGTCGTCCTTGGAAAGATAGGTGTACAGCCCCAGCTTCAGAGTCTTCAGAGGGAGTAGAGCGCACTTTACTCTGACGGGTCCCAGGTCCGGGTTGCCCATGGCCTCCAAGAGCTGCTCCTTGTCGAACTTTCTCAGGTCGTCCACCGACATGCCCTGGATGAGCTCAGTGATTATGGAGGCGGCCGACATGCTGATAGCGCAGCCCCTTCCGATGAACTTGACGTCGGCCACCTTGCCATCGCCGATCTTGACGGCCATCTCGATGTGGTCGCCGCAGAGCGGGTTGCTGTCTTCTGCTGAGAAGTCGGCGCCCTCCAGCTTCCCGAAGTTTCTTGGGTTCTTGTAATGGTCCATTATGATTTCCTTGTAGATGTCATCGCTCAGCCGCCAAACACCTTCCCTGCCATGCGCACGCCTTCCGCCAAGGCGTCGACCTCACTCTCCTTGTTATAAATGTAGAAGCTCGCCCTGACGGAGCTGGGGATTCGGAACCATTCATGAAGCGGCTGCGCGCAGTGGTAGCCTGACCTGACGGCGATGCCCATCTCATCCAGGACGGCCGCGACGTCATGTGGATGGATATCTCTATAATTGAACGGGATGACGCCGCCCCGGCGCTCGGGGCTTGAGGGGCCGTAGACGGTAATCCCATCAACCTTCGGCAGTACGTCCAGAGCATATGCAGTCAGACGTCGCTCATGGGCCCGGACTGCGTCCATCCCTATGGACGACAGGTAATCCACCGCCGCCCCGAAGGCGATGACGTCGGCGATGTTCGAAGTGCCTGCCTCGAACTTCCAGGGGAGCTCGTTCCACTTTGCTCCGGAAAGGTGGACTTCGCTGATCATGTCTCCCCCGGTTAAGAAGGGCGGGGTCTCTTCGAGAACCTTGCGGCTCCCGTAGAGCACACCCACGCCCGTCGGTCCCAGCATCTTGTGAGCAGAAAACGCGTAGAAGTCGCAGCCGATGTCGGAGACGTTCACGGGCATGTGCGGCACGGCCTGCGCTCCGTCGACCACCACGGTGGCGCCCTCCTCCTTTGCCAGCCTAGTCATCTCCTTGACCGGGTTCAGCGACCCCAGGACGTTGGAGACGTGCGTAAAGGCGGCGACCTTCGCACCGACAACCTTGGCCTTGAAGTCCTCCATGTCGAGGTTCCCTTCGCTGTCCACGCCCACGAATTCGACTTTGGCCTTCCTCTCCTCT
This sequence comes from Conexivisphaerales archaeon, assembly GCA_049509455.1. Taxonomy (GTDB): domain Archaea; phylum Thermoproteota; class Nitrososphaeria; order Conexivisphaerales; family DTJL01; genus DATKKG01. The sequence goes on from JBEKZX010000001.1 coordinate 150,307, forward strand.
GCCACCTGCTGCCAGGGAACTATGTTGCTGTGGTGCTCAAGGAGGGTAATGACGATCCTGTCGCCCCTTGAAACGTACTTCCTCCCCCAGCTCTGCGCCACCAGGTTGATGGACTCTGTAGTGTTTCGGGTGAAGACGATCTCCTGGCTTGTGGATGCCGAAACGAACTTCCTGACCTTCTCGCGGGCCCTCTCATACTCGGCGGTGGCCTTCTCGGCGATGAAGTAGATCCCCCGGTGGATGTTCGAATTGTAGCCTGAATAGAACTCCTCAAGCGACTTGATGACGGATAAGGGCTTCTGGGAAGTGGCGGCGTTGTCAAGGTACACTAACGGCTTTCCCTTGACCGTCCGGGAGAAGATAGGGAAATCCGCCCTGATCGCATCGACATCGAGCAACTGTGTCTCCATCTTGTCTTCGTTCCCTTGGTGGGATTGATGACTCCTCTTCGCATTATTAAAATGCTGTGCATCTTAGTTCCAACAGAGTGGCAAGTTTCACAACCGAGTCCGAACTCACCGCATCCTAACCCTTCAGGGCCTTGACTATCTCCGCCTCGAAGGCCTCTCTGGCCGCTTGATCAGGTATGTTCACGGCCAGCGGGTTGAGGTAGCCACCCGCCACCTCCATCAGCGACTCCTCCCTTGTAAGCCCCCGGCTCATGAGGTAGAAGAGCTGATCCTCGTCCGGCTGAGACACGGAAGCCGCGTGCTTCGCCTTGAGCTCGTTCGTTTCGATCTCCAGGCCGGGGATGGCGTTGGCGAAAGAACTTCTGGTGAGCAGGAGCGCATGCTGGCTCAGGTGGCTGTCGGCGTTAACGGCGGGATGCCTGATCGTCATCAAGCCCTTCAACAACATCCTCGACTGTGATCCCACTAGCCCCCTCTGCAGCACGAAGCCCTTCGTCGACCTGCCCTGATGCTCCACGTACGCCATATAGTCATAGCGCGATGAATCCTTCGGGAAGCCTCCCCAGTAGAGGTTGGCCTCCCCTCCTTCTCCCTGCAGGACGACCTTTGTGCGGGCTCGGACGTAGGAGGATGCCGCGTACCAGGTCACGTAGGTGAGCCTGGCGCCGTTCTCCAGGACAAAGCGCGTGTTATGGAGGACCCTCTCCCTATTCCCAGTGCAGAGGGTAACAAAAGTGAGGACAGCATTGGGCTTCAGTCGCACGTCGACGACATCGCTAAGCAGCGTAGGTTCGCCATCCGAGTCCGACGCGTCGGCGATCCTGTCGAAGAAGATCGAGCTCGACGCCTCCCCCAACTCCATCTCCGTGCGGCGGTAGGTGGCTGACCTCCCAGGCGGCAAAACCGTCAGCCTCACGATGGGGTTGGCTACAGACTCGCCGGGGGCCACGGATATCCTGTTGAGGGAGTCTCTGAAGGCCGCGTTCAGATAGAACATCTTGTCCTCATCTTCAGGCAGCGGCGCCGCCAAGAGAGGGAGACCTTCCGTGCGTGCGTCGACGGAGCTCACCCCTTTGGGAGGCGAGCCCATCATCCACTTTGCCCCTAGGGTCGCGAACGAATACGCGACGCCGCTAGGGAGGGAGCCGCCCTCGTGGTAGGCGAATTCATTCGGGTCCTCGGGAAGCTTCTCGAAGTTCTTTACGAACAGGATGTTTCTTTCATAGGGGAGCGATTCGAAGAGAGCGCAGCCCTTCTTTCGTGCCTCGGCGACCTCCTCGGGTTCCCTTAGCTCGCTGGAAAGTTGACCGACGCGGTTGAGGAGGGTCTCTGACATAGGATTCTCATTTCCTGTCGCTCCTATATGAGAATTGTCAGACAAATGGTTCGTATCCAGCTTACGGGACGGCGCCTAGCCGACCGAGTTCGTCATCTCGAGGCTGATGAGCCTGTTGAGCTCAATGGCGTACACCATGGGCAGCTCCTTCGTGAACGGCTCCATGAAGCCCATGACGACGGCGTTGAGGGCTTCGTTTTCCGTAAGACCCCTGCTCATGAGGTAGAAGAGCTGGTCCTCCCCAATCTTCCCCACGGTCGCCTCATGAGTAAGCACCGTATCGCTCTCGCTCACCATGTTGTAGGGGTAGGTGTCGGACATCGATTTCTCGTCCAGGATCAGGGCGTCGCACCTGACGCTGCTCTTCACGCCCGTGGCTCCCTTGGCCACCAAGAGCTGGCCACGATATGTGGTCCTTCCGCCGTCCTTGGACACGGACTTGGATGTAATCCTCGAGCTCGTGTCGGGTGCAAGGTGAAGAATCTTCGAGCCAGCGTCGATATGCTGTCCGCTCCCGGCCATGGCGACCGACAGGACTTCCGCCCTCGCCCCTCTTCCTAGGAGATATATGGAGGGATACTTCATCGTCACCTTGCTGCCTAGGTTGCCGTCGATCCACTCGACCCTGGCGTCCTCGTAAGCGAAGGCGCGTTTGGTGACGAGGTTGTAAACGTCCTTCGACCAGTTCTGGATGGTGGTGTACCTGATATGAGCCCCCTTCTTGGCGATGAGCTCCACGACAGCAGCGTGAAGCGAATCGGACGTGTAGACTGGCGCAGTGCAACCTTCGATGTAATGGATGTCACTGTACGGCTCCGCGATGATGAGGGTCCTCTCGAACTGGCCCATGTTGGCCGCGTTTATCCTGAAATAAGCATGAAGCGGCTGCTCGACCTTGACGCCCTCTGGGACGTAGATGAAAGAGCCTCCGCTCCACACGGCGCTGTTGAGCGCAGCGAAGGTGTTGTCGTTAACCGGCACCACCGTCCCGAAGTACTTCTTCACAATTTCTGGATACTCTTTAAGGGCCGTGTCCATGTCAGAGAAGACGACGCCTTGCTTCTCGAGGTCCTTTCGCATGTTGTGGTAGACCACCTCGGACTCATATTGCGCCCCCACCCCCGCCAAGAACTTCCTTTCCGCCTCGGGCACGCCCAGCCTTTCGAAGGTGTTCTTGATAGCCACCGGGAGGGCCTCCCAGCTATCGACGTTCTTGTCGGTCGGCTTGATATAGTACCTGATGTTGTCGAAGTCGATCTTGGACAGGTCCGCGCCCCAGAGAGGGATGGGCTTCTTCTTGAACGTCTCATACGCCTTGACGCGTAACGCCGTCATCCATTCGGGCTCGTTCTTGTACTTCGAAATCCTAATGACCTTTTCCTTGTCAAGACCCCGGTCCGTGGTGAAGACTGAAGTCTCGGGGTCCTTGAAGTCGTACTTGCTGTAGTCGACGTTCACGGTATCCTTTACGGACAAATCGTACACCTGCCCTTGAGACGACTCAGCATAGATAACTGTTGTGCCTGTTTTCATCGGGCCCTAGGGGGGCGCCTCGGGCTTTTCAGAAAGCCATCCGTAGCCCTTCTCTTCGAGCTTCCTTGCCAGCTCCGGCCCGCCTTCTGCCACTATCCGGCCGTCAGCCATCACGTGCACGAACTCGGGTTCCACGAACTGGAGTATACGGATGTAGTGAGTAATGAGGAGAAGGCCCAGTTGGGGTCCCATGAGACGGTTCAGCGTCTCGGCGACGATCTTGACGGCATCGATGTCGAGGCCAGAATCTATCTCGTCGAGGACGGCGATTTTGGGCTCCATCATCGCCATCTGAAGGATTTCCGACCGCTTCTTCTCCCCTCCCGACAGGCCCTCGTTGAGATAGCGGGCGGTGAAGGCGTTGTCGACCTTAAGGAGGTCCAGCTTCTGCTGGAGGAGCTTCCTGAAGGGGATTATGGGTGCGAGGGTCTTGACGTCCTCCTTTCCTCCCTGCTTGATGGCGCTGTAGGAGCTGCGGAGGAAGTTGAACAGGGTGACCCCCGACACCTCGACCGGGTACTGCAGCGCTAGGAAGATGCCATGCCTCGCCCTCTCGGTGGGGGTCATGGGGAGGAGTGACACGCCGTCCAAACGTATGTCCCCGGCCACGATCTTGTATTTGGGATGCCCCATGAGGGCGTAAGAGAGTGAGCTCTTCCCCGAGCCATTGGGGCCCATCAGGGCATGTATCTCCCCCTGCCTGATCGTCATGGAGACTTCATACACAGCCCTCTTGTTGGCCACCTGCACTCCCACTTTATCGATTTCAAGAACGCTGGGCATCAATAGCCACCGTGAGTCGTAAACAATTCGGCCATGCGCGCTCTTAAAAGATTTCCGGAAGAACGTGAAAAAAGTTGAATCATTCACCCACACTATTATAATGCGGCTACCATGGCCTGAAGAGAGGAGTCTTGACAGATAGGCTGGCGCTCTATATGCAGGACAAGCACTCCATACGCGAGGAGATGTCCTTCGGTCGCTACGCCGAGAAGCACGGCTTCGAAGCCGTCTGGTTCGCAGAGTCTAGGCTCGTAAGAGATGCCATCGTGCCCATGGCCGCCGTGGCCGCCGTCACCAACAGGATAAAGGTGGCCAGCGGAGTCGTAAACAACTGGACCCGGAACGTGGGGATCATGGCCTCCACGTGCTCGACTCTCTACGACCTGGCCCCCCGGAGGGTGATATTGGGGGTGGGAGCCTGGTGGGACCCTCTGGCTTCCAAGGTGGGCATCCACCGTGACCGGCCCCTCGTCGCCATGAAGGAATACGTCACCGTCCTCAGGGAGCTTTTCAAGCTGAAGAACGTCTCTTTCCAGGGTGATTTCGTCAAGGTGCAGGACATACAGCTCGACATCGTCTACGGCGACAAGAGCGTCAGGGAGATTCCGATCTACATAGGCGCCACGGGAATGAAGATGATGGAGCTCGCTGGCATGATCGCCGACGGCGTGGTCCTGAACTACCTCGTTTCGCCGAAGTACAACAACGAGGCCATGAAGCATCTCAAGGCGGGAGCTCGGAAGGCCCATCGCAAGATTGGGGATATCGACAGGCCGCAGCTGGTCGTGTGCTCGATGGACAAGGATGCCGACAGAGCACTGGACAACTCCAGGAGTCTCGTCACGATGTATGTCGGGCAGCAGCCTCACATCGCCAAGGCCAACGGAATCAAGGAGGAACTCGTCAAGGAGATTACCGACGCCCTGGGCGGATGGCCTGCCAAGCCGGGAGGGCTGGAGAAGGCCAAGCACCTGGTGGACGACAAGATGGTCGACCTGCTCACGGCTTCCGGGACACCGGAGGACTGCCGCCAAAAGGTGAAGCAGTACATGGAAAGTGGCGCCACTTGTCCCATATTGTACCCCCTCGGCGACGATGTGCAGCTAATGATCCGTGAGATGGCGAAGGGCCATTTCTGATCGCGCCAGACCTTGGCGACATCGCAGGCAAATCCCCTAGGGCCCAGCTGGACGACCTCTCATCGACACAGCAGGTACCCAGCCTGGCGTAAGGCTTAACCATAGGCCGCCATCAATAGCGAATCAGGGCAGACTTGAGCGCGAAAGAGATTGCATGGGACCTGACCGGGATGTTCCCCAGCGCGACGCACCCCTCCGTCCAGGCCGCCATCGAAGACGCGTCGAAGACGGGGAGGAGCTTTGCTGAGAAGTACAGGAACAGGATCGGCGGCCTCCTCCCCTCGGACTTGGCAGGATGCCTCGCCGAGTTCGAGTCGATGGGGGCGAAGCTCTACGACCTGGACCTTTTTGCCTCGCTAACCTTCCAGGCAAACATGACCCTCCCCGAGACCCAGGCGCTCCACGACAGGGTGAGCAAGCTCGTGGCCAACATCAACAAGGAGCTCGCATTCTTCGAAATCGAACTGGTTACGAGGGTTTCCAGAGAGCCAGGGATAGTGCGCGAGCAGGCCCTCAGGAACTACTCTCATTCGTTAGAGCGGCTAGGAAGGAGGGCGCCCCACCTGCTTGGCGAAGCAGAGGAGAAGCTAGTCATCGGCAAGGACCAGTTCGGAGTTAAGGCCTGGGAGGAGCTGCAAAACAGATGGCTCAACACCCGCGAATTCGAGGTGATAGTCGAGGGGTCAAAAAAAACCCTGACCTATGGAGAAGCGAACGGCCTCCTCCATCACTATGATAGGGGCACGAGGGAGTCGGCGAACAGGTCTATCTACGGCACACTGGGTAAGTCGGGCGAGATATTCACATTCTCGCTGAGGAACATCTGCAACGACTGGGTGAGTATGTGCGAGACGCGGCGGTATGACTCCCCGATGCATCCCAGCCTCCTCGCCAACGATATCGAGCAGAAGACAATCGATGGAATGCTGAAGGCCGTGGAGGCGCACGTGGGACTCTATCGCAGCTACCTCAGGCTGAAGGCAAGGCTCATGGGGCAGCCCAAGCTGGGCTGCCACGACATCGTTGCTCCCTTACCTCGGGCCCCCGACCTGACGTATGATTACGAGATGGCTAGGGTGATGGTGACGAGGGCCTACACGAGGTTCGACCAGGACTATGCCTTCGCGGTCAGGGAGATGTTCGTACGGAGGCACATCGACGCCCCGCCCAGGTACGGAAAGTTGAACGGAGCCTTCTGCGCGCCGTGGCGGAACGGGAGATCCGCCTTCGTGCTATTGAGCTTCAACGGCCACCTCGACGACGTCTATACCCTAGCCCACGAGCTGGGTCACGCAACTCACGACTATTACTATGAAATGAACCAGACACCCATGAACATGGAGGTGACGTCCGTGGTGGCCGAAACGGCCTCCATCTTCGGGGAGCTCCTGCTGACGGACTTCCTGCTGAGCGAGGCAAGGTCAGACGCGGAGAAGATGGCTGTGCTCTGCCACGTACTGGACGGCGCAGGGCAGGTGATCTTCCAGGTCACCGCCAGGGCTAGGTTTGAGGAGAGCCTCTATGACGCGATAAAACGCGGAGAATACCTCGACTTCGCCGGCATCTGCAAACGCTGGACCGCCACCAGGGATGCCATATTCGGCGACGAGGTCGTATGGTTCGATGAGCTAGCAGCGGAGTGGACCATGAAGCCCCACTACTATTTCGCAAACTACAGGTTCTACAACTACCCCTACGTGTACGCCCAACTCTTCGTATACGCCGTCTACGAGAAGTACCTCCAGGAAGGGAAGGCCTTCGTCGACAAGTTCAAGAAGGCCCTGTCGGCGGGCAGCAGCGTCTCCCCCCTCGAGATAGGTGGGATCGTCGGGCTGGATGTCAACGCCGCCGACTTCTGGGATATGGGCTTCAGACGATTCGAACACTTCTTGAGCGAGCTAGAGAAGGTCGTGAAGGAGTAGGGCCGGTCTGTCTTTGCCCTAGCGTCACTGGTGATATGGAAGGGCGGCAGCTCCCGCAGTTTTCCCGAGCCAACCACGGCTCCGGCGAGGTCCGCGAATCCCCCACGTGGGCCCAGCAGCGGCACTACCCCGACTTAGAGCTGCTCCCTCCCGGGCCTGACTCGTTTCGCCGGTTCAAGGGCGGAACCCTTCCTTCGAAGGGCCCTTCCCCCTTCGTAACGACCCGCTGGGGCGCGGGTTCAGCTTCCGGTGCCTGCAGGAAACAGGGGCCGAACAGGGTTCGCCTACGGGTTACTGGCTCCTGCGTGTAGCCGGTTTCAGGTACGGGGGACGGCTGGCCCCCCAACCCTACCTACCGCCCAGACCTAGCAGGTCGTGAGGGTAATTAAACAGTGGCAGATCTGACAGCGTCGAGCAGAGAGCAGACAGAGCAGGGGTCGCTGGTGCTGGGGAAGCCGCACTTGCTGCAGTTCGCTAAATGAGGCTCCTCCACAATTGCCTTCTCCGAAAGCTCCAGTGCCGATTTCAGGAGGGTGTATTTCATGCCGGCATGCTTCTCCTCCATCTCATTCAGGCAGGCCCTCACGCTGGACCGGATCCCTTCGTCCCTGTAGGGACAGAGGATGGTCTGCAGGGGGATGCCGTTTCCGAAGGCGTAAAGCGCGATCTCCTTTTCATAGATCTCCAAGAAGGGATGGACCCGGCGGACCCTGAAACCGTTTTCAGAGTCGCGAGATGCGTTCAGCCAGGCGATCCGCTTCAGGTCGCCGTTCAAGAGGTTGATTATAAAGGTCTGCACCATATCGTCCAGGTTGTGGCCTGTCGCTAGGACGGTGACGCCGGCCTTCGTCGCCGCGACGTCGATGGCCCTCCTGCGAAGGGTCCCGCAGATGGCGCAGGAAGATAGCTTGGTGCGCCTATCTTTCAGCGCTTCGTCTAGGGTGAAGCCGAAGAGCTCCTTGTACGAATAGAGGAGGTGAGGGACGCCCAGCTGTTCGGCGACCTCCTTGACATATGAAAGTGACTCTGCCCTGTAACCTTCGATCCCTTCGTCGATGGTGAGCGCCACCAACCGGCTGCCGTGGCCGGCGACGATCCGGGACAGCACCCTGAACAGGCTGAGGCTGTCCTTCCCCCCGGAGACGGCCACACCGATGAAGTCCGCGTGGCGGAACATGCCATACTTGGCGATGGTCTTCTTCGCCTTGTCCTCGATGGAATCCGCGAAGCAGGACTTGCAGAGGGACTCTCCAGAATATGCCCTGCGGTAGAAGACGCCTTTTCCGCAAGTGTCGCATGTCGAAGACATTGGGCTATCAGAATGGCCTGAATCCTACTCTAAAAAGACTAGCGATAAGGTTGCCCGCAAAGAGGACAAGGATGAAGACGTTGATAGCGTACCTAAGATACTTTGCGGCGTTGACCGGGAGGTATCGCTCCAGGTAGGAGTTCATGTATCCCTCTCCGTCGAAGGGGACCATCGGCAGCATGTTGAAGGCTCCGACGACGGCCGAGAAATAGCCTAGCCACAGGAGGAAGGAGAAGATCCACACGGGCATGGTGGGCACGCTGAGGTAGGGCGGGTAGTACGTGTCGCCGTAGATACCCAGGGCTCCTCTAGAACTATTGTTGGGGTTCGCTATGGTGGTGACTTCCACGGTCTTCGTGACCCCCTTCGACAGCACCCCCACCGTGATGGTCTGGTTGATGGGGAGCGTGAAGGCGGTAAGCTGGTCCAGGTCATGGACGGTGGTTCCGTTCACGGAGGTGATGGCGTCGCCCACGCTCACTCCTGTGAACTGCAGCCCAGTAGTCGAATAGAAGCCGGTGATGACGATGCCGGAGGCCGGACCGTAGAAGGCGGATCTGAATGGCGAAGGTAGCCAGTAGGCGAACGCGGGCTGGAAGATCAAGAGTGCCACTACGAGGGCAGCGAGGATTATGTTAGACCAGCTTCCCGCGGCCAAGACCCTCCTCCTCTTCTCCGGCGCCGCAGCCTTGAACTCCTTCTCGTCAGGCTCGACGAAGCCGGCTATGAGCACCGCGAAAAGGGCTATCCCCCCGCTTTTCAGGGAGATACCTTCGTAGCGGGCGACGATCGCGTGAGAGAACTCATGAACGACGAGGATGATGGGTACGGCGGCGAAGAAGTAGATTAGGAGCTGCGAGGTCTGTATCGTAACGAATGGGATGACCAAGGTCACGGCCTGGAACTGAGAGGGAGCGAAGCTCAGTGTCAGGATATTGTTCAGGAAGAACCATATCGAATACGCTGCCAGGAAGACCCCTGCCACGACGCCGAGGCTCGCGAAGATGTTCACCGCCCTCCTGTGCGTCGCGAGCCGATCGAAGAAGGTATTGACGTTCCCCACCCTGAACATGAGGTAAAAGGGCTGGACGTCAAGCCCCCTCTTCTTGAGGAACGGAATGCGACCAACCAGCAACAGGACTCCCCAAAAGATTAGGAACCCTATCAGAAGCTCGACGTAGTAATTCAAGGGTCGTTCCTTTCACTGGGCTACACTATCGCTTCTATAAAGGCATCGTGAGCAGCATGGCTCGTAGGTGCTCATACCGATGGAAAGGCGTGAGGGTCGATGAGCGGAGTTCCGTTAAAGGATTCGGGTCTTCAGGGCCTAACGGTCCTGCGCAAGAACACGGTCAACGGCGTCGCCAACTTCCTGAACGCCATCTTGGCCCAAATCACACAGCTCATCCTGCAGACATCGATAACTCTGGCCGCGGTGCTCGTCCTCACCGTTTCATCCTGTGCTTCCCTCATTTGAACAGGAGGCTCGGCACGGACTTCCTCATCCTCTCCATTCTCCTCGCGATAGTGAACCAGATCTTTAGGTGAAGGAAGATATCGCGTACCTCAGCAGGGCGGCTGCGCCCCCCAGGCCGTCCACCTGACCACCTAGGAGGGTGGAGGAGTCCAGGAGGATGACCTCACCCGCCTTGGCCTCGACATCGTTGGCAAGGGCCACGATGGAGTCCTCTCCTTCCAGCCTGAACACCGCGTCGGAGATTAAGAGCGATTCGACGGCCCCCTGCGAGGCGGCCGCGCTGCAGGCGGCGAAGCCCATGGCCAGCCTACCGTCGCTCTTGGCCAGAAAGATCTTCGCGTCGTCAACGAGCTTCTGCACGTGACTGAACTCAGTGTCGGCGAGCAGCCCCCTGAAGGCGCTGTTGGCCAGAAGGAGGCGCACCCCATCCTCCCCCGCGAGGTCATAGCCTTCGAGGATCGAGGCCTTGGTCTGAAAGCCCGCGCTGGCGATGTAATTGTTAAATTGGTTCTTGAGGTTCCCCGGTCCCACGAATACCATTCGAGCGTCGGGCGACGCCTGTAAGACGGTCTTCACGAGGTCAGCGATGTTGCGGAAGTAGACCCGAGAGAGCTTATCGTGGTCCTGGGAATAGGCCTTCCCTGAGATGCCTGAGTCGATCACCCCGTAGAGCTTGAGGGTTACGCCCGTCAGCAGGCCGACACCAGCCTCCCTGGAGTCCAGGGCCACGATGATGACGCTCTCCACCTTGCCTCTCTTTGAGAGCATCCCCATCATCCAGCTTGGGTAGCCGTCACGCCACAAGGTGATTTCAGAAGCCGGCTCTATTTCCAACGAATGGTAGGAGCCGTGGGGGATGAGCTCGTTGTCCGACTCCACGATCTTGCCCTTGATCCTCAGCCTTCCTAGGTCGTAGTCGTACTTCACGGACTCGACGTTCTCCTTCACCTTCACGCTCACTCGTCGACCCTTGTCGGGCCTCTGGAACTCTCCTTCGAGCTTCACCTCCCGTGTGGTCCAGGACTGGATTTGGTCGCCTCTGGAGATGATCCTGCGCAGGGTCCATATGTCCTGCGAATTAAGGGGTTTGAGGAACAGCGCCTTCCTACCGTCGGCCCACCGGAAGAGCAATGTCCAACAGCTTATGCGAGCCCCACTGACGTGAAGGTTTCTATGGTCATCCCGTCAGGCTTCTTGATGGCGTCAGACACCTTGTAACCGATGATGATCGACACGCCAGCCTTGACGGATACGTCCACCAGCCTCTGGGTGACTATCCCATCGAACACGATGTCCTTTGCTCCCTTGAAGCCTTCTAGCGATGTCGCCAGTTCGCTCACGGGCAGGTGACCCAGCATGTTCAGCTCATCGTCGAGGATGAAGGCTTCCAGGCTGTCCTTGAGGTCCGGAAAGATCTCCTTCAGCTTGGCGCCCAGCTTCTCTGGCAGCTTGACCGTGGGCTTCGGAGCGACGGGCCTCGGAGCCGGAGCGGGCTGCTCTTCCTTTCTCTCTTCTCGTCGCTCCTCCCTCCTTTCCTCCTTCCTTGCCTGTAATATCTCCAGCAGCTCGACCGGAGTCAGATCTTCAACCTCTTTGCCCGGCGGCGCCCGGTAAACTCGGGAGACCTTCGCCACCTGCTGCAGCTCCTTCTGGATCAGGTCCCCTCCGCGATCCCCGTCCAGGAACGCTATGAGGTTACGCTCTTTGGCCAGCTTGATGACCGAATCAGGGATCTTCGCCCCTTCGACGGCCAGGGTGTTGTCGATGCCTGCTCTCAGAAGGTTGAGGACGTCGGCCCTCCCCTCCACCAGTATGACGGTCGGAGCGTTGAACATGCCGGGCCCGGCGGGCAGTCCTTCCGGTCCGTATGAAGCAATCCTGCCGGGCTTGGCAGCCTCAGTGACCTCCCTGATCAGTTCCTCCCCTTCGCTGGTGGACTTGGCCGACCACACCTTAAGGATCTCCTTGGCCCTGTCGCCGATAATCTTCCTCTTGGAAGCCCTCACGTCTTCAATCTCAGCTAGCTGGAACCTCGCGGTGCAGGGTCCGACCTTATCCACGCTCTCGACCGCGGCCGCCAGCAGGGCGGCGGTGGTGATGTCCGTGGAGGACGGAATCAGGACCTCTCCAAAGGTGTTGTCGTTCCTGGAATTCAGGCTGATTTCGATCCGCCCGATCTTCCAGTTCTTCTGCAGCTCGTTGAGGTTTAGCTCGGGTCCGAAAAGGCCCTCAGTCTGGCCAAAAATAGCACCAATGACGTCGGCCTTCTCTACCACTCCTTCGATGTTGAACTTCAGCCTTACCATATACTTGATAATGCTCGATTCCGGCAATTTCCCATGTCATCTCATTCTGTATCGGTTTAACGTGTTAAGCGTTAAGCGTTAACAGCTAGAGCTTCCCAGAGCGTGATAATAAACCTTTTTCAGCGATTGGCTAGATCCGGCGTCTCGAACTCCCCCTTCTTCGGTATCCGATTAACAGCCTTGAGTCGCTTCGCGCAATGGCTCTCCATGTCGAGCCTTCTCGTCGAAGCGCGATTCTCCCGCAGTCCCTTAGACGGCCATCCGATTCTTGTAGGGTGAAAGATGAACGCAACCGCGAGGCCATCCGAACGTGCGACCGAACCTGTGTGCCCCACCTCCGGAAACGATACTTTAATATAGCGGGAGAGAAAGCCGTTACACCACGAGTGCATAAGGCATGAGTTACGGAAACCGCAGTGGAGGATACGGGGGCGGAAGAAGCTACGGTAGCTTCGGCGGCCCGAGAAGCTTCGCACCCAAGCCAGTGAAGGCTGGCGAGGAATACGACGTAGAAATCACGGAGATCTCTAGGCGCGGCGACGGCATCGCCAAGATACAGGGATTCATCATCTTTGTAACTGGCGCGAA
>JBEKZX010000010.1:0-41805 GCA_049509455.1 Conexivisphaerales archaeon
CCCATCAGCATGCTGGCCTGCCTCAGGATAGGAGCCATACACTCCGTCATATTCTCGGGCTTCAGCGCCCATTCCGTCGCCGAGCGCGTCAACGACTCGGGAAGCAAGGTGGTCATCACGGCCGACGGCTTCTACAGGAGGGGGAAGCTGGTCGAACTCAAGTCGGTGGTCGACGAGGCCCTGAAGGAGACCTCCACCGTCGAGAAGGTGATCGTCATCAAGAGGGCGAACAGGGAGGTCGAGATGGTCGAGGACAGGGATGTGTGGTACGACGAGATAGAGAAGCCGGCGAAGGCCTACGTCGAACCCGAGAGGCTCATGGGGATCCATCCCAGCTACATCCTCTACACATCAGGGACGACGGGGACACCCAAGGGCGTCGTCCACAGCACCGCCGGCTACATGCTCTGGTCCTACTATACGCAGAAGGTCGTCTTCGACGTCCAGGACGACGACATCTATTGGTGCACGGCCGACATCGGGTGGGTCACCGGCCATTCGTATGTAGTCTACGGCCCTCTCCTCAGGGGCGTCACCTCCCTGATGTACGAAGGAGCACCCGACCAGCCGGCCCCCGATAGGTGGTGGGAAATGATCGAAAGGTACGGCGTCACCATACTCTACTCCACCCCCACTTCGATCAGGATGCACATGAAGAACGGCGAAGAGTGGGTGAGGAAGCACGACCTTTCGACGCTGCGGCTTTTGGGATCGGTGGGAGAGCCTATCAATCCCGAGGCCTGGCAGTGGTACTACAAGCTGGTGGGCAACCAGCGGTGTCCCATCGTAGATACATGGTGGCAGACCGAGACGGGCGGAATAATGGTTAGCCCACAGCCGGGCATCGCCCACATACCGCTCAAGGCGGGCTCCGCCACCCTTCCGCTCCCCGGCGTCGATGCCGACGTGATCAACGAGGAGGGCAAGTCCGCCAAGCCCAACGAGAAAGGGCTAATGGTGATTCGGAAGCCCTGGCCCGGCGAGCTCATGACCATATGGGAGAACCCCAAGAGGTTCAGAGAGGCCTACTTCAGGAAGGTGCCCGGGGCCTACCTGGCTTCGGACTACGCCATGAAGGACGAGGACGGCTACTTCTGGTTCCTTGGGAGGGCCGACGAAGTTCTCAAGATAGCGGGCCACAGAATCAGCACCACCGAGCTGGAGGACGTTCTCATCGGCCATCCTGCGGTGGCGGAATCGGCCGTCATAGGGAAGGCGGACCCCATCAAGATGCAGGTGCCCGTGGCCTTCGTCACGCTGAGGCCCGATTACAAGGGTTCGCCGCAGCTTAGGGTCGAGCTGATCAACCACGTGCGCCATAACCTGGGTTCGATCGCGGCCCCCGAGAACATATACTTCGTCAGCAAGCTGCCCAAGACGAGGAGCGGCAAGATCATGAGACGCCTCCTCGGGGCCATAGTCGAGGAGCGGGCCCTCGGCGATGTGACCACGCTAGAGGACGGGACCAGTATAGAAGAGGCCAAGCAGAGTTACGAAGACCTGAAGGCCGAGCTGAAGGAGGCCCTCGCCACCGCCTGACCTATCACGAGCGACCCAGTCGATGGGACTCCTGGCAGCCACTACTACGCGGGACAGCATCCGAATCACATGGTTTTCAGCCGGTGGAGTTGTACACCGCTGGATAGGTGTTGATAAGGTCCAGGTTCAAGCGTAGCACGTTCACGTAAGGGTCGCCGAAGCCGAAGTAGACCCCCTCGATGTTCCTGTCGACGACCGCCTTGAGGGAAGCATAGTCTAGCCCCGTGGAGGCTTGGATGGAGGGTATCTGCGAATAGGCATCCTGGAGCGTGATGTCAGGGTCTACCCCCGACGCGGAGTCGTTCCTGGCATGGAAGTAGACCGGCAGCGTGAAGTTGTTATCTATCAGGTTGGAGCCCACGCTGTGGCCCCTGTACGTAACGATTTCGCCATTGGCCTGGTAGGGCATGGCCAGCTGGGCAATGCCCGTTATCAGCAGGGGGAAGAAGAGCCCGCATATCAGGAGCGAAATCAAGGCTAGGCTAAGCACTGGCCGGTAGCTCCCACGTCCCTTCCTTTCATTCGACATTTCTCATACACCTCTCTATCTTCACTACAGGCGCACCACCGTGATGGCGATGTCGATCAGCTTGATCCCCACAAAGGGCACTATCACCCCTCCCACGCCGTAGAGCAGGGTGTTCTTGATGAATAGTGACATCGTGCTGGACGGCCTGAACGGCACCCCTTTCATGGCTAGTGGGATGAGCATCGGGATGATCACCGCGTTGAAGATAAGCGCTGACAGCACGGCGCTGTGCAGGTTCAGCTGCAGGATGTTCAGGGCTCCGAGGGCGGGGAGTGAAGTAGCGAACAGCACCGGCATGATGGCGAAGTACTTTGCGACATCGTTGGCTATGCTGAAAGCCGTGACGGCCCCTCTGGTCATCAACAGCTGCTTCCCCAGCATCACCACATCGATGATCTTGGCCGGGTTGGATTCAAGGTCCACCATGTTGGCCGCCTCCTTCGCCGCCTGGGTCCCGGTATTCATTGCCAGCCCCACGTCGGCCACGGCCAGGGCCGGAGCGTCGTTGGTACCGTCGCCTATCATGGCGATGATCCTGGTCTTCGCTTGTTCCCTCCTAGCGATGGCGTACTTGTCCTCGGGCTTCGCCTGCGAGACGAACTCGTCGATGCCCACTTCCTGTGCGATGCTCCGGGCCGTGAGAGGCTGGTCTCCTGTTATCATCACGGTCTTGATGCCCATCTTCCTCACGGCCTCGATCTTCTCCTTGATGCCGACCTTCAGGACGTCTTTAAGCTTGATTATCCCCAGGGCCATCCCGTTCCTCGCTATGGCTATGGGCGTGTCGCCGGCTTCCGACACCTCCTTGACCAGCCGGTCGTAGTCCGCGGGGCAGGTCCCGAGTATATTCTTGATCGAATCGGGGGCGCCCTTGACTATCTCCTCGCTCCCTTTGTTGATTTCTCCCTCGAGCCCTGCCCTCTTCCTCCTGAACCTCCCCCTCTCCTGGAAACCCTTCCCTCCCTTGGGTAGAAGGAAGCCGTTTCCGCCCGCAAGCTTCACGCCGCTCATGCGGGTCGACGCCGAAAACTCCTGGAACTCGGCGAGGGCGAGGTTGTTGAGCTCCGACGGTATGAAGCCGAGTTCGTAGGACAGCCTGATGATGCTCCTCCCTTCCGGGGTGTCGTCATGCCAGGAAGCGAGGAAGGCGGCCTCCCCTACCTCGGTCTCTGTGTGCCCCTCGAATGGCATGAACTCTACGGCCTGCCTGTTCCCCACCGTAATGGTGCCAGTCTTGTCCAGGAGGACCGTGTCGGTGTCGCCGGCCGTCTCGACGGACCTCCCCGACTTGGCCACCACCTTCTTGGCGTATAGGCGAGATATGCCCGATAGGCCGATGGCCGGCAGAAGGGCCCCTATCGTCGTAGGGAGGAGGCAGACGTAGAGCGCGATGAGCACCGAGAGGTCTGCGCCCAGGTGCAGCACTATGGAGAGGCCCAGGAGCGAGAAGATGATGATGGTGAAGATTGCCGTCAGCCCGATGAGGACTATGGTGATGGCTTGCTCGTTCGGGGTCCTGGGCCTCTTCGAAGACTCCACCAGCCTGATCATCTGACTGATGTACGTGTCCTCAGGGTTGACGGTGACCCTGGCAACAAGGGTGTCGCTTATCACCCTGGAGCCGCCTATCAACGGGTCGGTGGGGGCCTTACGCACGGGCGTGGATTCGCCGGTGAGGAGGGATTCGTCCACCATGGCGATCCCTTCCATTACGACCGAATCCATGGCTACGATATCCCCCTTCTCCAGCAGCAGCTCGTCGCCCTTCCTCAGGTCTTTAGAGTTGGTCGGGATGATCTCCCTGGTCTCCCCAGCCCCGAGGATGAACTTCTTTGCCATAACCTCCGCTTCGAGCTTCCTCAGGCTGCTGGCGGTGTTCCTCATCTGAGACTCCGCCAGAGAGTCCGACAGGGTGCTGAACCACACGGTGATCAGAAGTATTGAGGCGACCTCTACGTAGAACACCCTTTCGCTGGCGCTCGCCACGAGCGGGAACCCCTGGGGGTATGCCGCCATGGCCGCTACGATGAAGAAGGTGACCTCCACCAGAAGCATGACGGGATTGGCGGCCAACCTGACGGGGTTTAGCCTAAGGACGGAGTCCACCATCACCCTCCTGTTGATAATGCGCTTCAGCGACACGAACATCCCTCCGGAATGGGCCACACTCCCTGCGGGGGCCGCTTCCGCGCCAACGACTTCGATCCTGCTGCTGCCTGCCATGTCTCTAGCTCACTCTCCTCACCCTGTGAAGCTCCTCATCCCCTGAAAGAGCGCCAGCAGAGGGCCCAGCGCGAGGAACGGGAAGAAGGTCAGCACCACTAGGATCAGTATGCTCCCCACGAGTATCACCGAGAACAGCAGGCTGTCCGTCTTCAGGCCGACTTCGTTGCTCCTCTTCCTACCGATCATGGAGCCCGCGAGGGCCAAGAGCACCGCTATGGGGACGTAGCGTCCGACGAAGATCACTATGGCCGTGGAGATGTTGAAGAACGGCGTGTTGGCGGCTGCTCCCAGGAAGTCCGATCCGTTGTTGGCGGCGCTGGAGGTGAACTCATAGAGGATTTCCGTGAAGCCCACAGGTCCGCTGCCCACCCCGATGGCGGCCGCAGCTCCAGTAGCGTAGGCCAGCACCGTCGGCACGAGTATTATCAGAGGGTGAATCAGGAAGGCCACCATCACCAGCTTCACGTCTCGGCCCGTGATCTTGATTCCGAGGTACTCCGGGGTCCTCCCCGTCATCAGCCCCACTATGAATACGGTGATCACGATGTACATTATCATATACATCAGGCCGACGCCCTTGCCGCCTGGTGTGGACTGGATCAGCATCCCCATGAAGGCGGCCAGTATGGTCAGAGGGTGCATCGCCCCCAGTGCCGCGTTGACCGAACCCGTGGTCACGGCCGTGGTGACGACCGTCCAGAAGGCCGAGAAGAAGCCACCGATCCTGGTCTCGATGCCCGCTCCGAGCGGGGTAGAGGGGATGAACCCCAGGGCCAGGTCGATACCGAAGAGCATGTAGGCACCATAGAGTATGGGTCGCGCTTCCCGCTTCTTTTTGATAAGCTCGCCGAAGACGAAAATCAAAGCCGTCGGCAACAAGAGCATCAGGGCGATCTGAAAAGCGTCCGAGATGGCACTGGGGTTCTGGAAGGGATATGCCGAGTTGGCCCCGTAGTAGCCTCCGCCGTTGGTGCCCAGCTGCATTATCGAAACCAGGGATGCCACGGGACCGACCAAGATCGTTTGAGAGGCCCCCTCTACCGTCGTCACCGTAGTGTACCCGCTCAACGTCTGAGGTACGCCCATTCCCACCAGCACCACAGCGGCTATGATGCAGAGGGGCAGGAGGATCCGAGTGAGCGACCTCACGAAGTCTACGTAGAAGTTCCCCATGTCCTTGGAGCCGGCCACGAAGCCCCTGACCATGGCTATCCCCATGCAGATGCCTGTCGCTGCCGACGTGAACTGGAGGAATTGGATGGCCGTCATCTGGCTGAAGTAGGATAGCGTGCTTTCGCCGGCGTAATGCTGGAGGTTGGTGTTGGTCGCGAAGGAGACCACCGTGTTGAATGCGAGGTCCCAGCTCATCCCGGGGAACCCCTGTGGATTGAGAGGAAGGTCACCCTGGAAGTACAGTATGAGGAAGGCGATGGCCATTTGGACGATGTTGAGGAGGAGTCCCGACAGGAAGTACTCCCTCCAGCCCATCACGTGGCTGGTGTCTACGCCCAGTATCCGGTAGATCGAGTTCTCAATGGGGGAGAAGACATTGTCCCAGCGGGTGTGCTCCCTTGTGAAGGTCTTCGTGATGTAGGGGGCCAGGAGCCGCGCTATCACTACGGTGGCGCCGATTATGAGCGCTGCGATGCCGACGTCGATGGCGGTGGTCAACCCCTTTCATCTTTCCCCTATCGAGCATAGTCTCCACTGAAAGATAGAACGCCTTCCGAGAACTACTCCGACGGCGAGGCGGTCGCGGTCTTCTTCTCGCTTGAGCTATAGGAGCCTCTGTGAGCATGGAGCACGATGGAGCTCACCGTGCTCTTCACGCCCAAGGTCTTCATTATCCTGTTCTTCAGGATGTCCCTGAACTCCTCGATGTCAGACGCTGAGACGAGGGTGACAATGTCGAACTCCCCGGTCACTTCGTAAAGCTCTTCCACGCATTCCATCTTAGAAAGTGCCTTAATTACGTCGTCCATATACGGAGAGTCGACGAAAATGTCTACGAACGCAAGTAGTCGACTCATTCATAGTCATCAAGCCCAAGTTTTCCGGCTGCGTTAATATACATTATGGTTGACGTCGCTAGCCTTCTTCCCAGAAGATTCCTTATTGGGCTTGAACGCCACCGGCTAACTCCGTCGGCAAGTCCATGCCTACTGGGCCCCGGATTGGGCGCCGCCCGATGCCATGACTCCCCTGGAGGACTTCGAAGCGAAGCCCATGATCGCTATCAGCAAACCGATCACGGCGAGCAGGCCGCCGACGTAGATCCAGGTGGAGCTACCGTTCATCGCGGAGCTGCCGCCGATTACGTTCGCGCCCTGCAAGGCGAACACCGTGCCGGCCAGCAGCAGCAGGATGCCGACCACGATCGTCGTTGACCTTCGTGCCGACATCTATCTCATTCTCTCCATCGGAAACTCAGTCCCCGAGTCCCGCTATAAGAGTCGAGCGAAGGTTCCACATCGACGGCTGCTTTAAGAGGGAACTCCCCCTCGAAACTCTTGATCTGTCTGCCTGCAAGGAGACCAGAGGATGGTCTCATGGTCCGGTTTCCCCGACCGTCTTCAGTCCAGCGGAAGGGGACGGTGCCGGACTGGCGTTGAGCCTCCTCTCGCTGAGGTACACATACAGAAAGGTGCCCACGGTCATCGTAAAGAACCCGGAGGCCGACATTAGCAATCCGAACTGGTTCTGCTGGTATGCCGGGTATGGTGCGAAGAGGTTCGTCCCCCAGACGGAGTACAGGAGCCCCATCATCGAGTTCATGTTGCCGAAGACGAAGATGTAGAGGGCTTTGAAGGTGCGAGACATGAAGGGCGTGGCCGCGATGAGCAGGATGGCGGTCGCGAAGAACATGGCATGCTCCAGGATGTGGATGGGCTCGTTCCCGGGCAACACGGTGAACGTGAAGAATTCGGGGATGTGCCAAAAGTTGAACACTATCATGAAGAGCGCCCCGGCCAGATAGCCGCCTCTGTTCAGCCGGGCCCAGCCAGATTTCAAGCGGGCCCATGTTTCATTCCACTCTAGCCCATAGAGCGCTGCCAGACCGTAACCGACGGAAAAGCCTCCGAAGATGATCATCATATGTTGGAGGTGGTGCACCACCAGGTTGACGTCGGCGATGGCGTCCACGGGCCCAAGGACCGCGATGATCGTCAGAGCCACGCCCACAGAGATGAAGGCCAGCGCCTTCCTCCTGCTGCGGTCCATGTCTCCTCATGGGTTTCGCGGGAGGAGTGCATTATAACAATTTGGCAAGTCCGGACTCAGGCCGACGAACCCTTTCTTTACATGCCCTCCTTGGGCTGCGGCGCCGAACGCACGGTATAAACGGTAGCGGGCACCGAAACCTGGACGAGAAAGGATTGAGCCGCACAGCTCCTCTAGGAGGAATCAGGGTCGTCGACCTCACACGAGCCTTGGCAGGCCCCTACTGCACCATGATGCTCGCCGACCTGGGCGCAGAGGTGATCAAGGTGGAGGCCCCCGGAGCGGGCGACGAATCGCGCTCTTGGGGTCCGCCCTTCGTCAGCGGCGAAAGCGCCTATTTCATGAGCGTGAACCGCAACAAGAAGAGCCTGGCCCTGGATCTGAGGTCGCCTGAAGGTCGGGGCGTGCTACACAGGCTGGTGGAGGATGCGGACGTGTTCGTCGAGAACTTCAGGCCCGGGACGGCCGCAAGGCTTGGCGCAGGCTACGCCACCATGAAGAGGCTCAACCCCCGCCTTGTCTACTGCTCCATCTCGGCCTTCGGGCAGACCGGGCCCCGCCGAGGCATGCCCGGCTACGACATCATCGCCCTCGCCCTGAGCGGCATGATGAGCATCACCGGAGAGGAAGGGAGGCCTCCCGTCAGGATGGGCGTCCCAGTCTCTGACATAGGAGCGGGGATGTTCGCTGCCTTCGCTATAGCCGCGTCCCTTCTAAAGCGACTCAAGACCGGAAGGGGGGAGTACATCGACGTAAGCCTCCTGGAAGGCCAGCTTTCTTGGCTCACTCATCAGGCTGGGTCATACTTCGCCACCGGGGAGGTTCCAAAGAGGACGGGGTCGGCACACCCCTCCATAGCACCATATCAGGCCTTCAAGGCCAGCGACCTCTATTTCATCGTGGCCGTCGGGAACGACGCCCAATGGCAAGCCTTCTGCGCTGCCCTTTCTCTTCCGGGGCTCCTGACCGACCCACGGTTCGCTACGAACTCTCAGCGCGTAAGGAACAGGGAACTCCTGGAGGTTGATCTTATGGGCATCTTCTCCAAGGGGACGGCCTCTCACTGGGTTGGGCTGCTGAACGAAGCCGGCGTCGCTAGCGCACTCATAAGCTCGCTCGACGAGGCTTTGTCGGACCCCCAGGTCGCAGCCAGGAGGATGGTGCTTGAAATAGACCATCCCAAGGCCGGGCGGATCAAGCAGCTGGGCTCCCCCTACCGCCTGAGCGGGTCTCGTTTCTCGATTCGGTTGGCCCCGCCCCTCCTAGGGCAGCACACCGACGACCTATTGCGAGGCCTTGGATACTCGGCCAAGGCGAGAGCCTCGCTGAGAGCCGCAGGTATCGTAGCCTAAGCCTGGCTGGGCCTTTCGAGCCGATTCGTGGCATTTTCTCCATCAGCCAGAGCGATTTTAGGCATATTTATTAAGGAAAAGGAGGTCGAACGTTACAGTAAGGCTCAGCATGGCCTCCCTCTTGGTAAGAAATGGAACGATCGCAACCGCTTTAGATGTCTTCCAGGCTGACGTCAAGGCTGAAGACGGAGTAATCACCAAGATCGCATTCTCGATCGACGAGCCCGCAGACAGGGTGGTGAACGCGCAGGGAAAGATAGTCGTGCCAGGAGGCATCGACGGCCATACCCATTTCGAGATGCCGTCGAAGGGGACCGTGACGGCCGACGATTTCAGGACAGGCACCATCTCGGCCGCCGCCGGAGGGATAACCTCCATCATCGATTTCGTGACGCCGTCGGCCGGAGAGAGCCTCAAGGCGGCTCTCGAGAAGAGACGCGAAAGTGCTTCTTCGAAGGTCCTGGTCGACTACGGATTCCACATGGTCTACCGGGACTCGGCCACCCAGGCGATGCAGGAGATAAAGGAGATCATGGCAGCGGGTGTTCCCAGCTTCAAGATCTTCACGACGTACAGGGCCGACGGCCTGATGCTGGAGGATGGCGAGCTATTGGAGGTCATGAGGGAGGTTTCGTCGAACGGAGGACTCTTGGCGGTCCACGCCGAGAACAACGGCATCATAGAAAGGAACATCGAGCTGCTCCGCCGGGAAGGCAAGCTCTCGCCCGAGTTCCACCCCCAGAGCAGGCCGCAGATTGCCGAAGGGGAGGCGGTGCGCAGGATGATCACCTTTGCCGGATACGTCGGTGCCAATCTCTACGTGGTCCACCTTTCATCGAAGATGGGACGTGAGTCCATCAGGGATGCGCAAAAGGCCGGTCTCCCTGTATTCGCCGAGACCTGCCCTCACTACCTAGTGTTCAACGATTTAGTATACAAGCGCTCTGATGCGAGTCACTACCTGATGAGCCCTCCCATCAAGAGCGAGGAGGACAGGCTCGCGCTTTGGGAGGGGCTCGTCGAAGGCGACGTCAAGACCGTCGGAAGCGACCATGCCGACTTCAACTCGCAGCAGAAGGCCGCCGGGGGAGACGACTTCACCAAGATTCCCAACGGGGTCCCTGGCACCGAGGTCATCATCCCCGTGCTCTTTACCGAAGGTGTAGCCAAGAAGCGGTTCTCGATAAACAGGTTCGTCCAGGTCACCTCCACCAACGCGGCGAAGGCCTACAACATCTTCCCCAAGAAGGGGACCATCGCGGTGGGCAGCGACGCCGACATGGTCATCATCGATCCCGCCTTCAAGGCTAGGCTCACGGCCGATTTCCTTCACTCCAACATTGACTATTCGATTTATGAGAACTACTTGACCGATGGTTACCCCATGATGACGATTTCGAGGGGTGAAGTGGTAGTGGAGCAGAACCAGCTGGTGGCTGAGCAGGGGAGGGGGAGATTCCTACCTAGGAAGCCCTATCCCGGAAACCGCTCCCCCCTGTTCAACTGAGGCTCGCCGCCGCGACAACGCCATGGAGAATGGTCCGTCTCCGTCTCTAGCGCAGGTCACAAGGATTCGCCATAAGGGCTTTATCCGCCTCTACGGGCTTGAGGTCGATAAACAATGCCCGCAACTGTTGGAAGACAGATGATCGAAAAGGCTGGACTGAACGTGGACCAACTGCTCAAGAAATTGAACAAGGCCCTCGCGGCCGAGATTACCACCTACTACTACTACACAGTGCTGAGGAACCATCTGATAGGTGAGGACCTCAAGGAGATCACGGAAGATGCCCGCCTAGAGGACAGGCTGCATTTTGAGGCCCTAGTACCACGGGTCTACGAACTCGGTGGAGACATCTACCGCGACATGAAGGATCTCCACGATGACGCGGCCTGTTCCGCAGCATATCTGCCTAAAGGCATCACAGTCAGCACAGTGCACAACGACGCGACCAACAAGAAGATACTGAAAGTGTTGTTGGATGCGGAACGCTGCGCCGTCAGGGTCTATACAGACATCTGCAACATGACCTTTGGGAAGGACCCGAGGACCTACGACCTTTCTCTGGCCATACTCCACGAAGAGATCGAACACGAATCCTGGTTCGAGGAGATGCTGGAGGG
Organism: Conexivisphaerales archaeon; assembly: GCA_049509455.1. Taxonomy (GTDB): domain Archaea; phylum Thermoproteota; class Nitrososphaeria; order Conexivisphaerales; family DTJL01; genus DATKKG01. Next base: position 10,993 of record JBEKZX010000010.1, read on the forward strand.
CAAGCCGTCCGGTCACTTTAGGCGTAGATATCCGGGCGAGGGTCCGTACACGCAGAAGTTCAGGCACATCGAATAGACATGGGAGGGGGCTCGTCCAGTCGCCCCCATTTTTCATTTTTGACCAGTAGGCGCCAAGTGTTTGAAATCGAAGAAGTTCATCGTCTGGGTCTGCACGATGGACGGAGTGGGCCGATGCGGAAGAAAGGGCGGCAAGGAGGTGCTCGCCAGGTTCAGGCTGGAAGTCGAGAGGAGAGGCCTATCCAACGTGATGGTGACGCCCAACGGCTGCACAGATAGGCACGACCATGGGCCCGCCGTCCTCGTCGACCCTGATGGAACGTGGTACTGTGGAGTGAAGCCGGATGACGTGCCTTCGGTCATCGAGGAGCATGTATGCGGGGGAAGGCCTGTCAAGAGGCTCGCCTGCCCCGATTGAACGCGGCGTGGCGCCCGTCCGCCCTTAGGATTGGAGCCTCGTCCTGGCTGCACAGCGAAGCTCGGGGCTGGTGCTAGACGGGCCATAGGACGGATTCATTTCGGCGTAGGCCTCAAAAAGTTCTCTCTTCAAGAGGATTCTTGAATTACTCTCGAAATGGCTCGGCGATTTGGTGCGATTACATACGCAGGCAGACTTATAAATTTCCGATAGGTTGAGAGACCGCCTAACATGAGAGCCATTGGAGCAACCGAATGACGAGGGCCTCACCGACGCTGAGGCGAACAGATATGCCCGCCAGATCGTCCTCAAGGACATCGGCTGGGAGGGCCAGATCAAGCTCAAGCGTTCTACTGTACTAGTCGCCGGCGCAGGAGGCCTCGGCTCTCCGATTCTGATTCAGTTGGCTCTCCTTGGAGTCGGGACGATCAAGATCATAGACAGGGACATCGTCAGCGTCACCGACCTCCACCGCCAGTACCTCTACAGGGAGTCGGACGCCGGAAGGCCGAAGGCGGAGGTGGCGGTGAAGAGGATCAGAGAGATGAACCCCTCGATCAAGGTGGAAGGTTACGCGGAGTCACTCTCTTACGACAGGCTCCTAGAGCTCCTTAAGGGTGTCAACGTCGTCATGGACGGCCTCGACGACATGAAGGGGAGGTATGCCCTGAACAGGGCCGCCTACAGGATGAAGGTCCCCTACATCTTCTCTTCGGCGCTGGAGATGTACGGCAACGTATCCACTATCATCCCGGGCGAGACCCCCTGCCTCGAATGCTTCCTTGGTGGGGTGAGCGACGACGGCGTCCGGAAATGCGCGGTCGTCGGTGTTCATCCTTCCTTGCTGGGGGTCATAGCCGGCGTCGCCATCTCGGAAGCCGTAAAGATAATTACAGGGGCGAGGCCTTCGCTGGCTTCGAAGCTTCTGCTGATCGACCTCCGGCACTTCAGCTTCGACTCTTGCGAGGTCACCACCAATCCGAACTGCCCGGTTTCCGGCAGCGGCACTAACCTCACCGACATACGCCCGCCTCTCCTAGAGAGGGCATGCGCCAGAGACGGGAGCGGGACCTACTTCGTCAACCCAAGGAGGACGCTGGATGTGGATCTCAGCAGGCTCGACGCCTTCGCCAGGGAAAAGGGCTACGCCGTGCTGAGCGAAGGCGACGTTTTCCGCACGCTGAGGCTGGACGACCTTTACGATCTGAGCATCTTGAAGAGCGGCACAGCCATGTTTAAGGTGAAGAAGCCTATCCTGGACATCGATGCAGCAGAAACCAGGATGAAGGAGCTCTACGAAGAGATTGTGGAGGAGGGCCTCTCCGTGCCGTGGAAGGAGTATGTAGCCTCCCCCGCGCAGGGCTGAAGCCATGAAAGAGAATAAACGAAAGATATATTAGAATTACAGGGGGTCGGCTGAATGTGAACGCTGCGGCTTCCAGACACACGACTTCAAGGAGGAGCAGGACGATGCAGATACATGTGCACTACTACGCCGAAGTGAGGGAGCTGGCAGGCCTGTCAAGCGAGGATGTCCGGCTGCCTTCCGGCTCCACGACCGTCGATCTCGTCGGCCGGGTTTTGAGGCTCCATCCCGACCTTGAGGAGGTCCGAGAGATGACCCACGTCATCGTCAATGGCACCATGGTCACCACCAGCCCCGTCCTTCACGAGGGCGACACCGTAGCCCTCATTCCTCCGGTACGCGGCGGATGAAAGCGGGAAGACCTCTCTGGGGGCCATCTCGAGGTCGAGGTACCCTTATAACGGCGAAAGCCTCTTCGAGACAGGGACTAGTGCTACTGATAGGTGACGGTTGAGGAATCCCTTTCTGACTCCGATGCCAACAGGTACTCACGCCAGATTGTCCTCTCTGATATCGGCTGGGAGGGGCAGCAGAAGCTCAAGGGCTCCACCGTCCTAGTAGTCGGGGCCGGAGGCTTGGGTTCACCTATCCTTGTTCAGCTCGCATCCATGGGTGTCGGCTCCATCAGGATTGTGGACAGGGACATCCTCAGCGTCACTGACCTCCAGCGCCAGTACCTCTACAGGGAGTCGGACGCGGGCCTGCCGAAGATAGAGGCCGCCCTGGTCCGCCTGAAGGAGATAAACCCGTCGGTGAAGGTTGAGGGATTCGCGGAGAGCTTGACCTACGAAAGCATGCTTGAGCACCTCAGGGGCGTCGATGTCGTGCTGGACGGGCTGGACGGCATAAGGGCTAGATACGCGGTGAACAGGGCTGCCTATGAAATGAAGGTCCCCTACGTCTTCTCTTCGGCGATCGAGATGCTCGGCTCCGTCACCACGATAGTGCCAGGGAAGACCCCCTGCCTGGAATGCTTCTACGGTGGCCTCCAGGAGGGCTCGGTACCAACCTGCGCCGTTGTAGGCGTCCACCCTGCGATACTCGGGGTCGTCGGGAGCATAGCAGTCTCCGAGGCGGTCAAGATAATGACGGGGGCCGAACCATCTCTTTTGTCCAAGCTGCTTATGGTGGACCTTCGCGACTTCAGCGTCGACACGATAAAGCTGAAGGAGAGGCCCTCGTGTCCCGTATCCGGGAGCAGCAGAAGGCCCACCAAGGTCTCGCCCTTCCTCATGGAACACTCCTGCAGGAGGGATGGGACAGGCACCTACTTTATCAACCCCAAGAGGGTCCTCACGCTGGACCTCGAAAGGCTGGATTCATATTCAAGTCACGAGGGGATACCGATCCTGAAGGGTAGCCCGCTCTTCCGCACGTTGAGGCTGGACGACGTCTTTGATGTGACTATCCTGAGAAGCGGAACGGCCATCTTCGCCGTCAAGAAGCCCATCCAGGACATCCACGCGGCTGAAAGAAGGATGAAGGCCCTGTTCAGGGGAGTTATGGAGAAGGGCCTGGGCGTAGGCTGGGACCAGTACGGGAACCCGAAAGCACACAGTTGAGGCCCATCTGGCCTGCCAGTTCCCCTTCATGGCGATTGCACCTTCGGTCATCGGGGAGCATGAATACAGGGGAAGGCCTGTCAACAGGTTCGCCTGCCCCTGCTGACGGGTGTTTATGCAGCCGGCGCTGCCCATCCCCTAGGAGCTGAAAGTGCGAGGGGTGGGGTTTGAACCCACGAAGGCCTACGCCAGCGGATCTTAAGTATGGGCACCCTCCGAACGGGCACCGCCCCCTATGGTCGCCACGGTGCGCTGGCTTTGGCCAGGCTTGGGTACCCTCGCAGCTTTGCCCAAGAACGAAGTCGTCTATTAAGCGTTTCAGGGACTGCCGCCTTTCGCAGCCACTCTACGAGGTAATGATTTAAAGGGTGATGCGTAGCTTCCTATTGGAAGCGGGCCCGTAGCTCAGCATGGTAGAGCGACCGGCTCATAACCGGTCGGTCAAGGGTTCAAGTCCCTTCGGGCCCATGTAATCTTGCTATTCTTGACCATATTCTTACATATCATGCGCAATTCATCTCTTGTTGTGACGGGTCCTATACACACGCCCTGAAGCGGCGAACAACTGGATTGGCCGCAATACTGGAATCCGTTCCTGGGCGGAATCTGTATCCAGTTAGAGGCGAATCCCCAACGGTGCGGACTCGCTTCTGGGACTATCTATTGGTGCTGTAATCAGGATCTCCTGCTTGTAGGGAGGGCGTGATGGGGGGGAGGAGCGGTCAAATACCAGAGGCCCTACAGGCAAGGCTGGTGCTGTTCTTGAAGTGGGTAACAAGAGAGAAGGCTAAGGTTGACCGAATAGCGTGCCCTTGGCTGATCAGGAACTTCGTGGACCATGACGCGGAGTTCCTTTTCGTCCCCGCCGACAAGGTCCTTGAAGTGGCAAAGAGCGAGGGAGCAATCCCCTACGACGTCAGCGGAGTGGAGCTGGGGCATCATGGAGACCAGTGCAGCTTCGATGCGATCGTTCAGAAGTACGCGGTCAAGGACCCAGCCGTCCTAGAGCTCGCCAAGGTCGTGCGAGGGGCCGACACGGCCAACAGGAACCTCACGCCAGAATCACCAGGCCTTAACTCGATTGCGGAAGGCTTCAGGGCCATTACCAAGGACGACTTCGACAATATGGCGAAGCAGTTCTACGTATACGACGCGCTCTACGCGTTCTTCAAGGCGAAAGCAGCGAAGGTGTAGCCGTTGCTCTGGGCGACGCGTCATGAGCCGCACCTGGACAGGTGCGCCTCCGCCTGGCTCATCAAGAGGTTCATCGATCCCGACGCCACCTTCGCGTTCGTGGGGAGGGACGAGGTCCCCCCCAGCGGCTCGATCCCGTTCGTGCTCCCTGGGGCGGAAGTGAATCCCGTGGAGGGGGTCTCTACCTCGTACGACGCCCTGGTGGCCAAGCATCATGTGACGGACCCCACGGCCCTGAGGATCGGGGCAATCATACATGACTATGAAGTGGACGCGGGAGAGGACGTGGCGAGGACTAGCTTCAGGGAGACGGCGGGGGTCTTCAAGGTGGTCAGAGGCATCGCTAGGACATCGAAGTCCGATCAGGAGACGGTGGCCGCTGCGCTTAGGGTCTTCGACTCGTTGTATGCCCAGTTAACGGCAGAGGCCGCGCAACGGGATGCGTTGAATTGAAGGCAGACGCCAAGTTCTTTTACGCCTTCTGCGTGGCGGGTTGCTTAGCCATACTCAGCTCGACGATGTCCAAGAACCCCATCTTGCCGTTGCTCTCTCAAAGCCTAGGTGCCCAAGGAGCAACGCTGGGTTTTATCGCGGCGGCCTCCACCATCCCAGGAATCCTCGTGAGCCTCCCCGCGGGCTCCCTTTCCGACCTTATAGGGAGCAGGAAGGTGATGTGGTTCTCCGCAATCGTCTTCGCCACGGCGCCCTTCCTCTACCTCCTGGTGACGACGCCTCTGGAGCTAATCATAGTGAGGTTCTATCACGGCTTCGCGACGGCGGTCTTCGTCCCTGTGGCGAACGCCGTGATCGTAGACCGTTATCCCCAGCGCAAGGCGGAGAGGCTCTCTCTCTTCTCGTCGTCGACCCTCGTCGGGAGGAGCCTGGCGCCCTTCCTCGGAGGGGGGATCCTCCTCTTGACGAACAGCGACTACCACGACGTGTACTTGGTCGTGGGCGCTGCGGGCGTGGCAACGCTTGTAGCCATCTTCGCGGTCTTCTGGCGGGAGACGGACGTCGTCACAACCGCCCCGCGACGGAGCTTGGGGCCCCAGCTGCGCTCCCTAGCGGGAGATCTTCACGTCCTAGTGGCCAGTTCGGTCGAAGGAGCGCAGTACTTCGTCTACGGCTCCTTCGAGTTCTTCATGGTGGCATACGCGCAGAAGGTGGGGCTGGGCGTGGGGGCCATAACAATAATCGCGGGGGTGCCGATAGTGACGGTCGTCGTTTCAAAGCCTGTGATGGGCGGGCTCTCTGACCGTCTCGGTCGCTTCTGGCCCATAACGGCAGGCCTGGTGATGACCTCGCTTCCCCTGTTGGTTATCCCTCTCACTTCGTCGTTCCCCATCCTTCTGGTGACCTCCCTCCTCTACGGCTTCGGCTTCTCGACGGCCACGTCCTCCACCACGGCCCTAGTCTCCGACATCTCGGGTAGCTCGGCCTCGGGGTCGGCGATGGGCTTCCTGGGCACAATAATGGACATCGGACAGGCGCTCGGCCCCATCGTGACTGGATACGTGGTCGCCACGTCAGTAGGATATGTTGGCGGCTTCTGGCTTCTGGCTGGAGCCCTCCTGGTCTTCGCAGCCCTCTTCACCCTTGCTTTCATCCCACGACGGCGATAGCTGTTTCAAGGTCGTCATAACTCCTTTCGGTCAGCCACATTCGCAGGTCCAAGCCTACGCGCTGAACCCTATTTCGTTGGCAGAGCAAAGTACTTGGGCAACCGTCTTCCGTTTCGCATCAACCTGTTCCCCTGATGGTAGCCTTTGGTCGCAGTGCTCCCGCTTCTAGCTGCAGCCGCCCTCGTCGGCGTGCTGCACATGTCAGCGCCTGACCATTGGGTTACCCTCTGCATGCTAGCTCAGACTTCCAAGTGGAGCACGTCCAGGCTTATGGCCGTCAGCTTGGTGACTGCCTTTGGTCACGTCGTCCTTTCCGTTGCGCTCGGACTCGCGGTCGTCCTTCTGGGAGTGGTGTTCACTCGAACATTATCTGAATACCTGACTACGGCCATAGGGGCTGTGATGCTCTTGGCTGGGGCATTCTACGGAGTGTGGGCTATCGTCTCTAATCACAAGGAGGACTACCAGAAGGAGGCCGAAGAAGAAGGAGCCAGAATAGGGAGGAGAGGGGGAAGGGGCGTTGGATACTTCGCGGTCCTTGGAGGAGCGCTTTCGCCTGACCTGAGCATCTTGCCGATCTTCCTGTTGGCCGTACCAATGGGACTTGGTTTAGCAATAGACACTGCCATAGTATTCGCCGTCGGTTCGATCCTTTCGCTGACCCTGCTAGTCCTGGTGGGCTCGAAGGGGTTATCGAAGGTATTCGCAAGGGTTCCTCCGAAGTACAACTACGCGCTCGTGGGCTTCGTAATCGCTGCTGTGGGCATTTATGTCCTGTATGCAGGGTAGGCGAAGCATGAACTGTTTCAGGAACGGTATCAGGAACGTATCATCTTGACAGTGAGAACCGTTTCAGCCAACCGTTATGTCCCTCACAGAACACCAGTCATGCAAGGTTGATGTGTTGATGTTAGACAGAAGGAGACTCGCCGCCGTTGTAGGAATAGTGTTGATGGGAAGCTTCGCAGTTGCCGCCTACGCTCAGAGCGCGGCCTACCCCCAGAACGGCTCATCAGGGCAGCAGGGGGGAGGCATGATGGGCGGGATGATGAGTCGAGGCACGATGGGTGGGGGTTATGTCGGACAGCAAGCGTCGACGACGGCAAATGGAAGCTCCAACGGCACGGCAGGATGGAACTGGCAAGGGATGTGGAGTTGGTGCCGCGGCATGATGTCGGACTTCGGAGGATAGCTCTACAACCAGACCTCCTGGCAACTCCCCTAATCAGACCAACATGACGAGATATTTGTTCCAGCCGTCCCTCCTCACCGTAGGAGGCTGAGTCTCACTCGGTTCTATTCTTCATCCAATCTACCAGGGAGACCTCATTGGTGTTCCCCACGGCCTTGGCCACCACAAGGTTCCTCTCTACCAGCCTCGCCACGACCCTGTGCACCTGAAGTCGGCTCATGTTAGTCTCCTTGACGATCCACTTCTGAAGGTACTTCCCATCATGCGCCCTCAGGACGTCCACCACCCTCCTCTCGTCAGGCTTGAGCGTCTTGAGCACGGCATCAGCGTTCTCCATCGAAGGTCGAGGCATAGCTGATGGCGGATGTTCGGCTGATGAACTCGCCGTTGGAAGAGGTGCCGTGCCGCCAAGAGCATTCTGACTAGGGCCCAACGCTGCGATGACTGGAGACCGAGGGAGAGCGTCTGGCGAGGCCTCCTTGACAGTCTTAATCTCAGGGACGACAATCGAGTAAACGGCGCCAGCCGCGCCCACCAAGATCAGCCCCAATGCAGCCAAGGGGATCAACCACATCAGGGAAGGATAGGAATACTGATTCCCCGAGAAGGGCGTCCACCAACCCATCATGCCCCCCGCTCCCATCATACCGCTGGATTGCGAAGAGGTCACGAAATATGGAGATGCCAGAGACACCGCCAGGTATGCGGCCACTCCCACGACCAATACGATCACGAACCAGCCTACCCTGTGCAAGGGTGTCGCTCACCATGAAGTCGGAAGAGAGCTAAAAACCTGACGTACGCTCAACCGAGTTACCAGACCCGATTTTACTGTCCGAAGTCGTTTTGTTATGTCTCCTTTACTGACAGAACCTTTCCAGTCGATTTACGGGAGTCCGATTTCTAGTGACTTTGAGTACCCAGACGGCCACGAATCCCTCCAGATCCGTTATCGGTCTCCAAAAGTCCGATTTGCGAACCCAAATGAGCACTAATCCCTTCGGGCCCACGAATATCCAACTCTTAAGTTATGGACTCAATGTATTGACCACGATGAAGGTGTGCCGCTGGTACTATGTTCAGGACCCCGACTACCTGGAGACCGCCTGAAAGTGGTCTTTGGTGTTATACCGTATCCGTCAAGAGGGGCGGGAGGTAGTGGGAGGTTTCCGGGGAAGGGTCCGGGCCGGAGAGGTGGCCGAGGGTAGAATTCTCCTCTCCGACTTGAGCCTGTTTTCTGTCTGTCCCCTCTATGGCAATAGCCTTAACGGGGGGGATCATGCCCCCCAAAACCCCCCAAAACCCCCCACCCAACCCCCCACCCAACCCCCCACCAACCCCCCAGCCGACGGTGACAACCCCCCACAACCCCCGCCCGCGATGGATGAAGGGCTTGAGCCTGCGGTGGGTATGGCGTATGTACTCAAATCTCCTGAGGATGGGTTCAATTCCGCTATTCGGTTGCCAAGGATCTCCGTGAACCAGACGGTTCCGTTAGGAGAAACTGCGATGAGGTCTGCCGTGACAGTTGAGTGTGGAACATGGATAATGTGGAACGTTCGTGTCGTCAAGTTGAAGTTCCCGATGTCGCCTCCGCTCAGCAGGGTGAACCATATCAACCCATCAGGGGCCACGGCGATGCCGTAGGGAAGGCCTCCGCTCACAGGCACCTTGAACTCCTAGAACCCCCAACCCTCAGGAGACCGGACCTCGGCTTCGATTCCAGGAAAGCTTAGCGGCCCAGCGAACATCCCTCCATCGCTCGAGAGCAAACACCCAAGGCTGGCAGCGGATATCGTCTGACGCGCTCATGAACCCATCTCTGCATTTGGCGCTGCCCTTAGGAGCAGAATTGAAGCCATCGCGGCCAAAAACGGCGACTTGCCTTGGCGTGCCCGCTCCACGGTTCACTTCTCTACGACTAATACGCCCACCATGAATGGGTGAACAGTGCAGAAGACGTTGCAGTAAAATGTGAAGTTGCCGGAGATGTTCGCAGTGAAAGACACGGTGTCGTTCTCACCGGGCCCGATGATGAAACCTTGGGGGAAGTACTGGTCAATGACGAAGCCATGCGCTTCGACCTTTCCGTCGTTTATCACGGTTATAGTGACGTTGTCGCCCTGGTGAACAGTGATGATGGGCCAGGGTATCCCGTGCTGAACCGACCCGTTGTAGCCGTCCTCGTCAGCCATTATCGTGAAAGTCTTGGCCCCGGTCAGCGTTGGTGCAGGAGGCTGATTGACATAGAGGAGGGCAAGGCCTGCGGCCAGCCCGACTACCAGTACCACGGCGAGCGACCATCTCATGATAGAACCGACTGGCGTGCCTTTCACCCCTTCTGTCCTGACAGAAGGGCTCGTCGATTTAAGGGATTGCCGATCCTCGAAGGGGCTCGCAAAGATCAGGCCCTAGCTGTGAAGCAGAGCGGCGAAGTATATCATAAGGAAACCTATGCAGAAGGCCAGGACGACCTTCGTCCTTGTATCCGCGCTGAAGGCCTGGGGCGCGAGCCGAAGCATCATATACACGTTGGCCCCGGAGGCCACCGCAAGGACGTAGGTGGAAGCCAAGATCGAATAGTAGCCGAGGGGAGCAGCGATCGTCGCCATCACCCCTATGATGAAACTCATCAGCGTGGCGTTCTTCAGACTCGGAGGCGAGGCGCCCATGATGATGAAAGACGAAAGCATGAACCCCTCTACCGCCTTGTGCAGCAGGAAAGCGACGGCGGGTGTCCCCAACATTTCGTTCAGGCCTATGGTTGCGAAGCCATTCCCCATTTCGATGGCCTCGCCCGCCGAGTGCAGGCCCAGGGATACGGTAGCCAGGAGAGCTACAGAGAAGGGCAGCGCCTCGCGGCTCAGGAAGCCTCTGTCCGCTTCAACGAGGATGAAGAGCGCCAGGACGAACCCCCCTACCAACGCGACCTGGGTCCAGCCACCTTCCAATCCCTGGGCCAGGTCCAGGACGTCGGCGTCTTCCATGAGGTCGATGAAGAGCCAGACCAGTATCCCCAATCCCGCGGCGGCTATGATGGCCTTCGGGACTCTCCCGGACAGCAGAACCCCGAGGAAGGATCCCACGATCAAGGGCCCGAAGGTCGCTGCGAACACCAAAACCATCGAAGTGAGCGCGTCCGTCATATGCCTGTTGGTGTTGTCTCGGATGTCAATAAATACTATTCGAGAGCCGTCCGAAGAGGGACTCCCTGATTGAGGACGCCAGGACGGAGGACGACGGCGATACTGTCTACTACCTACTGCTGGCCGAGCGCCAGGACCTTTGCAGGATCCTCTAGGACAGGATCAGCTGGGAGGTGGCCAAGTTGAAGGAGGTTTCAAAGGTTCAGTCGGCGTGCTGCAGCCCCGAGATCTCATGGCGTGCTTCCAGAGCCGCTTTTGTTATCTCCAAGTAGGCCCCACACCGGCACAGGTTTCCTTCGACGGCCGTCTTGATTTCATCCACTGAGCAAAGGGGATTCTCCCGAATCAGGGCGTAAAGGGTAATCAGGAATCCCGGGGTGCAGTAGCCACACTGCAGCGCGTTGGATTCGGTGAAGCGCCTCTGCAGCCGCTTCGCCAGCTCATCCTCGGCGAGGCCTTCCAGGGTAATTACGCTCCTTTCCTGCGCCTTCGCGGCCAACATCAGGCAGGAGTTGACGGGCCGTCCGTCCATGAGGACCGTGCACGCCCCGCATTCGCCCGTTTCGCATCCCCTCTTGACGCTGACCACGCCGAAGCTGTGCTTGAGGACGTCGAGGAGCGAGCTTCCAGGATGGACATCCGCCTCGACCTTGGTGCCGTTCAGAGAAAAGGCGATGTGAGTCTCCATCCTTATTCGCCTCCGGCCCTCTTCACCGCCGCGCGGAGCGCCTTCTCCGTCAGCACCACCGCCATCCTGTCCCTGTATGCAGCGCTCGCCCTCACATCCCCGATGGGCTCGATGTCTCTAGACACCAGCTTCGCCGCTGCCCTCATGTTCTCCTCCGATGCGATCCTTCCGTAGAGGTAGGCTTCGACGTGTGTCGCCCTGACAGGAGTGGGGGCTACGCTGCCCAGGAACACTCGGACTTGGCCGACCTTTTCGCCTGATAGCCTGACGAGCGCCGCCACGCTGACCACGGCCAAAATGCTGGCCTGTCTCTTGCCTAGCTTGACGAAGGCGCACCCACCTCGGGGCTTCGGGATTGAGACCCGGGTGACGAGATCCCCGTCCTGCAGAACCGTCTTCCCGGGACCCAGGAAGAACTTCTCCAAGGGGATCGTGACCTCGTCGTCGCCTCGCATCACCGACAGCTGAGCGCCGTAGGCCAGCAGGGGCGGCGCTGAATCCGCCGCCGGCGAAGCGTTGCACAGGTTGCCCCCCAACGTAGCCAGATTCCGCACTTGCCATGCGGCGAAGAGGTCCGACGCTTCCTTTAGGGCGACGAGATCCCTGGCGATGACCGATGACCGTCGCACTTCCTCTATGGTGGTGACGGCGCCAATCGTTACTGAGTCGCCTTCGTCCTTTATCCCGGACAGGCCGTTCGCGGCGGAGACGTCAATGAGGTATTCCGCTTTGGCCTTGCCACTGCGCAGCTGCACCATGAGGTCGGTGCCTCCCGCCATGTAACGCGACCTTCCCTTCTGCGATGCGGCGAACTTGACCGCTGCAGCTGAGTCGTTGAAGGCCCTGTATTCCACGCGGGGTATCAAGAAGGCTCGCCTCCATGGATGAGCCCATACACACGCTCCGGCGTGAGCGGTATCTCGTCGGGGGCCTTCCCCACGGCGTCCTTGACCGCGTTGGCGATGGCAGCAGCCATGGGGATGAGGGCCATTTCGCCTACCCCCTTTGCTCCGAAGGGGCCGTAGCTGAAAAGATCTTCCGAGCTGACGAGCGGCTCCACCGGGGGCATGTCCCTAACCGTGGGCACCAAGTAATCCGTGAAGTTGGGATTGAGCACCCTACCCTCCTTGGTGACCACCTCCTCCATCAAAGCGTAGCCGATGCCTTGCGCCACCGCTCCGTGCACCTGGGCCTCCACCAGCCCAGGGTTCAGTATCCTACCCGAAGCCAGGCCGGGCCAGACGCGCTGGACGGACACGGCGCCCGTCTCCATGTCGACCTCGACCTCTACGACGACCGCCATGTAGCTGAAAGCCGGGTAGGCGAAGCCGCTGCCCTTCTCCTCGTCGAACTTGCCTTTGGGCAGGAAGAAGTAGCCGGTGGAGGCGGTCTCCACCCCCGTTGTGTAGCATTCGTTGATGAGGTCGCCCCAGGAGACCTTCCTTTGCCTGAACCTCGAGTCGAATGCGAATCCCTTTTGAATCATCACGTTCTTGAGTTCGCAATCGAGCATCTTAGCGGCCGCCCCCTCCAGGTTCCTTCTCAGGCGGGAAGCAGCGACCAGCATTCCAGCCATGCCGACGCTCGAGCCTCTTGAAGCATGGGTTGCCCCCGTGTCCGGGGCATCCGACGTGCCCATATGCATGGTGATCGCGTCGATGCCCACGCCCAGCACTTCAGATATGACCTGCGCCGTGCTCGTCGTGGTGCCCTGTCCCATCTCTATGATGCCCGTGTAGGCGTCCACGCTTCCATCCCTCCTGATGACGATGTAACCGCTCGACCAGTCTGGGACGCCCCTGCTGGTGCTTATCCCGTGCCAGACGCATGCGACGCCGATCCCTTGGGCATTGCCGCTGGCGGCCCGGGCAGGCCTCCTCCTCTTGGCGCTCCAAGAGCTTGCCCTGGCCGTCTTCTCCAAAGCTTCGTAGATCCCCACCGAGTCAACGAGCTTCTGGCCAGTGATCGTCAGTGATCCCTCTCTCAGGAGGTTCTTCAGCCTCAGCTCCACGGGGTCCATGTCCAGCTTGTCGGCTATGGCGTCGATGTTGGATTCGGCCGCCAGTTGAACCGAAGGGTTGCCGAAGCCACGGAAGGACCCTCCGTAGATCATGTTCGTGTAAACAAGCTGGCCGTCCACCTTCGCGTTGGGGACGAAGTAGGGGCCGGAGGCGTGCATCGTGGCCCGCCAGAGGGTAAAGGGGCCCCTGTTAGCGTAGGCTCCCGCATCGAACAGGATGTTCACATCGATGGCCTTGAGCAGACCCTCGGAAGAAGCTCCGGTCTTGTATTTGATTAACGACCTCTCACGCTTGCAATGAGAGCTGAAGCTGTCCTCTCTACTGTAACTCAGCATCACCGGCCGGCGCAGCCTGTAGGCTGCTACCGCCGCCTGGGCCGAGACAATTGGGCCCATGTCGTCCTTCCCTCCGAATCCGCCCCCGATGGCCGATTGGACGATCCTGACCTCCCTCTGCTGCCACCCGAGGACCCGGGCGACGATCTTCTGCGCGAGGTGGGGGTACTGGCTGCATGAAATGACGGTCATCCCTTCAGAGGTCGGCATGGCCACGGCCCCCTCCGGCTCGATGTATGCGTGGTCCTGGTGGCCGGTCCGGTACGTCCTCTCAACGATTACGTCGGACTGAGAGAAGCCCTTCTCTACGTCGCCGCTCCTCACCCTGGTGTCGATGGCGACGTTGGACTTGTGTTCTTCATGCACTAGGACCTTGGAGTCGGCTGCCTCAGAAGGGTCGTAGACCGCCGTCTTCTCCTTCAGCTCGACCTTCACAGAGGCGCTCGCCTCCTCGGCGGCCTCCGGCGACTGGGCTACGACAAGGCCGACGGGCTCCCCATGGAACCTGAGCACGCCATCGGCGAACGCCGGCTGGTCGAGAATGAAGTAGCCGACTTGGTTCTTCCCTGGCACATCCCGGGCCGTGATGCCGGCTGCGAAGCCTGGGACCTTCGCCGCTTCGTCGAATCGCACTCCAAGCAGGTGGGCCGAGCTGACGGGGCTCTTGACGATCCTCGCGAAGAGCATGTCGCGAGAGAAGTTGTCCTCCATGAACTTCGCTTTCCCCAGGACCTTCTCCAACGAGTCGACCCTGGTGACCGACTTCCCGACGACGACGAGGTCCTTGGCGTGGAGCCACCGATCTAGGAGCTCCTGGGAATCCTCCGCTTCCGTCTTCGACAAGCTGGCGCTCATGAAGACCTGAAAGAGAAGCCACTGTACGTTATATAAGTAATTCAAGGAGAGAGAGGATTCCGTGACGCCCCCCATATTACGCATGTAGTAACTGAGTGGCTACTTCCCGAGGATCTCCTTGATCAAGGCCGCCCTGACGAACATTCCGTTCCGGGCCTGGTCGAAGTACTTGGCTATGGGCAGGCCGTCCAGGTCCGTGCTCAACTCGTCCACACGCGGGAGGGGGTGCATGAGAAAGGGCACCTTCTTGAAAGGGGCCAGCGAAGACCGACTGAGTTGGTAAGAGCCTTTAAGCCTCTCATATTCCCTCAAATCTGCGAACCTCTCTTTCTGAAGCCTCGTGACGTAGAGGAAGTCTAGCCCCTCGACAACGTCCTGATACGTTTCGGCGAAGGAAGGCTTCGCGCTCCTGAGAGACGCGACAATCTCCGGCCTCACCTGGAGCTCCTTTGGGGCTATGTAGGTGATCTGAACGCCGTCGAACTTGTCCAGAGCGTATGATAGGCTGCTGGTGGTGCGGCTGTGCGTCAGGTCGCCCATCATGCCTATCTTCACGCCGTCGATCGAACCCCTCACGCGCTTGATGGTGTAAAGGTCAAGCATCGCCTGGGTGGGATGCTCATTAGATCCGTCGCCGGCGTTCACCACGGGGCCCCTGCAGATGTCGGCCGCCACCCCCGCCGCTCCCGGCGTCTTGTTCCTCACGACGATGACGTCAGGCGAATATCCGTCCACCATCCGCATGGTGTCCTCGAACGCCTCCCCCTTGACTATAGAGGAGGCTTCGGCCAACCCGAAGTCTATCACCTGGCCGCCTGCCTTGACCATGGCGAACTGGAAGCTCAACCTCGTCCTTGTTGAAGGTTCGAGGAAGACGGTGGCCATGAGCTTCCCTCGCAGCACGTCCAAAATCCCTCCCCGCTCCATGGCGAGCCGGACGCCATCCGCATCCGTCAGCAGACCGTCCAACGCTTGACGCCCTATATCCTTCGTCGAGATAACGTCTTTGCCGGCAAAAGGCGAGGTCATGGGTCTTGCGAGCAAAAGCGCCCCGGGCCAACTAATAAGTAATTCAAACTCCGGCACTTCGTAGTCTCGTTCCTGAGAACCATCTGAACGGTGTCGATGCGGTTCCGTCCCACAGCGCTGATGACGCAGACAAGAGCTGCAAGCCCAGTCTTGCTGAAAGGCGAGCCTTGGAATCTGGCCCCAGCGCAAGATACCAGCAAATGCTTTAACGTCGCAGGTGGTTCCGCAGTCATATGCGTGGGGCCGATATCTTGGTTTCGGGCGGGACCGTCGTCACCCCTGACTCTGTCTTCAAGGCCGATGTCCTCGTGACCGGAGGGCGCGTAGCGAAGGTTGGCAGGAACCTGATGGCCGGTGGAGCGAGCGTCTTGGATGCCACAGGGCTCTTCGTCCTCCCGGGTGCCATCGACGGTCATGTCCACATGAGGGACCCGGGGCTCACTGAGAAGGAGGACTTCTCCAGCGGGACGGCCGCCGCCGCAGCCGGCGGGGTCACCACCGTGCTGGAGATGCCGAATACGCTTCCTCCAGTGGAATCCGTGCAGAGGCTCCTAGAGAAGAAGGAGGTCCTTTCGCCCAAGGCCATCGTCGATTTCGGCCTCTATGCCGTGCTTTACGATGGCAACGCCAGCCGAGTGGTGGGCATGGCAATGGCTGGAGCCGTGGGATTCAAGGCTTTCATGGGCCCCACCACCGGAAACATCCCTCCACCCTCCGACGCCTCCATCTTCGAGTCCCTTTCCGCTCTCAAGGCGCTGGGGGTGCCCACCGCCTTCCATGCGGAAAACCAATCCATGATTACATACTACACCAACAAAGTGAAGGCCACCGGGAGGATGGACCCGAAGGCCCACTGCGATGCCCGGCCTCCGATTTGCGAAACCGAGGCCGTCAACAGGGTCTGCTTCCTAGCCAGCAAGTCTGGAGGGAAGGCTCACTTCGTCCACATCAGCACGGGGGAGGCGATGAGGCTGGTGGAGGAGCATAGGGCCAGGGGGGCGGCCGTCACCTGCGAAACCAACCCGCAATATCTCTCCATGACGGAGGAGGACATGGCCAGGCTGGGCGGCCTCGGCAAGATCAACCCTCCCCTGCGAACTGAAGCCGACCAGAACGCGCTGTGGGATGGAGTCGCCAATGGCGCGGTGGAGTGCATAGGCTCCGACCACGCACCCCATCTCGTGTCGGAGAAGCTTGGCACAAACATCTGGGACGTTCCCTCGGGTTTCATAGGGGTCGAGACCCTTCTGCCCATCATGCTGGACTTCGTAAGCCGGGGGAAGACCTCCTTACAGAGGGTGGTGACGCTGTTGTCCAGGAACCCGGCGAGGCTCTATGGAATCGCCGAAAGGAAGGGCGAAATCAAGGAGGGCGCCGACGGTGACCTCGCCATAGTGGACTTGACCCAAGAACGGATCATTAGGGCGGAACTCCTTCACAGCAAGCAGAAGGTGACGCCCTTCGAAGGGAGGAAGGTCAGGGCCACCATCATACATACGATCGTAAGAGGGAACGTCGTCTACGACGGAGAGGTCCTGGCCCCCGCCGGCGAATGGGTCAAGCCGCGCTGGGCCGATTCGGCCGCATAGGTTAGCTTCTTCGTCCGCCGGACATCTGCCCCTGTAAGCGAATGGGCTTACCAAGGGTTATACCCAGGCGGCGGGTTCCTCTAATCTGCAGGAGTTGACCAAAAGAGCGTGAAGATAAGCGCAAGAAACAAGATCGCAGGAACCGTTTCTGTAGTGGAGGCAGGAGCCGTGGCCGCCCTGGTCAAGGTGGACGTAAAGGACCCCTTCACCATTACCTCGATGATAACGAAAGAGGCCGTGGAGGACCTTGGCCTGAAGAAGGGCGACAAGGTTTCAGTTATCATCAAGTCCACAGAAGTCATCATCGCGAAGGACTAGCCTCCGGCTGCAGATTCTTCTTTTTTGTGCGCATCTATGACTTGGCCGTAAGCCGGCCCTAGGGGACGTAGACGGCCTCGTAGCTGCTGGAGTAATTGCCATAGCTGGTGACGGTGTAGTTGGTCTTCATGCCGTTCACGTAGACCCAGTAGAAGTGGTCGGCGTTGACGGGGGGGGAGATAATCCATGCTTCCCAGCTTGAGAACTACGGTGCCGTTGGCGTTTAGTGCTATGCTTGTGGTGCCCTGTGGCCCTCCTTCGAAATCATGACTTAGAGATATTGAGCCGTCACCGTACGGCGCGCCTCCCTTGAAGACCTGTATTGTGATGGTATCTGTCGGGACGTATTGGTCCGTGACGAACTCCACGGGTTACGCGGTGGTGTCAGGGAGCTGGGTCGGTAACTTCACGGTGGTTGTTACGTACGCTGGCGGGCTCTACACGTTCCCAGCGTGGACGGGCTTCTCGATCAACGTAGTCACTCTCAGCGTCCCGTCGGGTTCCACCAAGATCGAGACCGTCGGATGCCTTGCGCCCATTGGATTCTGTTGAGGCAGCTCCAATGATGATACCGATATTGCGAACGTCATACTGAACTTTATTCCAACCTGCGATTCCTTTGATTGGACTCCATATTCGTTCAGTTTATTACGCTGGTACTGTTCCAGGGCAGAGGTCCGACATACAGGCTGGTCCCAACGGTTATGAGTTCGCCCAGACAGATGTCCCTGAACCCGACAAGATATGTCCCGTAGGTTGCCGAAGAGTTAGCCGTGATTTGGTAGGTCACAATCCTATAGGTGCTATTGACGAGTATCACGCTGTAGATCGAGACCGAAATGCCAACATCTTGAGAAGACATGGCGGTCAAGTCCGTTCCGTTCACCCTCCAGACGCTGTTTTCGAGGCCAGCTGTGAGGTAGTCTTCCAAGCCCTGCGTGTCATTTTCTGGATTGAGCAAATCGTACGCCATGGTGAGGTAACCCGAGGAGCCAGGCCTCAGCACGTACTGGTTAAGCATGGGAATGCTGTTCGAGCTTCCACCAGGATAGGGCTGGCTGTATGTGGCGAACCCGTCAGCGCTCCTAATCGTGACCCATGCATCTATCATAGGGCAATTTGCGTTCACTCCCCCAGGTGACTTGCTAGTCTGGGAGCCCAATGACACCGGAACAAGGTAAACTATCGAAGTGCCCGCCACTATTCCCAATGACAAAGCCAGAAGGACAGCGATGGTTGACTTCCTGTTCAGGCTCAAGACGGACAAGGTATAGTTCGACCGAGATGTAATGCCAATATTGGTACACCGATCGGAAGCGAGTGTTCAACATTTGGCACAGGAGTAATCATGGGATTCCCTTCCACACGACCCAAGACTCGTAGGCGAGGAAGCCGACGGTCAACGCAGTGAGAGCCAAAATAAAGACGACCGCCCTAAGATCGCTGGGAGGAGAAAGGAGCAGATAGGACCCAGACATCGCCAAAATGAATACGGCGTAGAACAAAAGGCGCGGGACCCTGACGCGTCCGAACTTCACGAATTGGCGCATGAAACTCACGTCTACCTCCTTGATGACGGAATACTTCCCCTCTTCGTCCTTCATGACCAGCCCCATCTCAGCGAGCTTTTCGAGATGGTGGACTGCTACATTCACGCTTGAAAAGTGGAGTCGGCGCTGGACCTCTCTCGGACCCAAGCCACTTTCGTTGAGAAGCAGCCAATACACCTTTAGCGTCTTTCCTTCGAGGGTCACTTGACTGGCCATGCCGAGCTACGAATGAGACCAACCCTCGGTGTTCTTTAAGCCTAGCCTCTGGTCGGCCTTGTTCTCGTTCTATTAACCTATTGTTCTCAATAAGTTAAAGATGATTAACCTATTGAAGCGTTTAGCCCCCGCTGCCTGCAGAAGTCTCTTGATCGTTGTGGCAGGCAAAGGAGAATCCAATCTACTGGTGATTGAGTATCCACATGAAGCCATACTGTTCTCACTATCCGGATGACATGTTATTGGTACGGTTTCTGAAACAGCCCAGGTCTCGCCTACCCTGCATACAGGACATATGCGCCTACAGCGGCGATCACGAAGCCGACGAGCGCATAGTTATGCTTCGGAGGAACCCTTGCGAATATCTCCGACAACCCCCTCGAGCCCACTAGGACGAGCAATGTCAACGAAAGGATCGAACCGGCGGCGAATATTACCGCGGCATCCACCGCTAAACCAAGTCCCATTGGTGCGGCCAGCAGTAAGATGGGCAAGATGCTCAGGTCAGGCGAAAGCGCTCCTCCAAGGACCGCGAAGTATCCAACGCCTTTTCCCGTGCTCCCCCCAATTCTCACTCCTTCCTCCTCGGCCTCCTTTTGGTAGTCTTCTTTGCGATTGGAGATGATAGTCCGCACTCCGTAGAGCGTCCCAGCCAAGAGCATCACAACCCCTATGGCCGTAGTCAGGTATTCAGATACTGCTCGGGTGAACACTAGCCCCAGAACGACGACGGCGAACCCGAGTACGACGGAAAGCGCAACGTGACCAAATGCTGTTATTACGCTGACGGCCATAAGCTTGGACTTGCTCCATTTGGAAATCCGAGCTAGGATGCAGAGGGTCACCCAATGGTCAGGCGCTGACATGTGCGGCACGCCAACAAGAGCGGCAGCAGCTAGAAGCGGGGACACTGAGACCAAAGTGACCAACAGGGGAACAGGTTGATGCGAAACGAAAGAGGGTTGCCCAAGAACTTTGCTCCGCTTGCCCCAGGAATTATACGCTGATTAGGCGCAAGCTTTAGCCAGTCCATTCTTTATACCCACCCTTTTTGGAGGGTGAAGGTCCCACCATTCGGAGTGATTATGATAGAAGGTGGCTTAGAGCAGACCGAGAATGAATAGATTCCATTTGAGTCAATCCTTACATGTGCACTAAAGACAATTAAGCCGCAGATGGGCACCTAGGGACGACTTGAAAGGAGTCGAATCCTTCTTCTCTCCCCGCTCCATCGCCGTCGCCGGCGTTTCCGTCGATCCCTCCAAGGTCGCTTCAGTCATCTTCTCCAACCTCGTCAGGAACGCGAAAAGCGGCCTGCTGAAGGCTTCGGTCTACGCCATCAATCCTCGATACCGGAAGATCGGGGAGCAGCCTTGCTACAAGGACGTGGATTCGCTCCCAGAGGTACCGGAGCTGTTCGTCGTAGCCGTGCCTTTGGCCCTGACGGTCGATCTGGTAAGGCAGGCCTGCAACAGAGGCTCGAAGGCCATCATCATAATCACCGGCGGGTTCGGCGAAGCTGGGCACGAGGACCTTGAAGCTGAGATAAGGTCCATCACTTCCTCGAAGGGGGTCAGGGTCTTGGGTCCGAACACCATCGGCCTGCTTGACACGTCATCGGGGGTCGACACCCTCTTCCTTCCCACCACCAAGAAGCTTCCCTCCGGAAGAGAGGTTGTCTCGCTCCGTCCGCCAGCCAAGGGCGGAGTGGTCATCGTCACCCAGAGCGGCCACCTCGGTGAGATCATCGCCGAGGAGCTCGGCGCCAATCAGATAGGTGTGAGGGCGCTGGTGGGGGTGGGCAACCAGCTGGACGTCTCGATCGGGGATGTCGTGGAGCACTTTGCGGACGATCCGGAAACCAAGTTGATGGCCCTCTACCTCGAAGGCCTGAAGGATGGTCGCCGCTTCCTCAGGGAGGTCTCCCGAGCCGCCAAGAACAAACCTGTAGTCGTCTTCAAGCTGGGCAAGTCGCAGGCAGGGGCAAAGGCCGCCCTCACTCACACCGCCTCCATGGTGGGCGACTACCAGGTCTACCGCGCAGCCTTCAGGAAGGTCGGCCTTCTGGAGGCCGAGACATTGGAGGACCTGGTGGACTACTGCACGGCCCTCTCCTTGGCCCCAGCGGCCTCCGGTGAAAGGATACTCATCATCACCAACGCCGGCGGCTCTGGCGCCATAGCCGCCGACAAGAGCAACAGGATGGGCCTTCAGGTGGAACCTCTGAGCGAAAGGGCGGCGAACGGGATCAAATCAAGGTTCGCAGATTCCAGCTTCATCAGGATAGTGAGCCTGAGTAACCCTGTCGACCTCACGGCGACGGCGACCACCGAGGAGTTCGTCGCCATCTCCGAGTACCTCGTCAGGTCGCCCGAGTACGACCTCATGGTGGTCATCCCCACGCACCAGCCTCCCACCATCGAGTATAGCATCGTGGAAGGCATCGTGAGGGTGGCGAAGAAGGCGAAGAAGCCAGTGGTCACCTGCGTCATGGGCACTTCAGAGTTGGCCCACATGTTGCACTCCGAGTTCCTCTCCAACGGGGTGCCAAGCTTCCCTTCCCCTGAAAGGGCAGTCGGAGCGCTCTGGGCGCTCGTCCAGCGCAAGAAGCTCAGGGCCGGGATTTCGCCGCCCGAGGAGCTTCGAAGCGATGACATTGTCCCGTGGTTGAAGGAAAGGAAGGGGTTCCTCGTGCAGCCCGACGCCAGCAGGCTTCTCGATGAATACCGCATTGACTCCGGGCGGTCGATGATGGCAACGTCAAAGGAGGATCTCGCCAAGGCCGTGCGCACCATCGGTTTTCCGCTGGCCTGCAAGCTGCTATCAAGAGATCTCATCCACAAGACCGAGAAGAATGCGGTAAGGCTAAACGTCAAGAGCAGGGCTGAGCTGGTCTCCGCATTCGAGGAGCTTCGAGCCCTGGCCGCGCAGGCTAAGCTTCAGTTCGACGGCGTGCTGGTGCAGGAGATGCTGGAGAACGGCGTGGAGATGATACTCGGGAGCCTCCGGGATCCCACCTTCGGCCCGACGGTCATGCTTGGGATAGGGGGTGTCTACACCGAGGTGCTGAAGGACTTCGCCATGGGTGTGGCTCCGGTCGACGAATCGGAGGCCTCCGACATGATAGCCAGCCTAAGGATGGGCACGCTGCTGCGAGGGTTCCGAAATGTTCGCAAGGCAGACGAGGCGACTTTAGCTGCCGTCGTGGCAAGGTTCTCGAAGATGCTCGTCGAAAACCCCAGCCTGAAGGAAGCGGAGATAAACCCCCTCATCGCCGTCGGCGGGAGGATGGTCGCGGTGGATTCTCGAATCGTCGTCCGCTAGTGCTCTTCGAAGTGATCAGGCCAACTTCGTCGCCGCGGCCGCCTTTAGCCCGGCGTGGAACACTTCGACTGCCGCGTCTCCCCTCTTCCCGAGCACGTTTCTGATGGCGACCTCGATGGACGCGGTGGGGAGGAAACTGGAAAGGCTGCAGAGGACACCCAGCATGTAGACGTTCGCGGACCGAGGCTGACCCAGCCGGCTGGCCTCCTTGCGTGCCTCGACGACGTGCACCCTCCCACCCCGGCTCCCCATGGCCTTCAACATCTCATCGATGGCCGGGAACTTCTCCTTCTTGGTGATGGTGGTTATCGTGTCTTTGATCTCAGGGTCCACCAGGACCAGGGCGCCCTCTTTCGGGTACCCGAAGGACCGCAGCGCCTCGCCTGCCTCGAGGGCCAGCAACACGTCGGCCGAATCCTGGGAGAAGAGCGGGCTCCTAACTTCCTTTCCTATCCTGACGAAGCTCTGGACGCTACCTCCTCGCTGGGCCATTCCCAGCGTTTCGCCTGTCCTCACCGAGTAACCGGCGTCGACGGCCGCCTCGGCCAGTATCCTCGACAGCGTGAGGCCTCCCTGCCCTCCGACGCTGGCTATCAGGATGTTGAGCTCGTTCATTTCCTCTTGACCTCGACGATGGCCTTGTAGGGACAGACGCCAGCGCAGAGGCTACATCCTACGCAGTCCTCTTCGATGATCCTGACCTTGTCGCCGTCCAGCGCCAGAGCGGGGCATCCGAGGAGGTTCGTGCATACGTCGCAGCCCGTGCAGAGGTCGGGTACGACGGCATAGGTCCCATAATCTCCTCCCCTCTTGGTCAGGATGGCGCAGGCTCGCTCGACGATGATCACGCTTACACCAGCGGAGCCCAGCGCCTCCTTCACCGATTCGGTTAGCTTCCGAGGCTCGTACGCATCCATCTTGTAGATCTTGTCAACTTCCACCCCCTTCACGAGCTGCTCCAGCAGCACCGGGTGCATCTCACGGCCGCTGTCGCTCAGCGCGTCGGCAGGGGTGGACTGATGTCCAGTCATGGCGACCGTCGAGTTGTCCAGTATCATTACGACTACGTCCAGCTTTTTGTGGACAGCCTCGATTAGAGGTTGCACTCCGGAATGCAGGAAGGTGGAGTCGCCTATGACGGCGACCACCGGCCCCTTGAATCCCGCCGCCTTCAAGCCGGCTGCCATTGAAATGCTAGCCCCCATGCTAAGTTCTGTCCAAATCGCCTCGAACGGGGGGTTGAGGGCTAGAGCGTAGCATCCGATGTCGCCGAAGATGGGGACCTCGCTCTTCTTGAAGCCGGCCTTCGAGATCCCGCGCATCAGACTGAAGTAGCTCCCTATGTGTGGGCAGCCTGGGCACAAAGGTGGAGGCCTTGAGGGCAGCTTCAGTGGTATCTCGATGGGGGAAGAGGCCGTCGTGGGCAGGCCCAGGCACGTAGCGATCGCCGCCTTGACGGCACCCGTGTTTAGCTCGCCCACCTGAGGCAGGAGTCCCTCACTCTTGCCGACAATCTCTACGTTCAGCTTGGCGTCGTGACAGGCGGCCTTCAGCTTGACCTCAATATAGGGATCGATCTCCTCAACTACCAAGATCTTGTCGTAGGCCCGGGCGTATTCGAGGAGTGAGGCCTCGTCAAGCGGATGAAGGAGGCCCAGCCTGAATAGTCCGCATTCGACGCCCAGCTCGTCGAGGGCGTCGAGGGCGTAGTTGACGGGAGCTCCGGCGGCGACGATGCCCAGGCGCCTGCCCCGGCCTTTCCTCTCGACTGCATTGAGCTTGAACGGGGCCGCCATCGCGGGGAGCGCCGCCAGCTGTCCCAATAACCAAGAATGTCGGGCTCTGTTCCATCCCATCGAAGCCCTGACGAACCTGGGGGCGTCACGCTCGAACTTGATTTCGGAAGCGCGGGGTGACCTTGGCGATGGCTTGACTTCGCCCACCGCATGGTTCACCCGCGTGGTGGTGCGGAGGAGGATGGGGAGCTTTGACAGCTCCGAAAGCTCGATCGCCTTCTTCACATATTGGCGTGCCTCGTCCGGGCTGGTCGGCTCGATCATGGGCAGCTTCGCCAGGTCAGCGAACCATCTGCTGTCCTGCTCCGTCTGGGTGGTGATGGGCCCGGGATCGTCGGCCACAAGTATGACCATCCCCCCGTTGACGCCGCAGTAGGCCGCCGAAACAAGAGGGTCGGCGGCCACGTTGATGCCTGGCCCCTTCATGGTCACCATGGAGCGAGCCCCCCCTATTGCAGCGCCGAGAGCGAGCTCGAGTCCCACCTTTTCGTTGACCGCCCACTCCACATAGCCGACGGAACCCACGCCCTCCTCGACAAATGAGAAGATGGCTTCGATCACTTCACTGGATGGCGTTCCGGGGTACCCTGTGACGAATGCCATGCCGGACTCGAGAGCTCCGAGGGCGATAGCCTCGTTCCCCATGAGGGGGACCTTCTTCCCGGGTTCTAGCAGCAATCGAGGTCACCTGACCAAAGAGACAGCCTTGCAATATTAAGCATTTCAGCCTGGCATTCTAGTGATTTCATATGAGCCGCCATTGGGAGACCTTCACGCTCCTGCTATCGCTTTGACCTCTTGTCGGCGGCAGCCATGATTCCTTTCACGATGTTGGTGTAGCCTGTGCACCGGCAGAGGTTCCCCTTCAGGGCCTCCCTGATTTCGGACTCCGTCGGGGTCCGATTCTCCTTGAGCAGCGCCTCCGAGACCAACACTATACCGGGCGTGCAGTAACCGCACTGGACACCCCCTTCTTCCAGGAGGCTCTCCTGCGTGTCGGCCAGACCTCCCGCCGCTATCCCTTCGATTGTAGTCACCTCCCTGCCCTCGGCGTCCGCGGCTAGGATAAGGCAAGAGAGGGCCGGCTCCCCGTCGAGGAGCACCGTGCAGGCCCCGCATTCGCCTATGCCGCATGCATACTTCGTCCCTGTCAGCTCGGCTTCTTCTCGGATGACGTTCAGCAGCAGGGCGTTGTCCTGGATTTCGAACCTGTGCTCCCTCCCATTTAGGCGCAGCCTCAGCATCCTAGTCACTGAATAGCCCCCCTGGCCCGGTCAAGCGCCTGAACCAAGGTGCGCCGGACGAGGACTGAGACCAGTCTCCTCCTGTATTCGGCGGTCGACCTTACATCCGTAATGGGTCGGGCCTCCTTCGATGCCTCCTCCCCTGCCTTTCGCAGGAGCTCATCGGAGGGGACCCCTCCTACTAGGACGCTTTCGGCAGCAGCCGCCCTTATGACGGTCGGGGCCACGGCGCCCAGGGCCACTCTGGCGCGCGATACCTTACCACCATCCAGGGTCAGGGAGGAGGCAACGTTCACCTTTGCCAGGTCCATGTCCGTCCGTGAGATGCGGGCGAAGGCGGTTCCAGTGTGAGGCGGCAGGTAGGGAACGGAAACGCCGGCGAGGAGCTCTCCCGGCGCAATGGCTGTCTTCCCCGGTCCCCGGAAGAACTTCGATAGAATGACGGACCTAGTCCCGGCGAGGCTGGCCACGAAAACCGTCGAGTCCAGCGCAAGCAGCGCCACTGAGCCGTCGGCGGCGGGGGACGCGTTACACAGGTTTCCTCCGATGGTGGCCATGTCGCGTATCTGGACGGAGCCCACCGCGGATACGGCCTCTGCAAGGAGCGGAAAGAATCGCCTTACCGCCTCCGACCTCTCAAGCTGGATCATCCTGACGGCGGCACCGATGTGGAGGCCGTCGCTACGCTCTTCGATGTGCGCTAGCGAGGGGATCTTCCTGATGCTCACAACAGCCCAGGGCTCGACGCCGCGCTGCTTGGCCTTGACCAGCAGGTCAGTCCCGCCGGCCAGTACGACAACACGCCCACCCTGGCCGCCCAGGAGCTTCAGAGCTTCCTCGAGGCTTTCTGGGCAGTGATATTCGAACGACACGGGCACCAGGCGCGTGTTGACGCTGTTAATGTCCTTCAAAGATACACCTCTACGCTCCTCCGACCCTCTCCTTCCGTTCGAAGGCCTCAATCAGGCGTTCGGGCGTCACCGGTAGCTCGTAGAACCTCAGGCCTACGGCGTTGTGGATGGCGTTGATCACAGCTGCCGCGACCGGATTGTAGGCACCTTCGCCTATCCCCTTGGCGCCGAAGGGCCCCGTGGGCTCGTAGGTGTGCGCGAAGAACGTTTGGAAGTCCCCGATGCGGGGGAGGTCGGGCGCCGTGGGCAGCTTGTAGTCCACCAGCATCCCCCCGTTCATGAGATCACCCGTGAGCTCGTCATACGGCGTGTCCTCCAGTACGGCCATGCTCCAGCCCATGGCGAAGCCTCCCTGCAGCTGCCCCTCGGCCATCTGAGGGTTGATTACGGTTCCTACGTCCGCTGCGGCTACGACCTTCAAAGGTCGGACCGTCCCCGTCTCCGTGTCCACCTCGACCTTCACGAAACACGTCACGAAGTGAGGGGGGCCGGAGGTGGGCCTGTAGCTGTCGATGGCCGCCACCGTGCCCCAGTTCTTCTGCCGAGCATAGGAGGCGACCTCGCCGACGGTGGCCCTCTTGTCTGGGAAGGACTCGGCCAGGATCACACCTTGACCCAGCTTTTCGTCCGGGACAATCTTTAGCGTGCTCTGGTTGGCGTCCAACATCTTCGAGGCGTAGACCAGGAGCTTTTCTCTGGCTTGAAGCGCCACCTTAAGGACGGCACCGCCGCCGGCGTAGACGCCGCGAGAAGCGTGCGTGGCGACATCGTAAATGGTAGTCTGAGAATCGCTTTGCACGATGGTCACATTGTCAAGAGGTACGCCCAGCGCCTCGGCGGCGATCTTGGCCAGCGCCCTGTAAGTCCCTCCGCCGTGGTCTACCAGCGCCGTCACTATGTCGACCGTGCCATCCTCGTTTATCTTTACCATGGCACCGGAATAGTCTATGACCGCGCCGGAGACAGGCGATCCTGCGCTGGAAGTGTGGAAGCCCCTTGCCATGCCTATCCCCTCCCTAAGGACTCCCCTCTTCGACTCCGGCACTCCCCTTCCCTTCCAGCCGATCATTTCGGCGCCCTTCACCAGCATCTCTTCTACCCCGCAGCTCCGAATTATCGTCTTGACGGTTATCCCCTGCCCGTAGAAGACATCTCCCTCGCCGACGTAGTTCTTCAACTTAAGTTCCAACGGGTCCATGCCCAGCTTGTCCGCCAGCTCGTCCATGAACGTCTCCACCATCCATGATGTCTGGGGGTTTCCGTAGCCCCTCATGGCGCACGATGGGACCTTGTTGGTGTACACAGCCCGGCCGTCGTATCTGAAGTTTCTCCACTTGTAATATGAGGCCCACCAGCCGAAGACGGTGCTCAGGATAGGATACGCCTGGACCTGATGGGCCCCAATGTCCATGACCATCTCCAGGGTCGAGGCCGTGAGCGTGCCATCCTTCTTCGCACCCACCCTGAGCTTGAAGTTCATCGAAAAGGAGGCATGGTCGCGCATGTCCTCCTCCCTGGTGTACACGATCTTGACGGGCCTTTTGGCCTTGATCGCCATCGCCGCGGCGATGGGCACGAGGATGTTCGTGTGAATGCTGGAGCCGAAGCTGCCTCCCAGGGTAGGCTTTTTCACGTTGATCTTGTTCATGGGAACGCCGAAGATCTGGTGAATCAAGATCCTGGTGTTGTGGATGGTCTGGGTGGTGGCCCAGATCGTGAGGATGCCGCTCGACTCTGGGATGACGAGCGCCGCCTTGGTTTCGAGCTGAGAATGATACCTCCTGCTGGACCGATACTCCCTCTCAAGGATGACGTCCGCCCTAGAGAAACCCTCGTCGCAGTCGCCATTCTCTATCTTCATCGCGCAGGCGACGTTCTTTTCGATGGTCAGAAGCTTGTCCGCCAGCAGTATCTTCTCGTGCACCAGACGCTTGCCCGACATGGCCTCTTCCGTGTCCATCACCGGCTTCAGCACTTCGTAATCTATCTTGATCATTTCGGCGGCCCGTTGGGCCGCCTCCTCCGACTCCGCTGCAACGACGGCGATGGGCTCGCCGACATAGTTGGGTTCGTCGGTAAGAACCCTCCAGTCCTTGTAAGTCGTCTCCTCCGTGCTGGCAAGCCGCGGGTTGAACTGCTGTCGCGGCACGTCCTTGTAGGTCAGACACACGGCCCCAGCTTTCTCGGCGTCCGACGTGTCTATGGACCTCACCTTGGCTCTGGGATATGAACTTCTGACGATTCGCCCGTACAGCATGTGGGGAGCTTTCATGTCGGCTGCGAACTCGCTGCTCCCCAATGCCTTGGGGACGGAGTCGAGCGGCCCAATATCCTTCCCAATTACATGAAAAGGCTCCCTCATTTGCCGGATTGAATTGTCATTCGAATCATATATACATTTGAGACGCCTTGGGAGCCATGCGGTCCGCGTTGATGTTGGACCTGCATGGCAGTTCAAAGAACGTGCGGCGTGAGATGCGGGGCAGTGGCTGACGGCCATCACTGAAGCCAGACGTCGCTCAGAGCTGGATTGAGCAGCTACTTCACGGTGGGGCCCATGCCTTTGGCCTTTGAAGGGTTCATGCTTCGTCTGGTCCGATCGGTTGACTTTGGCTGAATCGTTGGGAGGATTCTAAGCGATGTTCTAATAGCCGGTCGCGTCAGGCCAAACAAATTCGAACGACCGTGCCGGCCCTTCTGACGTGGTTCCTCTGGGTTCAATCCTGCCTGTCCGCCGTCGAGGGCGGCTGGCATCCCACTGCGCTTCGTCATCGGTGGCCGCCGGGCTTGGAATTTCAAAAGAAGAGTGTGATTTAGAACGTCAGCAAAAACGTCAGTCGTGTATGCTCAGGGCGAGGCGGATTCGACCATCGTGAAGGTGGAGGGTCTTTCCAAGAGCTACGGGAAGTTCAAGGCGGTGGACAACATCAGCTTCGGAGTCAAGGAGGGAGAGATCTTCGGCTTCCTCGGCCCGAACGGTGCTGGGAAGACCACCACCATCAACATGCTCACGACCCTGATCAGACCCTCCTCGGGAGACGCCACTGTCTGCGGCTACGACATCAGGAAGGACGCGAATGAGGTCCGAAGGAGCGTCGGGGTGGTTCCGCAGGAGTACACGGCCGACGAAGACATGACCGGCCTGAATAACATACTGCTCTGCGCAGACCTCTACGGGATGCCAAGGAGCGATTCCAGGGAACACGCCGCCGAGCTCCTCGAGCTGGTGGAGCTGCAGGACGCCGCTCACAAGAAGGTGAGCACCTACTCGGGCGGGATGCGCAGGCGGCTGGAGCTCGCCTGCGGCCTCATAAACTACCCCAGGGCCCTCTTCCTCGACGAGCCTACCCTCGGCTTGGACGTCCAGACCCGCGCTGCAGTCTGGAAATACATCAAGAGCCTGAAGGAAGAGTACCACATGACTCTTTTCGTGACGACTCATTATCTTGAGGAGGCCGATTCTCTCTGTGATAGGATCGCTATCATCGATCATGGCCACATCATCAGGATCGGGACCCCCGATGAACTGAAAGCGAGCGTCGGTGGAGACATAATCGTGGTAGGCATCGAGGGGGCCGCGCCTGACATATCGTCCGACCTCGCCCAGGTGGTCTCTGTCAAAGAGGTCAAGCGTAACGGGAACGAATACCGCATCAAGGCCGAGCTCGGCGAGCAAGCCTCCCCACAGATAATGGACCTCGTACGGTCGAAAGGGCTGCACGTAACGAAGATTTCGCTGACCAAGCCCACCCTGGACGAAGCATACCTGGAGTTCACGGGCCGAAGCCTCAGGGAAGAGGAAGGGAACAAGTGGGAGGCACGCTCCCAGCGGCGGACGATGGGGAAGGCCAGGTCTTAGAGGTAAGATTGCTTTGGTAGAATCTGAGAATGGAAAAGTCGAGGAGGCCTCGGGAGACTACGCGCAGACGGAGGTTCAGTCCCGCGCCGCTGCGGGTGTCAGAGAGAAGAAGTTCAGGGCGGCTCCGAAGCTGGACCGGAGCCGCATTCATGGCCTCTGGTCGCTGACGAACAGGGACCTAAGGAAGTGGTACACGAACCCCGTGCAGCTCTTCGCTTCTATGATCCAGCCTGTCGTCTGGCTGGTCCTCTTCGGCAAGGCCCTCAACTTCGGAAAGTTCATAGCGAGCGCAGGCGGCTCTCAGGCTGCGCAGAACGAGATCCTCCTAGGCTTCTTCGGCACCACCAGCTACTTCTCTTACCTGGCCTGCGGCATGCTGGCCTTCGTGATACTGTTCACTGCGGCTTTCAGCGGGCTCTCCGTCGTGTTCGACCGCAGGTTCGGCTTCCTAAACAAGGCACTGAGCACGCCCGTGGCTCGAGGCACCATCATAATGAGCAAAGTCCTCCAGAGCGTCGGAAGGTCAATGGCCCAAGCTGCGGTGATTCTAGTCATAGCCG
>JBEKZX010000100.1:0-4949 GCA_049509455.1 Conexivisphaerales archaeon
ACCTCAGTCAAATAGGTTGGCCGTCTGTCCCATCATCCTACTTGGTTTCCTCGAATTCGACGAGCCCGTCCTGGAAGTCGACGTCCACGTGGGCGCGGTCACATAGGGGTTTGTTCATCGAAGCCCCGCAGCGGCAGAGGGTCACCCGGTTCCGCACCTCGTAGGGCTTCCCATCTTCGGACTCGATCCTTATACCGCCGCGTACCCACAGAGGCCCGCTGAGGCCGAGCCCCGGGTCCTCGACCACGCCGATGGAGGGAGGGAGCGCCTCCTCGTTCACCTTCCCGGTCTTCCTGTCCTGCACGACCAACCGGCCCGCCGGGCAGTAGTTGGCCTCGCGGATGACCAGGTCGCGTGCCTTCGGGCCGTCGGTCTGGGTCAGCTTCCAGATCCCCCCTTCCGCCTCGCAGAAGCGGGCCAGCGAGCAGAGCTCCTCGGCGTCGCTCAGGGTCAGCGTCGGCCCGTAGAAGTTCCTCGCCTGGTCGGCGAAGGAGAGCCGGCTGGCCGTCTCCTTCCCCTTGAACTTTGTCTTGAGGTGGGTGTCGTCGCAGAAGGGCTTCTCCTCAGAGCCGCCGCACCGGCAGAGGGAATACTCCTCCTCGGTTTCGAACTTCCTCCCCTCCTTCCATTCCCACGGAATCCCGTCCCTGCCGGGGATGATGCTCCATATAGCGAGGGGGACCTTCCCTGAGACCATGAAAGGGCCGTTCCTCGATACGACGATCTTCATCTCCGAGGGCTTGGTCACGACCCTTCATGGCCGGAGGGAGCTATTAACCGTGGCGGTGGGGAGGGCTGACCTAACTCTCCTTCAATTAACCAATTGTTTTCAATAACTTGAAGACGATTAACCTATTGAAGCGTTGGCTCGGCTCCAACAGCTGGGTTGAACCCTGCTTCCAGTGTCCCTATCCCGGTCTGCGACCTGTCAGCGCCCGCCCATTCTCGCAGGTCCAAGCCCACGCCCAGCGGTCAGTTATCGCTTGACGGGCGGTTGTAGCTCCCTCCATGAGCGCAGACCATACTATGAAGTGGATGAGCTCCTCCGCCTTCGAGGTATTCCATGAAGTCAGGAGGAATCAAGACTGAGCCAGCAACCGCGTGGGGGCATTAACGACCCTCTCGGGTTGACTTGGCGCGTGGGATTGTGAACTATTTGGACACCACAAATCCCTTTTATATTCTGTCACCCTTCGCAAGACGCATGGCCAAATCCAGTTTCGAAGTAGGAGAGAAGGAGAAGCACACGCTTACAGTAGATCATGACTGGGTAACGAAGAGAATCCTCATTGAGCTGGACGGAGAGAAGCTGGCCGATGAATACTACTACTCGCTCGGTGCGAAGAAATTCTCTTTCGACGTAGGAACCTCTGAGGTGCACAAGGTCGAAGTCAGACTAGGAATGACTTTGCCCTTGGTCGCACTTGTAAAAAGGAGGGAATTGAAGGTGCTCGTGGACGGGAAGCCAGCACGGAGTTCGAGCACCTGAAACCGAGAATATGGCGCTCCAGCAGTGACACCATCGAATTGATTGAAACTGAAAACCTCACCAGGAAGTTCGGCGACCTCACGGCAGTTGACAACCTGACGCTTCGCGTCAACGAGGGCGAGGTCTTCGGCTTCCTCGGACCCAACGGTGCAGGCAAGACCACGACCGTCAGGATGCTCTGCTGCCTAATATCGAAGACGAGCGGAGAGGCCAGGATCGGCGACTACGACGTAGGGAGGAGCGAGGACGCGCTCAAGATCAGGAGGTTCATCGGGTTGGTGCCGGACAACGTGGGCCTCTACGACGACCTGAGCGCCTATGACAACCTGGACTTTTACGGCAAGCTCTACGACTGCACAGAGGCGCAGAGGAAGGAGAACATTCGGCGGTTCCTAACGATGTTAGGTCTGTGGGAGAAGAGGGACGTCATGGCCGGAACCTTCTCCAAGGGGATGAAGCAGAAGCTCGCCATCGCACGCGCCCTCATACACGAGCCAAAGCTCCTCTTCATGGACGAACCCACGGCCAACCTGGACCCGGAGTCCGCCAAGACGGTCAGGGATTTCATCCTCGAGCTGAAGAAAGAGAAGAGGACCATCTTCCTCAACACGCACAACTTGGACGAAGCCCAGAGGATATGCGACAGGATCGGGATCCTGAGCACAAAGCTCATCGCGACTGGTACTCCCCAGGAGCTCGAGAGGGCGCTGAGCAGCGGGGGAGGCACCAGGAGGACAGTCGTGCTGCTTCAGGAGCAAGCGACGGACGCGATTCTGGCGGGAGTGAGAAAGCTCCCCGCTGTGGGAAGCGTCACAGCTGAAGGGAACAAGCTAGAGGTCGCGTTGAGCGACCCTGAAAAGCAGAACGCTGCTGTTGTCGAGGCGATCGTCAAGGCCGGGGGGCATATCCAGTCCGTGACGACAGTCGGCGCCTCACTTGAAGACGTCTACCTGAAGCTGGTGAGGGAAGGAGGGGGGAGTTAGGAAAGTGCGGCTCTCCAAGGCCTGGATCATAGCTGCAAAGGACTTCAAGACTTACCGCAAGAAGAAGAACATCATGTATTCGTTGGTCGTCATTCCGCTTCTCATCGCCGTCCTCATCCCCGCAGTCATAGGCTACGTCGCCCAGAAGAACACCAGCCGCACCTCCCCTGCCGAGCTGGTGGTCCTGCTACCTGCGTTCCTCTTCTTCTACGTCATTCTGGGATCGTATCTCTGTACTCCGATAGCATCGTACACCATCGCTGGCGAAAAGGTCGAGAAGAGCCTCGAGCCGCTCCTCGCGACGCCCACGACCGATAGCGAGATCCTACTCGGAAAGGGGATTGCTGCCTTCTTTCCGCCGCTAGCCGCGGTGCTGGGAGGATCCGCACTCTTCATGCTTCTCATGGACCTGACCACCAAGGACAAGCTTGGTTACTACTACTTCCCGGACTGGAATTCAGCCATCGTTATACTCTTGCTTCTTCCGCTCGCGTTGTTGATGAGCGTACAAATGAACGTAATCGTGTCCTCGAGGGTGACCGACATCAGGTCTGGACAACAACTCGGAGCGCTGACAATGATTCCATTTTTGGGGTTATATGTCGCTGGGGAGCTCAACCTGATCGACCTCGGAGACACCAGCAACCTGCTGATAATCGCAGCAGCCTTGCTCGTGGTGGACGTGCTGCTCTTCTTCCTCTCGAGAGCGACCTTCCGCAGGGAGGAAATACTCACGAAGTGGAAGTAGGCGCCCCAACTTCAAAGCCGGCTTCTATTCGATTAACCTATTGAGAGGCCCAACTTAGCACCGAACCGCATCTGCGGCCTCATGCTAGGGCATTTAACTGACATGATTACCCCACGCATCACTTCGGCCCATTCTTCGCAGGTCCAAGCCCACGCCTCGTACAAAGCCCAATTTGGAATTCACCCAGACTTCTCCAGCGATTTGGCGCTGAGAATGGTGGGTTCAAATCGGCGGCCAAGCCTGCAGGGACCTCAAGTGTTTGGACCTTTGGATAGCTTGATTAACTCGTAGCATGCATCCCGGTCGCATGCGATTCATCGTAATCGAGAAGGCAAAATCGGGCGTTCTGATTGACCCCAAGCAGTTCGCTGAGCTTGCAGCGGCCGATCTGAAGTACAAACTGAAACTCGAAAAGGAAGGAAAGATAATTGGAGGGCCATGCTTGGACGTTCTTGCAGACGCCTACGTTCTCGAAACGAAGACACTCGAGGAAATGGGCGAGATACTCTTCGAATCACCAAGCAATCTCGTTATGGAGCGGGAGGTCCATCCCCTAGGGACCTTCGAAGACAGCCTAGATGGAATGAAAGAACTGAAGAAGAAGTAGCAGTTTGGGAAACACTCTCGTTTCTTGATTGGAGCTCGCACGGCGGGTACAGGATGGAACGCCAAGCAGTCGAATCTGGTTTGGCTTGGTCATGAGAGGAATTCTCTTCGCAGGTCCAAGCCCGCGTTGAAGCTTGCTGCCCAAGTGATGTTACTTCTTTTCCAGCAACAACAGAAGCGGAGATCTACACAGCTCGCCGATGCCAGACAGCTTTTCTCCCGGACACAAAAAAGCCGTATTGTCGTCTCAGTTTTCAGAGACCTATCAAGGCAGTTTAGGGTGACGTTACTTGAACTGGACCGAACGACCAAGCACCTGAAGGGTGTGCGCCACCTGCGTTTGCTTCAAGCAGCCAGCTCAAGGTGGTGGTTCCCGGAGCAAAGCTGTCACTGCCGGTGGGAGGATTACCATTTATTGTGAATCCCGCTATGTTGATATTGCTGCCAGGGGCATTCACGCTGAACGGCACAGAACCTGCCCCAGAATTGGACATAGTGACAGTGATGTTGATGTAGTCCGATGTACTGTTAAACACTATGTTCGTTGGGAATGTCACGCTGTTTCCGCTTATTGTCCCAGATACGTCGATTTGTCCTCCTCCGTTGATTGAATACGATGCAGAAGCTACGGATACAGACAACGTCGGGCTGTAGCTTCCTCCCATGTTGAATTGAAGCAAAGTCACTACGGCTAGTGCGGTAGTAGTTGCCACCAGACATACTAGAAGTGTTGCCTCTAACTTGCTTATTTCGCGTTTTCCGATTCGCATTTTCTTTTTTCTAGCCATTATTATGTAAGGTTTAGGAATTATATAAATCTTCTACCCAAAAGCTCCGTGTCGTTGCGGTTTCAGTGCTGCCCATTTTCGGAGGTCCAAGCCCACGCCTCGATACTGGGAGATGGATGATTGTTCAAGGACGTAAGATTGTTCCACTTGGTTTATAGCGCCAAGTGAGGGCGCGAGGGACTACAATGCCGAAATACGTCGTCATTCCTGGAGAAATACCAAGTCAAGCCGGAAGTCATACACCATCTCGATCCGGGCCACAAGATACTCTGGGTTTTGGAAGCACCCAACGCTGAAGCCGTCAGAGACATGATCTACGCGAGCGGCCTGTCACA
>JBEKZX010000101.1:0-4803 GCA_049509455.1 Conexivisphaerales archaeon
GTGCTCACACCTGTATTGAAGTCGAAGACCATCAGCTGGGGGAGGCCGCTGTTCTCGAAGAAGGCGAGCTGGGAGCCGTCGGGGCTCCAGGCGGCCGAAGCCTGCACGGCGAAGGGGGCGCTGCCGGCCACATAGTACGAGATGTTGTTCGACAGGCTGTACGCCCGGATTTCAGAGTCCTGCCCGTTCATGGCCCAGTAGGCGACCATGGTCGAATTGGGGTTCCAGGAAGGGTAGGCGACGACCTCGTCGCTGGTCGAGGCCTGGAAGGCGTGAAAGCCGGTGGCGTTCATTAGCCAAAGGGCATCCTCCCCGCTCCTGTCTGAAACGTACGCTATCAGGCTTCCGTTGGGGCTCCACGCCGGCCAGAGGTCGTTCCAGCTGCCCGTAGTAAGCTGCCTGTAGGGGACCCCCGCTGGCACCGTCACTGAAACGTTCCCGACCGGAATGGGGTAGGGAACTGGCCTCGTCTGGACGAAGTACGAGACGCCGCCGACCGCGACCAACACCATCACTGCCGCTGCCAGGAGCGTCATCTTGGCGGAGTGACCCATGCCCACGACCACCATAATGTGGAGAGTCCGAATTAAGGTTTACAGATACGAGCAGGATGGCAGCGATGTCGTCAAGGACCGAACAGGTTTCACTTTCCGTCAACCGAAGACTTGACAGTATCTTAATCTCAAAGGCTCTTCACGGAATCCAGCTTGTCGGGGAGGTACTTGTCCACGATGTAGGTGAGCCCGTATCTGGCGAAGGCCTCCAGCTCAGCCTTCTTCCTGTACTTCAGGAAGCAGTCGATTTCATCCTTCCAGAGCTTCTCATCGTAGCGGGGATCCTTCTGGAGCTCATAGAGCCTCTTGATGTCCAGGTCGTTGAGCTTGTCGTGCGGCAGCTTGTACTTGTTGATGTCCGAAGCGTACACCCCGATCCACTTTGCGTCAGGGGTGGTGAGCTCCCTCAGGTGCGCCGCGTTGGCCGACCCACTTATGATCACCATGGCGATGTGGGTGCCCCAGGGGTCCGCGTCCGCAAGGACGTAGACCGGGAGGTGAAGCTCCTGGCTCAGCCTCCGGATGATGTACCGAGTGCTCCTGGGCGGCTGCCCCGCCGTGTTGATGAGTATGGCCTTGTGCTTCTTGTGGACGTTCTCCTCGATGAACCTGGTGAAGAGGCCTCCCTTCTCGATCGCTATCACCATCTCGGCGTCGGTGTCGGCGAACTCCGCCGTCGTCAGCGCCGGCCCGATCATGACCCCGTCGGGGTGCGACGTCAGGTCGAGCCTCCTCCCTTCATAGCCCGGGATGGTGTACTCCACCGTAAGGTTGCCGAAGATGGAGCTCCTCTCCTCGGGATAGATGTTGAAGTCCTCCCTGGCCTTCATGAGCGCGGTCTCCAAGTCCGTGATGGTCTCGTCCGACTCGTCCTGGTCGGCGAACTCCGTATTGTACGCCTGGGCCGAATAGAACACGTCCCTGAGCGTCGACGTCTTCTTCTCCTTGACCAGCTGCTGCGAGAAGAACGCCAGCCAGAGGAGCTGGGTGTAGGGCCTGATGTGCTTCACGTTGTGGGAGGACCTCTTAACAGAGGAGGCCCCCAGGATGAACTGCCTCAGAGCTTCATCGTAGACTATGTTCCTGACCGACCGGCTGGGGAGGGTGATCTCAGGGAACCTGCCGGCCTCGATGGCCTCGTAGGCCTCCTTCCCCAATGCCTGGAGCTGCCGGAAGACCTCCTCCTTCCTCTGCTCCGAGACCTTGCGGGCCTCCCTCATTCCTCTCCCTCCTCCTTGGTCGCCTCCTCCTGTCCCAGCAGCTTGGAGTAGGCGGGGAGCTTCCTCTTTCCATAAAGTCCGGCGCTGAACCGGGCGATCATGGGGATGTACTTGGCGTAGATGCTCATCCTCTTGACCTGCCTCTCCATGGTGCCCTTCCTGGAGAGATAGAGCTGGAGCCTCCTGAGGACCTCCCTTATCCCGTTCCTGAGCTCCCTTTCGACCTCCGGCCGGTCGGCGATGTACTCCTTCCCGACCGTCTTGTAGGGGATCCTGGTGGAGCACAGGTGAGTGATCAGCACCAGGGACGAACCGGTTGGAATCCTGTACCTCTTCAGATCGATCTCCTCGTTGATGACCTTCCAGGAGACGTCGCTCCCCTCGTCGTAGAGGAGGGGTATCCTGTTGGCGAACCTAAGAAGCCTCACCCCGGGCGGGAGCGCCTTGCTTCCGTAGGCGAGCCCCACCTCGACGATGAACGGGTATCCCGAATAAGCCGCCGGGTCCCTCACAGCCACCGCCGAGAACTCTGGAGCCAGCTCCTTCACGATGCCGGCCGTGAAGATCTGCTCCCCCATGGGCGACAGGCATCTTGCGTCGGGTGGCAGGAACTTCTCGTAGGCCTGCAAGGCCTCGGTGAACTTCACCACCTGGTCGTTCGACAGGTCCCTCGGGTCCCCCGCGGGATCGAAGCCCGCCGACGAAAGGAAGTCCCTCGCGATCTTGTCGCCTACCCGGTGGAAGTTCCTGACCATGAACCTGACCATGTTGCCGTACTTCCATCCCCTGATGAGCCTCTTCACCGCCTCCACATCCAGGCCGCGGGGGTGAGGGAGCGTTTCCTTTGGGGGCTCCGGCATCTCGCTGGTGCCCTTCTTGAACGCCAGGAGCTTGCCGGCCGGGTCCACGAAGGTGATGTCGGCATAGGGCGTCACCAGCGCGCTCTCCCTGAAGTAGTCCTGGATCTTGGTGGCGGACCTCAAGTAGTCCCCCTCCAGCTGGATCTTGACCTTCGTCCCCCTCCACCCCTTGGCGTCGACCACGTCGTGTCTCAGGATGACCGGGTTGTTCTTCTCGATGTCTATCGTGATGAGGAAGTCGTGGGCCCTAACCCCGTCGGTGGAGCTGGCGACCTCGACGGGCTGATTCGTGGTTATCTGGCCGTAGAGGACGGCCATGGTCCCTCCCATGCCGAACATTCCTCTCGACTGCCGGAGCCGATACTTCGAGCCGTAGAATATGCGCCCGAAGGCCCTCGGAATATGCTCCGCCTCCACCCCCGACCCGTTGTCCCTGATCACCAGCTCGTATCGCTTGGGGTCGGCCTTGTCCTCCTCGCCGGGGACGCATGAGAGGCGGACGTAGACCTCAGGCTGGATACTGAAAAGCTCACAGGCATCCAGCGAGTTCTCCAACAGCTCCCTGATGGCGGAGTAGAGGGCCCTGGACGGGTTGCTGAATCCCGCTAAATCCCGGTTCCTGTAAAAAAATCGCTTGGAGATACTTCACTAAAAGAAACGCTGCTCTGCGGCATCCTCGCTCACCCGCC
Organism: Conexivisphaerales archaeon; assembly: GCA_049509455.1. GTDB lineage: Archaea > Thermoproteota > Nitrososphaeria > Conexivisphaerales > DTJL01 > DATKKG01. The sequence goes on from JBEKZX010000101.1 coordinate 3,324, forward strand.
ACAAACCTGTCGATAGATGCTCATTAATCTTTCAACCATCTCCTCTCGTGTCTTGTAATCGGCGAAGACCCCCGCGGAGAGCCTCCCGAGGTGCCGATTGAGCTTCGGCCCGTCTGGGGGGGAGGCTCATCGCTCGCTGCACTTCAGAGGGTATTAGATGACCTGCGCGGCCAAGAGGTCCCGCTCCCCTAAATCATGGCCGGCCAGTATCCGAAGTGGCGCGTCCCTACGCCTGCTATTGGCTCAGGTGAAGACTCTGCGCTGCAACAAGATGTCGTGCCCTCCGTCCCATGCCCTGCTTCCGTATCCCCAAAACGGCCCTAGTCTTCCCAGAGCTTCAGCCGGTCGAGCTTCTCCTTCGTCCTTGCCTTCTGGAGGGTCTCGTAGACCGTCCTGTGCTCGCTCCCTCTGGCCAGCATGGAGATGGCCTCGCTGGCGAGCTTGGCGTGGGATTCGTCACCGATAATCGCGACGTAGTGGCCATACACCGAGATCGACGTCCCGCTGAGCTCTTCGATGACCCTCCTCGCCTTGCCGTTCTCCCCTATGATCCTGCCCTTGATTCTCTCCATGGAGGACTTCGAACTCCCGGTGCTCTCCCTCAGGTCCATCACGACGAACGTCTGCTCCTCCTTCAGCAGCCGCCCGGCTCGCTCCGGCGAGAAACCCTTGCCGATGGCGTCGATGACCTCGATGGCCTTGAAAGGGTCCACCTCCTCCAAGTCTACGGCATCGGCCTTGACCAGTACCTCGCCCGATTCGCTGTCGACAGTCAGCTTGACCTTGAGGAGCTCCTCCAGCTCCTTCTTCTCCTCGCCGCTCTTCCCTATGATGACGCCCACCCTTTCGCGGGGGACCCTGACCATTTGTTCGAAACTCATTCAGCGCCCACCGTCTCCAGTATCTCCGTGGCCGGCTTAATCTCTATTCCCCTCTTTGCGAAGAAGGTGTTGACGTTCCCGACGTCCCTCCGGAGAAACTCTGTGGACATGGGATGCCGCACGTCCACAGCCGAGCCGAAGTCGAAGAGGATGATGCGCCCGCGCAGCTTGAAGATGTTGTATGCCGATAGGTCAGCATGCACCAGGCGGGCTTCCGTGTACAGGAGCTTCATCTGGCGGATCACGTTGGCGTAGTCGCGCCTCGTGGCCGTGGTCTCCTCCAGGGTCGGCGCCGGCACGCCTCCCTCCCCGATGAACTCCATGACCAAGACGTTCTTGATCGAGAAGTACGGCTCTGGAACCGTCACTCCCGCGTCATGGGCCTGTCTCAGGTTGGAGTACTCTTTCCTCACCCATTCGAAGATCAGGCCGTGGCCGTACTTCCTCACCCGGCTGAACCGCGGGTCCCCCGTCATGTAGATGAGCCTCTTCTTGAAGTCCGATGTCGTGGTGTAGAAGAGCTTGACGGCGACATCCTTCCCCTTCCTGACGCCCCAGTAGACCCTCCCCTCCTTCCCCGCCTGAACCACTCCGTTGAG
>JBEKZX010000102.1:0-4637 GCA_049509455.1 Conexivisphaerales archaeon
ACCATCTTTCGAGTCTAGAAAGGGCCGGTCTGGTGACGAGCGAAAAGCGGGGGAAATGGGTCTTCTACAAGGCGACGGAAGCCGCCCGTAGGCGGACCTTGACGAACCCGGCAACGGGCCCCAAGTCGAAGAGCACAGGATGACGCCGCTGGATGCCGCTGGACAATATGGCCGTAACAGGATTCCCTGAGCTATGCCTTTGGCGCCCTTTGTTTGGCTCCCGGAGGGCGTTTGGACCTGTCTACGTCTGATGGCCTAACGGCGTCCAGTTCGAGAAGGAAGAACCTCCGCACTCTGGCCGCCCTTGCCATTGCGATGTGCGTCCTCATTGTCCCGGCGCCGATCGTCCTCGTCTTCCGCCTCCGACCGAGTTGAGTAGCGATGTAGTGTATAGGGCCATCGCCTCTGGCGCTTCGAACGACGTTTCTGTCACCTGTCGGTGTGAGGATTTCGCAATCCTTTCCAGCAGCTACCACTCTGACTGGAAGGCAGGGAGTTATATATTTAAATAACAGAATATGACCAATCGACACGCCGGCCAATGACTGTTTCTGGTGAGTCTGAATCATCTTACGAAAGAATGCCATTCAGGTTCGCTTCTTCGCTGGAGGTCATCACGCTCGTCGTCTGGGAAGTCCTGCTCGTTTTCCTCTGGATGGTCTTCTCTCCCGCTGGGGGCAATGCGTACGAAGCGATTGGCCTTCCTACGTCCCTGCTGTACAGGATCGTTTCGCTCAATCCCCTCTTCGTACACTCGCTCGCATTGCCCTTGGCCGGCGTGCTTGTGCTTGTCACGCTTAGTGTCTTCGACGTAAAAGAAAGGAGGCGTTACGCCATCAAACACGCTATCACAGCAGGCTGCTTGATATCGTCGGGCGCGATGGTCTTCATCCCTCTGATTAGCGATAGCCTCTTGGCGTATGCCTTCATGATCTTTGGAATGGCACTGGGGGCAGGCGCCGCTGTGGCCCTCTTCTTGTCTCTCTGGCCCCGCAGGGCGCCCTCTGCTTCGATGCGATTACTGGGGTTTGACCTGACTCAGCTGGCGATGTGGGTTGTGGTCGCTGCGGCCTTGGCCTCCGTGGCGGCAGGCTCCTACGCGGCGTTAGGAGACGGCCTGTGGTTCTCCCCGCCGCTGTTAGCCCAGCTCCCCTCATTGGAAGCGGTGCATGAGGGGCTCATCATCGCATTCCTCAACGCAGCCATCGTCGTACTTGTAGTGAAATGGTTCAGAGCCGACCGGTACCTTGGGGCTCCCCGCCTCCTTGTGAAGATAGGTCTATACGGGGTCCTCATTAGCACACCGGCCGTAGCACTTTTCGCGCTTGCCGCGATGCCCACCATCACAGCAATCACTGGCGAGTTCTTTATCGTCTCTAGCATTCCGATGCAGGCGTCGGTGTTCGTAATGTGTGCGGTGATGACGCAAGAGGCTAAGAAGCTACACATAAGGGGACCGCTCGGCGTTATGAAGGAGTCCCTCCCTTTCGGATTGCTCTTCCTACTTTACTGGGCAGAAGTCGCCGTTGCGCTTCCAGCAGTCTACGTGTTTGTGCACATTAAAGGCTTCACGAACCAATACAGTGCAATCTACTATCTCGAGACCTTCCAAACTGGAATTGAACACGCCCTCGTGACTCTGACCGCAGTCTTGCTCTTCATGCTTGTGGCAGTGATGTTCGGAGTGAGAGGCAAGATTGGCACGTTGGCTGGCCTGTTTCTGACAGTCGGCTACGTCGTTTGCACGACCGCGAACCTTCTCTTCTTATTCAACCTGATGACCAATGGTATGGCATACTTTCCGTACATCGAAGGCGGGATAGCCCTGATTGTGATCGGGGTCATGGTGACCCTCGTAGGCATCTTCACCTCGAGCTGGAGACAAATCTTTCATCCGTGACTCCCGTCCACGTGGACGAGCGGCGCTCGGCCTCATCCCCACCGGAATCTGGAATACCGCTGTCCTGGGGAAGGCTGCTCATGCGGTTGAGATCAGAAGGGAACGGTCCGCGTTTGAGGATGGTCCCAGGGAGCGCAGTCTCTGCCACCTTAACAGCAGCCCGGCTGCAAGCGCCGAAGCGGACCGGGAGATCACTGAAGGTTCCGGCACTTGCTGGGATTGGTTGTGCTCGCGCGCATATACAGATTTAAGTATGTGAATACCATTGCCAGTCCCGTGCGGTCCTCCCGTGCAACGATGGCAGGGGCAGTCACTCTGGCGCTCTGCCTTTGCCTTGTCCCCGTTCTCGTGACGGCGAGCCTGCCAGGTCCTGGGTTCAAGAACACCAGCCCGTTGAATTACTCGCTTCTTACGTCTGGCGCATGGAACGACACATCCCCCGCCTGGAGTCCGGACGGGACACGGATAGCGTTCTCCTCTGACCGTACCGGAGGATGGGAAATCTACGTCATCACCCCCCAAGGCACTGGGGAAGTTCAGGTTACCCCGCCAGGCATGGTGGCGGCCAATCCCTCTTGGAGCCCTGACTCGTCGCGCATCGCCTTCTGGTGCTTGCAGGGCAACAACGCTTCGATTGAGGTGGTGACCCTTTCGAACCTGTCCATTATCACCGTGAGCGGCAGCGGTGGCGACGCGGTCAACATGACCCCCGTGTGGAGCCCGGACGGGTCGCACCTCCTCTTTTACCTGGAGGCGCCGACGTTGCGGCTCATGTGCGTGGACTTGAGCACACTCTCAGAACGGGTTGTGGCGGCGGTGAACAGCTCCGACCTGAATCCCATTTGGGCGGGGAAGGACAAGGTGGTCTACTCTGATACAGAGGATGGGCTCTACATGATGGAGTGGACGAACCTTACTTCGGGCGAGACAGGGATACTGAGCGAAGGCGGAGCCAACTACTGGGGGGGAGCGATCAGTCCAGACGGCACCATGATATCCTACTATTCAGACTGGACGGGGTTGGTGCCAGGGCAACCGCCTCCTGGAGGCGTTAACGTCTGGGTCAACCGCCTGAACATAAGCGAGTTTAACGTCTGGACCGAAGGCCTGAGTGGCTACCATGCGTCGTACCTATACGTGCTCATCGCTCATACCACCAAAGAGCGTCCGGGGGAAGTCATCTCCACGGAACCGCTACTTTGGAGCCCCATTGGCGGTATCGTGGCGTGTGTGCTTAACGGCGCGTCTTCCGGTCTGGGGGTCTACGTCTGGAGCGTGAGCAACAACACCATAATGCGGATGGGTCCCCCGGAGGCACAGTCGACGCAGCCCAGTTGGGACCCTACCAACGGGACGTTTCTAGCCTTGAGCTGTAACGCCTCCGGCTCTTGGCATATCTGGATCGCGGAGTACGCACCCTACAATCCCGCGGCAACATACTAACTGGGTCAGCAAGGTCGTGGTGTTCGACTGACTCCCGGGCTGGCGGCATAGGAAGGTCATGACCCTGGAGATGGCTCTAGGAAGTCAGCGTCTGATTGGGCGCGGGGACCTTTTCGTCATCAACTGAAGGCTTCCCAGGAGCCCTTTCTATTCACGCTCTAAGCTTTGCTGATAGAGGTTAGCTGACGCAACAGCCAGGACCTTCGTAGTATCCTTGAGCCATCCTGATCATCCCGTCGTCCGATGTTACTATGGCATGGGTGACTTCTCCATTGATGGCGTCCGTAGACAGCATCGTGACGCCGTCGCCTACGATTATGTTGCAGTCGCAGTCAAGAGTCCTCGGCTCCAATGAGGCCAACCCTCGAGAGCTCGCCCTACGCCCCAGCGCCAATCTGACCTCGACCCCGCAATCGGAGGCCTTCCGAAGCGCCTCCTCCACATCCGAAACCAGCGTGGGTTCGGCCAGCAGCACCACCAGCTCGTTCTTCGAGTCGCCAATGAGTTCCTCCATCGCGCGGACTATGGCCTTCCTGCCCCTCACGATATAGGCCAGCTCGAATTCCGGATCCGGGGCGGCGGCTTCGTAGAGCGGTTTGATTCGTTCCACCATACGCCTAGCGAGGGCCAACTTCCTCGCGTGTTCCGCAGTGATATCATCAGAGAGAGCCTTGAGGACGTCCCGCGGAGCAGGAGTGGCGTACCTGTTGGGGTTGCCCGGCTGCTTCAATATGAGCTGCCTGGACTCGAGCTCGTCGAGGGCCCGGTATACCTTGGAGTCGAATATTCCAGCCTCCCTGCAGATGTCGGCGGCGGTGGCTGACTGCTTCCCCAAGACGGCCAGGAAAGCCCTTGCCGCCTCCTTCGTGAATCCAGTCTCCTTCATGAGCGAAAGGATGGGCTCCTCAGCCTCGGACCGCATTGCCGTGGTGCTCATTTCACTACTCCTATTTGGTAGTAGCGAGTAGAGAAGAGTTATATACCTTTCTACTACCTGTAGATAGTAGGTAAAGCGTGTGGTGGAACAGCGGTCTGAGAAGGAAATCAAACTGGCCGTGCGCAACAGGTATGCATCCGCCGCAACCCAAGCTGCTGAGCACAGCTGCTGCTCGAATGACTACCCTAGCGACATACCCGTGGCCGCTAAGAACTTGTCGCTGGGCTGCGGCTCGCCGGTCACATACGCTGACATCGAGCCGGGTCAATCTGTGCTTGACCTGGGGAGTGGGGGAGGCGTGGACGTGTTCGCCGCGTCCAAGTTGGTCGGCAGCGGCGGGATGGTGGTGGGAGTCGA
>JBEKZX010000103.1:0-4572 GCA_049509455.1 Conexivisphaerales archaeon
TACAACAAGATGGGGTACGTCCCCCACGCCTCCAAGGCCGACCCGGAGCTGCTCAGGCAGATGCTCGCCAAGGTGGAGCCCACCCTGAACAAGATCTATTACACGATCGCCTAGGCCATTTCTTTTTCGCATATCACGGCACGGCAGTCGCTGTGGTGGCCCATCGTCGCCTCCGGCCAGGAGTCCCCCTCCCAGGGGTGGCTTTCGGAAGGCTCTTCACCATTCGAAAGGCTTATCTGTGTAGCACTGGCCCTTGGTGAGCAAATGCGCTCGGTCGTTTTCGATGCGCTTAAGGGAGCGGACCGGGAGTGATGCTGGAGATCAGGCTGCACGGCAGGGGCGGTCAGGGCGTCGTCTCCGCCGCGAGGCTCATAGCGGAAGCCGCTGTGCTTGAAGGAAGGTACGTGCAGGCCTTCCCAGAGTTCGGCGCGGAAAGGTCGGGTGCTCCCATCGCGGCCTACGCTCGGTTGAGCGACGAGCCGATCGAGATTCATTCTTTCATTTATGATCCTGACGTTGTCGTCGTAGTTGACAGGTCGATGGCCTCATTGAAGAGCACGACCTCGGGGCTGTCCAGGACCGGCTCCTTCCTGTGCAACTTCGAAGGCTCTCCCCAGGAGCTCAGGCATAGCCTCGGCCTCGCCGATGGAATGAGGGTGTACTGCATGGACGCCACAGGCGTCGCCCTGAAGAGCCTCGGCAAAGACATCCCAAACACACCCATGCTGGGCGCTCTGGTGAAGGCCACTTCGTTGGTCTCCATCGCTTCGATGGAGAAGGTCCTGGACGACCGATTTAAGGGGACCGTACGGGCGAGCAACGCGGAGGCCCTCCGTCTAGGCTATGAAGGAGTGAAGATGGGTTGAGCTGGAAGGAGCTGGAAGAAGGCGCAGTCGTGGTTGGCGGCACCTCGGCGAAGTACGACACGAAGGGCTGGAGGGTGACGAGGCCGGTGATCGACGAGGCTAAATGCACAAACTGCCTGTTGTGCTGGATATACTGCCCCGAACCCGCCATAGTCAGGCACGAAGGGGCGAAGGTCACCGTGGACTACGAGCACTGCAAGGGATGCGGAGTGTGCGAATCCGAGTGCCCTGTAAGGGCCGTGACCATGGTGAGGGAGCCTTGACCGAAGTGCAGAAGGTGCGGCCCGTCGCCATGGTGGGCGACGAGGCAGTGGCCGAAGCGATCAGGCAGTGCGACGTCGATGTCGTGGCCGCATATCCGATCACGCCTCAGACGATCATCGTCGAGAGGCTGGCCGAATTGGTGGCTAACGGCGAGTTCAGCGGAGAGTTCGTCCCCGTGGAGTCCGAGCACAGCGCCATGTCGGCCTGTCTCGGGGCGTCGGCGACGGGCGCCAGGGTATTCACTGCGACTTCCAGCCAAGGGCTGGCCCTAATGCATGAGATGCTCTACAACGTGGCGGGGATGAGGCTGCCCATCGTCATGGCGGTGGCCAACAGGGCCTTGAGCGCCCCTCTGGTCCTGAACGCGGACCATGGTGACATGATGGGATCGAGAGACTCCGGGTGGATCCAAGTCTACGCAGAGAATGTGGAGGAGATCTACGATAGGACGATTCAGCTGTTCAGGCTATCGGAGGACCCCAGGGTCATGCTTCCCTCGACCATCAACTTCGAAGGCTTCATACTTTCCCACGACGTCGAAAGGGTGCGCCCCCTGAGCGACGAAGCGGTGAAGGGCTTCGTTGGGAGGCCGAAGTTCAAGCGCAAGCTTGACCCTTCGGACCCCGCGACCTTCGGCGCCATCGCCACCCCTGAGAACTACTACGAGTTCAAGATGCAGCAGATGGAGGCCATGGAAACGGCCCTGACGGTGTTCAAGGATGTGGAGGCTGCCTTCGAAGCCATCAGCGGGAGGAGGTATGGGGCGGTGTCGGCGTACAACACGGACACCGCCGACTACGTCGCAGTGGTGAACGGCTGCACTTCGGGCACAATGCGGGCCGCGGCCAGATTGCTCGACAAGGAAGGGGGAAGGTTCGGGCTGCTCGCCGTCAAGCTCTATCGACCGTTCCCTGCGCTGGAGATCATTTCCCACTTGAAGGGCGCCAAGGCGGTCGTGGTGATGGACAGAAGCGTGAGCCCCGGGGCGCCTTCCGGCCCCCTGGCGGAGGACGTCAAGTCGGCGCTGAAGGGAGCGCGGCTGGACATTCCGGTCATAAGCGTCGTCTATGGCATCGGCGGGAGGGACTTCTCTGTCGCCGACGGCAGGAGGGTCTTCGCCATGGCCGAGCACGCCGCTTCGATCGGCCCCGAGCCGGTGATGTACGGAGTGAAGGCCTAGATGTATGAGCCCATCAAGGGCCTTAAGGAGCTGCCCATGGAGGAGCCCCTTTCGCCGGGCCATCGCCTTTGCCCAGGATGCGGTGCGTCAATAGTCGTGAGGCAGGTCCTGTTGGCGGCCCCCAATGACGTGGTGGTGGCCAACGCGACGGGCTGCTTGGAGGTCTCCACGGCTCTCTACCCCTACTCCGCCTGGAACAGGCCGTGGATACATTCCGCCTTCGAGAACGCGGCGGCCGTGGCGTCCGGCATCGAGTCCGGCTTCAAGGCTCTAGCGAGGAAAGGCGAGGGACGGGAGCACCCTATCATAGTCTTCGGCGGCGACGGTGGGACCTACGACATCGGCCTTCAGGCCCTTTCAGGGGCAATAGAGAGGGGTCACCGCTTCCTCTACGTTTGTTATGACAACGAGGCCTACATGAACACTGGCATACAGAGGTCGGGTGGAACTCCTAGGTACGCGTGGACCACCACTACTCAAGTGGGATCGGCGCGGCTGGGGAAGGTCGAAATCAAGAAAGATCTCGTTGCCATCGTCGTGGCCCACCACGTCCCCTACGCGGCGACGGCATCGGCATCCAACTGGAAGGACTTGATGAACAAGGTCAGGAAGGCGTTGGCAAAGGACGGCCCGACCTTCATCCACGTGCTGGCTCCCTGTACCAGGGGATGGCGCTTCGACGCGGCCAAGACGATCAGGATGTCCAAGCTGGCAGTGGAGACGCGCTTCTTCCCACTCTATGAAGTGGACGACGGGGTCTACAGGATCACCGTCCCCGTCACATACCCCAAGCCCGTGGAAGAGTATCTAAAGGCCCAGGGCCGCTACAGCCACCTGCTCAAGCCCGAGGCGTCGGCAGAGCTCGAGCGCCTGAAGAAGGAGGTGGAGTCCAATTATCGGCGCCTGGAGAAGCTGTCCCAGTTCACTGCGCAGCTTGGTACAAGCTAGGCTTTCTGTGGAGCGCCCCCCCCCTTCGAATGCGCGTCTCCTGGATTCGGACGAACGTCGGTTGAGTTCTGGTTATGGTGCCCGAAGCTCTTCGGGCTCGGCTCTGACGATATTCACGAAACCATTTTCGTGATCGTCGTTCGCGCCCTGACAAAGTTCGGCGACGGCCCACGACCCGAGAAGTTGACCCTAAGGTTCGGTTTCAAAATCAATCGGGAAGGGCCTTCGGCATCCTCGGCCCTCATGAATGAGTGAACGCGACGCTCGTCAGGGCTCTCGCCGCTTTCCTCCAACTCTCATCCTGGAACGGTCTTGTGAACCTCGGGCTGGAGGGCGACGCAGAGCGCCAAACTACGAAACTCATTTATGATGGAGAAGGGATACTCTCTCGTGGTGCACGTTTCTTGAGGAAGATCGGTCTAGTGGGCCTGGGCAACATGGGCCTGCCGATAGCAGGGAGGATCGTTCAGGCGGGCTTCTCTTTGGTGGCCTACAACAGGACCAAGGCCAAGCAGGATGCGCTCAGAGGGAAGGCTGAAATGGTCGGATCGCAGCGCGAGGTGGCGGAATCGGCCGACTCAATTATCATCGCCGTGTCCGACACGACGGCCGTGGAAGAGGTCATGTTCTCGTCGCAGGGGATGTATGAGAGAATCGCCGCCGGAAAGACGGTGATAAACTGCAGCGACATCCTTCCGTCGACGTCGAAGAGGATAATGGAGAAGCTGAAGCGGAAGAACATCAACTACCTCGAGGTCCCCCTCGTGGGCGGACCTGTCCAAGCCAAGACCGGCGATCTCGTTGCACTCGTTTCGGGCGACCGGACGCGTTACGAAGAGAACCTCGACGTCCTCAAGACGTTCGCCTCCAAGGTCTTCTTCATCGGCCCCGTGCCGGGGGCGATGTACATCAAGCTCGCCCTCAACCACCTTTCGGCCAGTTATGCCCAGTCCATCGCTGAAGGATCGGTGCTGGTCGAGAAGGCGGGACTGGATCCATCGCTCTTCATACAGATCGTCAACTCTACCGGATTCAAGACGAGCTTCAGCGAAATCAAGGCCATGAAGATGGTGAAAGGGAGCCTGGAGCCCACGCTCTACCTCCGCCACATGCTCAAGGACCTCGATCTGACGGACCAGACGGCCGAGGAGATGAAGGTCTTCCTCCCGCTCCTCCAGCAGGTAAGGAGCAGCTACTTGGGCGCGTACAACATGGGATACGGCGACAGGGACTACTCAGCCATAGTGAAGTTCATCAAGGACGTAAACAGGATGAAGTAGGGCCTCCCATCGGACGTATCGCACAACTTTTAAT
>JBEKZX010000104.1:0-4390 GCA_049509455.1 Conexivisphaerales archaeon
GCGAACCGAACATCTGTGGCAACTCAGCCAACCCGAGCATCCCCCCGAACCAATGCTACTACGGTCTCGATGTCAAAGTCGGGCAGGGCGGGAAATGGCCGCACGTCGCAAAACTGTACTTGACACCGAGCGTGAATGTCACCTACACCCTCCAAATCTCAGTCAACACTGCTGGCGATGCCCAGTACAGCGCCAGCCAGGCAGGTCAGGTCCTTGGGCAGGGGACAGCGCAAGTTGGGACGGGTCCCTTCTATATCATAATGGAGCAGGTGGAAGGGTCACCGGTTGCCCACCCTGGACCCAACGAAGCCATCTGGACGTCCGTCTCGGTGACCCCCACGACAACGATGATAACGACGACGGCAACACCCGGTCCAGGTGCGTTTCCTGCCGGCTTTCCGACGATTGGCTGGGTCGTCATTATAATCATCCTCATACTTTTCTTCATACTCCTATTCTGGTTCACTCGCAAACGCGGCTTCACGGTCACGGTGGTTGATTCGAGCACGCTTTCGCCGATCTTGCAAGCCCGAGTCACAGCAGAAGGGCCGAAGGACCTTTCGGGCCTTTCCGACAAAGATGGGAAGGTCAAGTTTGGTTCGGTGAAGGAGGGCGACTACGTAATCAAAGCGTTGGCGGCAGGATACAATCCTTCAATTCCCGTGAAGATCGAGGTCAAGAAGAGAACCCAGTACACGGTGAGACTGGACCGGGCCGTGGGTGGTGCCCGAGAAGACATGGGCGCTGGTTCGCCTCCGGCTGGGCCGAAAGTCGAGATTGCTTCCGCTGTTCCCCCGGCGACAGAGGCGCCCCCGGTGAGCGCACCGCCTGTCCAACAGACCCCGACTCCAGCGGTAGCTCAACCCGAGGTTGCGTACGCTCCTGCGGAGGATTTCGAGGGACTTGGGGGAGAAAGGATCCGTCAAATCATCAAGACCTTTCAGGCAAAAGGGGCCATAAGCCCCGAAACCGCCCTTACCGCCGAAGAACTGGGCCTATCGCGACTATTCGTGAGAATCATGAAGCGACGCAGGGGGAAGACGATGATCTTCATGGAAGTCAACGGAAGATACTATCTCAACCAAGATGCACTCAAGGAAAGGAAATAGTCGGATTCGCAGGCATACGAAACCTCAGCTGCGTTTGAGGATGCCAGTCAAGGTCTTGGCGCTTCTGTGACCAATGTCGCTACCGCAGCTCATCTGAAACGCGTCGACATGAATGAAGCTATTTCATTGGCGCAATGGCGTAGACGACAGCTTCAGATTAGTCCTCCAGAATTCTTGGCGAGCGCGGCGAAGTACATTGAGAGGAAATTGGGCAGGCTGGGCCTTCAGGCCACAGGTCCGCGCGAGTCGGCTTCCTCTGGTCGGCGTGGTCTGGTTCACGTCTGGTTGATTTCTCACAAAGGCACAATGAGTCTCAAGAAGGTCGTTGAAATTGGGCTACTAATGCATTCCGTCCTGGAACCACTTCGCGAGCGAGACCTCGTTCGTGTTCCCCCGCTTCTCGACGTGGACGATGCCTCGCTCCGAAAGCGCGGCGACGACCCTGTGTGTCTTCAGTCTTGATAGACCGGCTTCTTTTGTGATGAATTTCTGTAGATAGGTGCCTCCGTGGGCGTCAAGCACGCTGACTACCTCCCTCTCCTCGGGCTTGAGGGTCCTCAGGACTATCGAGATGGTGTCCTTCCCGTTTCCCGACACGTAGTCCTTCATCTCAGGAAGGACGAGGAAGTAGATGACCCCCACCATGCTGGCGAGGACGGTACAAAGAAAAAGAAAGGACGACAGCGGTATGTAGAAGGGCAGGTCTTGCGAGAAGCCCTGCGTCATGATTTGAGCGAGTACGCTCAAAGGCGACTCAGTCGGAGCGAGGCTCACCGCAAGGATGTACATGGCTACCGCAAGCCCGAAGGTCGCCGTTAGGAGCAGTATCAGCAGAACCTTGAGCTTCTCCATCCCCTTCGCTTCCTCCTTCTACTTACGGGATAAATCCTTTACCTCATCCGAGCCCAGATGATCGTCAAGGTTCCCCGAAGACCGACGCTATTGAATCGGTGGGTTCCATCTGAGGGTCATTATGGCCCCCGCTATCCCCAGAATCGCCCCCACGACAAAGCCTCCCAGTCCCAAAAAGCTCAGGACCGAGAAGACCAACATGAGCACGCCCCATGTCCTCCTCTGACTCGGATGCGCTTGCAGCATCACTGCAGATACCACCACCACGATTCCCGATATCAGCCCGAACAGGCCTACCATTGTGACAACGCCAGACACGAGCCCGGGGAGATTGGCGATATTGGCGGGGGCCCGCAGATTCGTGTAGTTGATGTACGGGAGGATGAAAGCTCCGACGGCCGCAATTAGCATTCCGCACAGTGCTATCAGGATACCGCCCACTAGAGCGAGTATACTAGCTGTGTTCGGATAACCGGATGTCGTATTTTGTGTCATTTCTCTTTGACCACGGGTACTGTGTAGAATCGATGGGGGTAAATAGGTTCGGTGAAACGATCTTGATACCGTCTCCCACGTGGTCTAAACGATACTGAACACTAGCCATTTCAGGTCCACGGCATCCCGCGGTCCGTATCATGCCATGAAAAAGGGCTCAGACGGAGTTGTGAACGTCTCTCAACGGTTTTTCGGGCTGGCTCTTAGTGTACCTGCGAAGGATGGCGAAAGCGCAGATGCCGGTTATAATCAGCAACATCTGGTAGCTCAGGATGCGCCAGGCGAAGACCATGGGCCAGGAGCTAACGCCGACGACATCCGCTGCGTAAAGGTAGACGCTCGCCTCGGCTACGCCGGAGCCGCCAAGGGTGATGGGAAGGTTACCCAGCGCCATGGAGGCGTAGACGAGGAGGGCGGAGTCGATGAAGGAGACGGGGAGGTTCAGCCCCATGGCGATGAACCAGAGCGTGGCGGTGGACAGGAGGACTATGGCTGCGGTGAACAGGCCCACCAGGAGCAGGTCGCCGGCGTATTTGCGAGTGAAGGTGTGGTTGGCGGCCTCGCAGAACTCCTCCAGGAACTGGTCCCCCTTCTCCTTCAGGCTCTCGGCGCGGTGCCGGCCCACCACCCTCCCCAAGGGCACCATCGCGTAGGAAGGTATGAGAATCCCGCCCCTCCTTGAAAACAGGACGACCGCCGTGACCAGCGAGAGGATGACGACAGCCACCGCCATCACGACCGCTCCCAGGAAGGCGTCGCCGGCGGACAGGGCGTAGATCCCGGCCGCCAGGGCGATCAGGTTCCCTGAGTAGACGTCGAAGACTATCTCGATGTACGGAAGCCAGAGCGCCTTCCCCGACGCCTCTCCGCGCTTGGTCATCCAGGCGGCCCGCGCCACCTCTCCACCGACGTACGCCGGGCTGGTGAGGGCGACGAATTCGCTGCCGAAGCGCGCGATGAGGCTCTCGAAGAAGGGATAGCTCCTGTCGCTGAAGGCCCTGAGGATGTAGTTGAAGCGCACCCCCTGGAACAGGAGCTTCAGGAGGGTGGCGGCTATCGCGCAGAGGAGGAAGATGGGGACGACCGTGAAGATGACGGTGGGGTTGACGCCGCCGACCGAAGTGATGATGACCAGGATGATGATGCTTAGGGCGATGGCTGCTATCGTCACATACGTCTTGTTCAACCGGAATGGCACGCCCTCGGAGCCCTGGGCCGTCATCGCCGAATCCTTACCCCAACATCCCTTCAATACGCTATATATGCATGCCATTGGAGCTCCCCAACGTGGGCCTAAGGGGACAGGAACGCGCCGGCGGCAAGAGAGGGAAGCTGGCCGCCTTCGACCTAGATGGAACCCTCTTGACGGGGACCCCCAGCTGGGAGATGCTCCATGAACACTTCGGGACGCTTAGGACGGCGGAGCAGGCGCACCTGGACTACGCTGGACACGTAATCAGCTACGCCCAGTTCATGCGCAGGGACCTTTCGTCCTGGCCCCGACCTCTGAGACGGTCGGAAATATTGGAGGTGCTCGGGGGGTACAGCATGAGGCCCGAGGCCCCCGCCGTGATCGGAGACCTCCGGCTCCTCGGATACGAAGTCGCCATCGTGACCTCCGCCCTCGACCTGCTCGCGAAGGCAGTGGCGAAGAAGCTGAAGATCAGATATGTGATGGCCAACAGGATCGGGTTCGACGCCAGTGGGAACTTCAACGGCAAGCTCTACCCCCTCGTCGAGCCGCTGAAGAAGGACCAGGTCCTGGCGGGTCTGGCGCAGCGCCTGGGCGTCAGGCTTCAGGACACGATTTGCGTCGGCGACAGCAGGTACGACTCGTCCTTCCTCAAGGCTGCGGGGAGGGGGTTCGTCGTCGGCGACCGCGGGCTGGCGAAGGAGCTCGGGATGCCCTGCCTCACGGACCTAGAGGAGCTCCT
>JBEKZX010000105.1:0-4325 GCA_049509455.1 Conexivisphaerales archaeon
CGAACGACGTCGACACCGCCATCGTCTTGGGCCTCGGGTTTCCCAAGGGGCTACTGAAGATGGCCGACGATTGGGGCCTAGACGTCGTCAAGGCGTCACTCGAATCCCTCTATGTAATGGCGGCGAAGGAGTGGCTGGTGCCCTGCGAATACCTTTCGAGCCTAGTCTCGGAGGGCCACTTGGGGGTCAAGAGCGGGAGGGGCTTCTTCGACTATTCCGCCTCCGCCGAGAAGCACGGCACCGTCCTGCTGGAGAAGAAGGGACCCATCGCCTACTTGATTTTGAACCGCCCAGAGAAGCTTAACGCCGTCAGCCCGGACATGTTGAAGGAGTTGACCGGGGCGCTGGGCGCGGCGGGTGCCGACCCCGATGTCAGGGTCATCGTGCTCAAGGGAGAAGGGCGAGCGTTCTGCGTGGGTTTCGACCTTTCCTCATTCCTCGAGGACACCTCTCCGCAGCACGTGCTGGGCCTAGTGCGCCAGTTCCAAGAGCTTAACTTCCTTATCGAGGGTCTTCCGAAGCCTGTCATCGCCTCCATCCACGGCTACGCCTTGGGAGGAGGGCTGGAGATTGCTCTAGCGTGCGACCTGCGATTCGCATCCGCGTCGTCGAAGCTTGGGCAGACCGAGGTCAACTTGGGATTCATTCCAGGCGCAGGTGGCACCCAGCGCGTCACCCGGTTGGTCGGACCCGGGAGGGCGAAGAGGCTCATCTTCTCTGGTGAGACGGTCGCCGCGGGCCAGGCGGCTGAGATGGGCCTGCTGGACGGCGTGTTCGAAGACTCCAAGCTTGCCGACGAGGTCGAAGCCTTCGCCCTTTCCCTCGCAGAGAAGCCCCCTCTGGCCATAGCCGCAGCTAAGAAGGCCATCACCGCGGCAACCTATCCCATCGGGCTAGGATCGGAGCTTGAAGCCACCAGCTTCGCTGATTTGTTCAGCAGTGAAGACGTAAGAGAGGGGCTGGAAGCCTTCTTCGAGAAACGCAAGCCCAAGTTCAAGGGGAAGTAGCTTAGGCAGATTCGAACCAGTAGGTGAGTATCCCGTCCGCCTTGCGCTTCCCCACCACGAGCTTGAGCTTCATCCCCACTTTGACCTTCTCCGCATCGACGCCCTCCATCCAAGCGAGGACGTTCAGGCCTTTTTTGAGCCTCCCTATGGCTACTGTGTAGTCCCCGTATTGCGTGAAGCTGAGGGGTTTGACGTTTATCACGGCGTAGGCTAGTAGCACTGCCTCCTGGCTCAGGGGCACATACTCTACCTCGGAGCTTCGGCAGGCGGAACAGTCGGCTTGGGGTGGGAAGTACTCCGCGCCGCACTTGACGCACTTAGTGGCCGTAAGCCGCCCTTCCTTCAGCGCGTCGAAGAACGGCTTGATCTTCGAGGTAGGTATCAAGAACTTCAGCGAAAGGTCTCGCGAGCTCACGTAGAGCGGGTCGGCCGTCTTTGCGTCGGGCAGCAGGGGGAGGCCTGTTGAAGCTATGGCGCGCTTCGCCTCTTCGATAAGCTTCCTGTTCGCGTCGGGAGAGACGCCAGCGTCCGGCATCTACATCTCCCCCTTCTCCAGCGAGAGCGTGGTGACGTAGGCGTAATGCCCCGTCCCCCCCACATTGTGCGCCAGTGCCCAACCCTTCCTGATGTCCGCCTGCCTTTGGCCGTCGACCTCTTGAAGGAGCTGCCGCTTGAGCTCCGCCAACATGGCCAAACCCGTCGCTCCGATGGGGTGCCCCTTGGCATTGAGGCCTCCGCTCAGGTTGACCGGGAGCGTGCCGCCCTTGTACGTCTGGCGCTCCTTGACCATCTGGTATCCCTCCCCTTTGTCCGCAATCCCAATGTCCTCGTAGGCCAGGATCTCGGCTATTGTGAAGCAGTCGTGGACCTCCGCTACGTCGAAGACCGATCGGGGACTCTCGATGTGCGCTTTGGCGAAAGCCTGATGCGACGCAATCCTGGCCGCTTCAAGGCCCAGGAAGTCATTCCTCTTGCTGAGGTTGGCCGTCCCGGAGCTGACGCCTATCGACCTAATCCAAACCGGGTCTTTGACGAACTCCTTCGCCTTGCGAGCGTTGGCGAAGATGACCGCGGCGCTCCCGTCGGTGATGGGGCTCGAATCGAGGAGCTTCAGCGGTCGAGCCACGTACTTCGACTTCATCACCTCCTCCACGGTCACCTCCTTCTGGTATTGGGCCTTGGAGTTGAAGGAGCCATAGAAGTGATTCTTTACGGAGACCTCAGCCAAGTCTTCCTCCTTGGCGCCGTACTTGCTCATGTAGGCCGTGGCGTAAAGGGCGTAGTATCCAGGGAAGGTGAGGCCGAAGTTCTCGAACTCCCAGAAGAAGTTCCCGGCCCTCCCGATGAGCTCCACCGTAGTCGGCATCGGCGATTCGCTCATCTTCTCTACCCCTATAGCTGCGGCCACGTCCGCCTGTCCACTGGCCACCGCTAGGAAAGACTGGAATGCGGCCGCGCTGCCGGAGGCGCAAGCGGCTTCGACCCTCATGGTGGGCTTCGAAGCCAGGCCGCAGTATTCGCCCACGACGACGGCCGGAAGGAATTCGCTGCTCCAGCTCCCTAGACTCGAAACGACGAACTGGTCGATGTCCTTCTGCGTCACCCCTGCGTCCTCCATGGCTTCACGGAAGGACTCCCAAGCCAACTCATCAATCCTCGCGTCGGTCCTCCTGCCAAAGCGGCTCATGCCGACGCCTATTATCGCCACAGGCTCCATCGCTACGGCCTCTCTACCAATGAGACGCCTATCCTGTGAATATTAAGACGTTGTGCACCTTATTGGTCTCGCAGCTTCCTTCGTACGATCTTGCCCACCAGGGTCGTAGGCAGCTCGTCCCTCAGCTCCACCTCCCTGGGGATCTTGTGTTTGGTGAGCTTGCCCTTGATGAAATCCCTTATCTCGCTGGCCTGGACCTTGCCCTTGAATTCTTCTTTTAACACTATGAAGAGCTTGGGTACTTCCCCGTAGAAGTTGTCGCTGACGCCGATGGCCGCTGCCAGTTTCACCGCTGGATGCTGATAGGCGACCTCTTCGATCTCCCTCGGCCAGACCTTCAGCCCCCCTACGTTGATCATGTCCTTCTTGCGGTCCACTATGAAGAAGTAGCCGTCCTTGTCCATGTAGGCGATGTCCCCAGTGTAGAGCCAGCCGTCCCTGAAGGTGGTGTTGCTGTCTTCTAACCTGTTCCAATACCCTGGGGCCACCTGTGGGCCCTTCACAACCAACTCGCCCACCTCGCCCACGGCCAGGTTCCGTCCTCCCGTCTCCATGTCCACTATCTTCGCATCCGTGTCCGATATCGGGAGGCCAATCGAGCCGTACTTGATGTGGCTGGGGTCATCCATCGGGTTGATGTGCGTCACGGGAGAGGCCTCCGAGAGGCCGTATCCCTCCACGATTAGTCCTCCCGTCGCCGCGGCCCAGACCTTGGCGACCTCGACCGGGAGAGGAGCCGCTCCGGATATGCAGAACTTGATGGACTTCAGGCTCTCCCTGTACTTGTCAAGATGGGGGGAGCTGAGCAGTGCGATATACATCGAGAAGACGCCGGGGTAGTAGGTGGGATGATACTTTTTAATCGCCTGGAAGACGTCATCCGTGGAGAACTTCGGGAGCACGAGGGCCTCACAGCCGGCGGTGACGGTGCTGTCGAGCCCCACGCTCAGCCCGTAGACGTGAAACCAGGGCAGGACGTTCACGACGATGTCCTTGGGGCCCATCATGGACCATCGCTGTATCATTACAGAGTTGGACACCAGGTTGCGATTGGTCAGCACGGCAGCCTTCGGCTCACCAGTCGTTCCTCCGGTGTACATGAAGACGGCGGGGTCCACCGATGGGTTGACCGGGACCGGCTCATATTCACCGTCGTTGCGGATCAGATCCTTCAACCAGAGCGCCTTCTCGGAAGCGGGGACCTTGCCGGAGGGGACCTTCCCTAGCAGCCTTCCCAGCATTGAAATCGTCGCCGGCATATAGTCGGAGATTCTCGACACCACGACATGACGAACCGCCGTGCCCTTCACTCCGTCTCTGACCGCGGAGTAGAACATGTCCAGGGTGAAGATGACCTGCGCTTGGGAGTCCGACAGGACGATATTGACCTCCCTGGCCGTATAGAGGGGGTTCACCGGAACGACGGCCGCGCCGAAGCGATTGATGCCGAAGTACACGTAGGCGAACTGGGGGCAGTTGGGCATCATCAGCGCCACGCGATCTCCCTTCTTGATTCCTAGCCCCACCAGCGCCTTCGCCACCCTCTTGGATTGGAGGGCCGTTTCTGCGAATGTCACCTTCCTGCCGTAGAAGACGAACTG
>JBEKZX010000106.1:0-4238 GCA_049509455.1 Conexivisphaerales archaeon
ATAGCCGAACTGAACCGACTCCACAAGTCCGAGAAGCGAGAAAGTAAAAGATCGAAGAGCTAGGGTTTCCTAGTGCCTTTCTTCCTTGAGAAACAAGGTGCCGCAGAGTATACGGTTGATGTCTTAGCTCTTCACGTCGAAGGTAATCGGGGAGCCGTACTTCTTCTCAACCCAGTGCGCGACCGAATCCGGTAAATCGGCATTGACGGCGTCAGGATTCGTCGGGTTAACGAGGTTGCGATACTCGTCTTTCACCTGGCCCTCACTGAAATTGTTAATCAATTCATAGACGTAAACACTTCCTCCTTCATGGCCCATATCGAACACCAAAATGTCCCTGCTAGCGAATCTCTTGACCAGATAGAGCCTCGAAGGTCTGTTAGCCATAGAAACGTCGTCTCGTTGCAGGTACTTAAGGTTGAAGCTTCCACGAGAC
This sequence comes from Conexivisphaerales archaeon, assembly GCA_049509455.1. Lineage (GTDB taxonomy): Archaea > Thermoproteota > Nitrososphaeria > Conexivisphaerales > DTJL01 > DATKKG01. The sequence goes on from JBEKZX010000106.1 coordinate 437, forward strand.
TATGATTTCATTCCGTCCCAGCAGTTGACGGGAATCCGATTTCGGGTGGTCTTGAGTATTCAGAGGGCCACGAATCCCTCACTCAGAGCGGCGACATCGAGTCGATGCGCAGGACACGGATGCGGCGACAGGATCGCGGCCTCAAGGTCCCTTTGACAGGGCGTGCAAGACTTAAGTACACAATAGAAGCGCGCTCCAATCCTGTAGATGCCCCTACCCCTGGTTGAGCGCTCCGACGACGAGTTGAAGCGGATGATAAGGCGGAAGGTCAAAGGCGTCAGCGGCGTGAGGAGCTGCCGCTGGGTGACGGTGGATACTGCCGGTAGGCGGCCTACCGTGGTGGTGAACGTCTGGCTGGACCCGTCGGCCGACTATGCGGAGACGCACAGGGTCACCTCGAAGGTCGAAGCGGAGGTCAAGGAAGTCCTTCAGGACTCTCAGGTGTACATCCGCACCGAGCCTGCCGGCGACGACAAGGACGCCATCTGGAGCCTAGTCAAAGCGACCGCCGAGTCCGTGCCGGGATCGCGAGGAGCACACAACATTCACATGAGGAAGGTCGACAAGGGGATAGGAGTCGACCTCCACCTCGAATTGAGCGCCGACATGACGGTTAAGGAAGCCTACGATGTGACCAGACGAGTGGAGGCCAAGCTGAAGTCTGCGGCTCCCTTCATCAAGGAGGTCTTCATCCACGAGGAGTCGGTGTCGGACCAGCTGCAGAGCGAAGCCTCAGGGGCGGGCACCGAGATCAGATGGTATCTTGAGCATGTGGCCCGACGATATCCCGAGATAAGGGCCGTGAAGGCCTACAACATCCGCCGTGGCGGAGACAAGGTGTACGTCTCCCTTAGCTGTGAGTTCGATTCAGATTCGACACTCCAGAAGACGGACGAAGTGGTCTCCAAGTACAAGGCCGAGGTCCAGAGAGGCCTGCCCGAGATCGCTCGCATCGACATACACCGGGAACCCGTCAAGGACAAGGCCGCGAAGCCACACTGACGCATGGCTGTCGCACGCCCTTGGAGGGAAATCTTGGAGAAGTGGGGGTCGATGCCCGGCAACCAAAGTCACCGCTCCAGCCTTCTTCGATTGCTTCGTCTGCGAGATGGGCCAGTTCTGCCGCCTATCAGTGAACTCACATGGCGTCAGTCGACTATTCGTGCTGTTAGCTTCTCAAGGCACCATCGTTGGCCGAACCAAATACTGTTGCTGCGACGGGTTCCTGCCCAAGCAAAGGACAATGCTCCACTATGACCAAATCGGGGTATGTCCCTGATACACTGAATGTCCTTGTCGACGAAATAGGTCGTTGTCCTATGACATAAGGCGAATCCTACTCTTCCTTCTCTTCCTCGGTGTGGAACTCATACCACTGATGGCCGCAATGTTTGCAGCGATAGGTATACTGAAACTTGATCTCTTCTACTGTCACAGGAATGCCCTCCTCTACCACCAAGGGATTGCGGCCAAATACCGTCTCTTTGTCCTCGTATGTTTCCCGCCTGAAATCGATAGGTTTTTTGCTGATGAGCCTTATCTCAAAACGCCTCCCGCATCCAGGACAATGACGAATCAGGGTCTTTATTTCAGACACATGCCCGATTCTGCATGTCAAGTATTTATGCGTCCCGGAGACGCCGGCTGCCACAGGGGCCCTAGACCAATTGCGGGGACCAGTTGCGGACGAGTTGAAAACAACTCCCAATTACTCCCAAATCTGCAAGAAATGGCACAAGCCTTTGTAAATATCAACCTGATGACTAATTGCTATCAGAGTGTCGAATGGACACCGCATCGTGCACCTCTTCCTTTGGTCTGCCGACTTGCTCCCATCTCCTCTTCTGAGATTGAACACAACATCCTACGCTCCTATCCCGGTTTGAGCACAGTGCGTCGCGTTCACGGCGTCCACATGATGTGTCACCAGCGATGTTGTCACCCGGGTATAGGGCCCGACGGGTGACAACCACGGTAAAGCCGCCGCTTGTATCCAAGCATCTAGGCGCAGTGAATATGTCGGAATTCAGCAAGAAATGGGTCCCCTCCAACACCCCAGGGTTTGGGGAGAAGGTCAGGGGATCGCTTAGCCCGGCGGGGCCTCTGAAGCCGCGCATCGACGCCGCGGTCCGCAACATTCAGGTCCAGGTATCGAAGCTCGAGAACACAACCAACAAGCTGAAGGAGAGGGACGGAGCGCTCTTCAACAAGGTCGTCTCATCGCTCCAGAAGCACGACATGCAGCATGCTTCAATCTACTCCAACGAACTCGCCGAGATCAGGAAGATGTCGAAACTGGTCACGTCGGCGAGGATCGCGCTGGAACAGATCATCCTCAGGCTCAGCACCGCTGCGGAGCTGGGCGACATAGTGGTCACCCTCGCTCCCGCCATGGCCGTGATAAAGAGCGTGAAGTCCGGCCTAGTAGGCGTAATGCCGGAGGCGGAGCAGGAGATAGGCGATATCAACAACGTGCTCAGCAGCATCCTGGTCGACGCCGGCCAGCTCGGCGGCCTGACCCTCAACTTCGAGGCCGCGAACGAGGACGCGGAACACATCCTGGCCGAAGCCTCGGCCGTCGCCGAGCAGAACATGAAGGATAAGTTCCCCGACCTGCCCAGCATGGGCGGCGAAGCCGGCCAGAGCGGTTCACAGTAAGTAATGGAGGCGGCCCCGCCGCCCCCTAGTACCTTTTTTTCTTCATATTGCGCTCCTAGCTGGTCGACGAAATCAGGGAAGCCGGGCCGTAGAGAACCGGCAGCGGGAGCGTCGCCACCGCGATAGTCGCCTGGACGGTGGAGGAGACGTAGAAGAACTCGTCGACCACCAGGGAATGCTCGAAGCGCCTCGCCTTGCTCAGGTGCAGCCTGATCGGGAAGCTGTACGATAGGCCTGATCCGAATACGATGGTGGAGTCACGACCTACCAAGTCGTCATCGCGATCTGGACGAAGAGCGAATTCGACGAACCGATCAAGACGCTCATGATCAGAGAAGGTATGGAGGTTCGGGAAGAACTCCCCGCGGCCTTCATGGCAGCTACATCTCCCCTCTCTCGGTCACTACGGGCAAACTCACTCCTCCGTCGCCTCGTCGCTCCTCGTCCTCGGCAAGTCCTCTGTCCGCCCAAGCCGCTACTTCTTCTTCCCTCCCACCCAACGACGGCGTAGCTACATAGCAGAAGGACCTAAGGCCTGGTTTAGGAGAAAGGAAGGAACACAAACCTGATTAGCATTGGAATCTCTCTCAAGGGACATGGACAGCTATCCTGGAGCAAAGAGGGCTCACCTTACATCGAAGGATTATCTTGAATTGCTCGACGGAAAGCTGGGCTTTCCACAAGGGACCCTCTTCAAACTGTGCGCCGAGGCTGTAGAGTCGAAAGTTGAGACTAGGGAGGGGACTACAGTGACGTACCGGGGAGTGTCTATGAGGCAGAAACGCGTAGCCGCCCACAGGTTCGTCCAGGTGCGCAGTGCGATATTTCTGATAGAGTTCATGGTGACCAAGGCGGGAAAGCAGTACGACCGGGCGGTTCAGGTTCATCTGGAGATATAGCAGATTCTACCAATTCTCTAACCCCAACATGCTTCAGAATCGCGATGATAGATGGCGTCTCCGAAAGTCGTCGTAGGCATGGCAAGTGCGCTGCAGAACAAGGAGGACTACTTCAGCGGGTGGTTCTGCGACCCATATCAGAAAGACATAACTACAGCGCCACGACTTCATTTCCGAAGTTGTCCGATTACGCGCTGGAAGAAGAGAAACTGAGGAAGCTATACGACCAAGCGCGCACACAAGGA
>JBEKZX010000107.1:0-6690 GCA_049509455.1 Conexivisphaerales archaeon
ACGTGGGAAATATTCTGCTGAGACTCGCCTCTCGTTGCGGGTTGGACCACTATCGTGGACCTCTCGCAGCGGCAGGTGACAGGCTGTCCACAATTGTGGTATTATATCTGGCGCCACCACTACTCCTGCCTATGGCAGAGGGTGGGGACGCCTCCGACTTCGACAAGTCTAGGGCCGAACTATTCGAGGCGCTGGGCCACCCCATCAGGATCAAGATACTCCATGCCCTGCAGGACGGCCCTCTTGGTTTCGCTGACCTGAAGAGGAAGGTGGGCATCGAAAGCTGGATGCCATCTGCAACCGCTAAGCGATACGTGTGCTTGATGCTCATCTGCCTTCTGGCGGTGAATAATGGGCTTGCCATCTGGTCGGTCGCGGAATCAGACGCGAGTGGAACGGTCCAGCTGACCAAAGGGACATACGCCGTCTACGGGGAATCGAACTCTTCGCTCTCCTCCCTGACCGGCTTCAGCAACTATGGAGCAGGAGCCCCGGAGATGGAGAACGCTGTGTGGCATCCACCGGGAGGTAACCAGACCATCGGATTCGATTCGCTGAGCCTCAGCTGGGTCATCGACGACGTCCTTCCCTCATACTACCAGGTCAACTACACATTGCAATTCGATGGCATGGAGCCTTCTTCCGAATGGAGTCTGCTTTCTGTCGAGCTGCTTGTCTCCGTATCGAACGGCTCAGCCTACTTGTTGAACGGCTCATACGTGGGCTCGTGGCCGTACTGGCTCCCCCAAGCGTCGCTCGTAGTGGGCACGGACATTGAATTGATACATGACTATCCCTTCGCCACGGCCGTGAACGGGACCCCGGCCTTCGTTCCCGAGAGCCCCGTGGAGTTCACGAGCCTCTCTCAGGGTGGGGCGGAGCCGAATGGGACGTCCGGCGCCAGTTACCTAGACGCCACTCTGGATGTCCCCGGAATAGGGTCGTTCATGACGGACAGGCTTATAATCACTTATCCTCATACCCATGTCTTCCCGCTTCCTCAGGGCGTAACCGTTTGGTTCAATGAAACTCCGGCGAATTCGACCGTTGGAGTTAACACCCCAATCTGGTCGGCCATCTACGACCGTTTCTCCGGCGTCCTCCTTGCGTACAACCACGCCGACTGGTTCACGGACGACATCATGATGCATGCGCTCGGCGTATGGCAGATCGGCTTCAACGCCAACAGCCTCGTCATGACGTCGTCCAACTTCAACCTGAGCCCGGAGCCAAAGGGGGACACACTTCTCTATCCGATGGTGCTACTGGCCGTGGCGGGGGTCGTCGCCGCGGGCTCATTAGTGGTCTGGAGAAGCAGGCGCAGGCGGCCGTGACGAAGCACCTTGCCGGTCGCCTCTTCGGTCTGATTCTGATCGTGGGGCTAGGGCTCCTGGCCGTCGGCGTGGCGATGGTCGGCAACGCGTACTTTGCCCAGGAGTCGCTCAGCGTGAACATGATCGGCCTCTCGGCGTCCGGCCCAGCGTCGCCCCATTTGCTCTGCCTCTTCCTAAAGCCCGGGGACAGGATGATCCTGGCCCTTTCGTCCTCCGAGAACCTGAGCTACCAAGTCTCAGTCCGGTCAGTGGCTGGAAACGAGACACTGATGGACGTCGCGTCCGCCGGACAGGCCCTGATACCCTTCTCTCCCGAATCGCGCGGGCTCTTCCTAGTCAGCGTCGAGGTGGACCCTAACGGCGCCCCCGTCAACTCATCTGCCATGGCGAACGTGTCTGTCATCGGCGCTACTCCGAAGGACCTCCTTCCGCTGGGCACCGGCCTGGCGGCGCTGGGGACGCTGTTCACCCTCTCCAGCTGGGCAGCCGGGAGGTACCTGCCGCCCGCGCGCGAGAAAAGCCCGAAGGCCGGCGGGCATTCGGGCTTCCTCTCCCTAGTCTCGTGGGAGTTCGTCCAGGGTCGGAAGGGCCTGATTTCCCTGCTGGTCTTCCTGGTCTTGGCGTACAGCTCCTTCGGGTTCAACCCCGACATCCGTGTCCTGGGCACTTCCCTGTCGCTGGGCCAATCCATCACTCAGCTCCTCCACCCGACCGTCATGCCCATCAAGGACTGGACCAACATATACCCGATCGTGGCTGCGGCGGCTGCCTTCACGTTCGCCTACGAGAAGGACAGGCTCGTCCTCAGGTCCACCCTGTTGAACCCGATCAGGTCCTCCACGGTCTTCCTTGCCAAGGCCGTCTCCCTCCTTCTGACGGTCCTCATCCCCGTCGTCGCGTCGACCCTGATAACGCTGGCCCTGTACGACCCCGGCGTCCTGCTGAAGTATCCGTCATACGTGTTTGGCAACGCCTGGATCTGGATCTCCCTCTACGCGTTGCTCTTCTCCATCATGCTCGGCTTCTGCCTGCTCCCTGCGACCTACTTCAGGAAGCCTGTGTACGCCTTCATTGTCCCCGTCCTGGCGTACTTTCTGGTCGAGACCGAAGGGTTCGGCGTCGGCAACCTCCTTCCGTCCGTTGTCTTCCAGACTGTCGGCACTGGACCTCTCTCCAACCTGATCGGCGAGGTCAGGTTCGACTGGCTTCCCCTGCTGGACGACGCCTTCCCGTCCATGGTCCTGGCTTCAGCCTTGGCCGTGCTGGCCTACCTCTGCTTCCAGTACAGCGAGAAGGAGTGAATGGCCCTGGGAACCCCCGCTGTCGTCGTCAGCCGGCTGAGCAAGAAGTTCGGCCCGATCCTGGCGCTGGACGACATCTCCATGAAGGTCGAGTCGGGGGAGATGGTCCTCTTAGTGGGCGGCATCCTGAGGCATCCCAGGAGGTCGGAGGTGAAGGTCCTCGGGTACGACCCTTGGAGGCAGAGGCATCTCCTCTTCGGGCGCGCCTCGGCGACCTTCGAGGACATGGCCTTCCCGGACTTCTGCACGGGGCTGGAGTATATCAGATTCGTCTCGGGACTCAGGAAGTTGGAGTCCACAGGGGGAATGGCCAGGGCGAACGAAATGTTCGGCCTAGACGCCTTTTGGGAGAAGCCCATCAGGACTTATTCGTCCGGGATGAGGAGGAAGCTGTCGCTGGCTCAGGCCCTGATAGGAGACGACGACCTTCTCCTTCTGGACGAGCCACTGGTGGCGCTAGACAAACGATCCCGCGACAACTTCGTTCGAGAGATTGCCCGCAGAAACCAGCAGGGCGTGACCGTATTGATGACCAGCCACATCCTTGTCGGGCTTGAAGGGCTGCCAATTCGGATGCTCGTTCTTGTGGGCGGAAGGGTGGTCAGCGAGCATACGGCTGCCGCTGAGCCTGTGAGTCTTGACGAGATGTACTCGAAAGCTCTGAGCGAGGCCTAGGTGCCGTACGAGGGGTGTCTAATCTTGCGACAACGTCCCTTTCATGATTAGGGCCATAGACATAGGCCAACATGGTCGGCCCTGGGCCCGATTCTACTGACCGAAACCGTTATGGAACATCTCCTTTCTGGCCGCTTCGGACTCGATTAAGTCCCACTTGCGTCCTCGTCTGCCATCTACGGTGCCAGTCAGACCAGATATGTAGACCAACGATGTCGGTCTTCGGTCAGGCTGTCCACAAACGAGGCATTATATCGTCGCTGGCCGATGTGCATGGCAGTGTCTGACCAGGGCGATGCGTCCAGTTTCGACAAGTCCAGGGCTGAGCTGTTTGAAGCACTCGGCCACCCAGTCAGAATAAGGATACTTCATGCCTTGCAGGAAGGGCCGCTTGGCTTTTCAGAGTTGAAGAGGAGGATCGGAATAGAGAGCAGCGGACATCTCCAGTTTCATTTGGGCAGGTTGGACGGCCTGGTGCAGACCTCCTCGGACGGCAACTACTCCATCACAGACGACGGGAGGGAGGCCTTACGGATGGCCGACATGATGCAGACGGACGGGGAGTCCCTCAGGGTCAACAGAAACACCACAAGGTTGAATCGCCTTGCGATCGCTTCCACGTTGCTCGTTGCCCTGCTGGTCGCTGCGCTATTCGTGCCCTTCCTCTCGTATTCGTACCAAGTTAGTTCGCCCATTCAGACGGATGGGTTCCGTCAGGTGCCATACTCTGTGATGGAGGCCAGGAACTCGACCCTCTTCAGCTACGACTGGCTGGTGAACGGCTCGGCCTCGCCCCCCGTCGGTTTCATTTCTCCCTATCCCAGCTACGCACTCGTTTCCGTCCTTTCCCTTCCTGAATACACGGTCCAGGCCGCTCAGGTGAGCGCGTCTTCGATCGTCGAAGTAGCCTGGAACTGCTCCAGCTTGGTCGATGTGATGGTCTATGCTCCAGATCAGTTCAACTTATTCTCGTACAACCAGAGCGGCGGCCCTATGGCCATGGCCACTGGCGCATCCTCTGGAACGCTAGGGCTGTCCATCGCGAGCCCAGGAACCTACTACTTCGTCTTATTCAATCCTGACGGAAATCTGTTCTTTCCCAATTCCAATTCATCCATTGCAGTGAACATGACGGGCGCTACCATAGGAACGGTGTATGACTTCGGAGCGTCCGCCGCCTGGCTTGAAAGCACGGTGGAGTACAGGACGGAGAACGTTACCACGGTCGACTGGGTCAACCAGACGCGCTCCACTTCGGTGAGCCTGTTCGACCTACTGAGCGGGCGGGCCCGTTCGATGTTCGAGAGCAGCCCCTTCAACTCGTCCGCCGTCGCGGTCAGCCCGTTCAAGACGCCGATGACATACACAAAGGGGGCGGATGAAAGCATGAACGTCACCATCGTGGTCGTCTCGCCCGTCAGCCTCGACGGCACCGTCATCGACCCCTACGGAGTAAGCCACGGCTTGATCCCCTCGCACAGCGGCAACATAGTCAGCCTGAGCTACTATGCTGGCCCCGATGACCCCGCGGGGAACTACACGCTCTCCGTCGAGCTGACATCTGGGGCGAGCACGACCGTCGTGCAGAACGAAGTGGCCTTCCAGAACTTCGGGACACCTTCAACCCCGCCCTCGCTCCACCTCCCTCTGGAGATCTACAATGGAACTGCTTCCTACGACAACAGCACGTCAAGGTGGTTCGTGACCATGGACGGTCGGGCCGACCCTCCCCAGGCCGTGAACCTGGCTGAGGTTAACGCCCTGTTACCAAATCTGACAGTCTCCAACCTGACGTTCAGCTTCGTGAACAACGCTGACTCAACATTCACGATTTCCCTCTGGCTAAACGCATCGCAGGGCTTCGCGCACGGCCAGCTCGTCTATTTCGTGATAATGGACTCGACGGCCAATACTGGTTTCTGGTATCAGCAGCTTCCCTGACAAGATGCGGTGTCCCCTCATGCCCACTCAACCGTTTTAAGAGTCATTGGAGCATGACATGAGGCTTGGCGGAGAACCAGAAGCCCGACCTCGAAGGGAAGACCCTCAGGGTGTACTGGCTCCTTCTCAACGATGGTGGGTTGGGCCCGAGGGAGGTCCAGCGCCGACTCCGCTTCTCAAGCGTGAACGTCGCGGTCCACCATCTGGAGAAGCTCGCCGAAATGGGGCTTGTCGTGAAGGACGAAGGTGGGAAGTACTCCGTGGTCAAGGAGGTGGACGTAGGCTTCATGCGCCAATTCGTGAAGCTGGGCCGTTTCAGGTTCCCCCGCCTCCTGTCCTACATCGCGTTCATCCTAGCGATGTCTGGGTCCTATCTCCTCCTCTCTCCTCCCACCGATTTCAGGGCAGTGGTCTTCATACTAGGCCTCACCGCGCTGACCGTCGGCTTCCTAGCCTACGAGTCATGGGTCGTGTGGAAGGGAATGCCGTGACGGCGCCCGTGCCAGAAGTTGAACGGCCTCTCCTGATCGGTGTACCAATGTTGGCATTATAACCCAGCCGAACTATCCCCTGTCCGTCTTGAGCCTTCGCAGGAGGTCTGCCGTCGCGGTGCTTCTGGCCCTGTCGCTGGGGATAGTGGCGGGGTCTTCGGTGGTCTATCTCGTTCCGCAGTCGGTGGGCCCTCTGTTTGGCCAGCCATCTGGAGGGGGAAAGACGAATTGCCCTGCGCTATTCTCATGGGTCTCGATCAGGAGCGCGGACGGCTTCGTTACCTACAGCCAGCCCCATCCTGGCGGAGCCCCGAACTACATACCGATGCTCAACCAGTACGTCCTGAAGCCTGGCACCTCTGGCTACCTTACCATGGTGTACTTCGACATACAGTATCCACTGAACGACTCGCAGGGCTTCAAGGACTACCTCGCGGTCGCAGACTGGACCTACGTTTCAGAGGTAAACGGAACAGGCGTCAACGACCTGATACCCGTCAATTCTCAAGAGGTAGGTATCTCTGTCTCGATTCACGATGCAGTGCTCGTCAACAGCACATACGGGCTCGTGACCTACCAAATCACCGCCAGCCCTTCGGCAATCTACGGAACATATCTTGTTCGCTTCCGAGACCTCTGTCTGGGGGAATTGGTGACCATAGGGAACAGCCTGAATGTCGAGCCTTTCTCATAGAGTAGCGGTAGCGTAATACACCGAGAGGCTAGCACTCGTAAATAGGACGGGTGCGTTGTTCCATGGCAGATGAGGACGCGTTCAGCCTTTGAGTTACTTGGTGCGTTAGTTGGACTTGCATGGGCCTTCGTTATCATTCAAGGCGCAAGGTGTCCAGCTGGATCGCTATGCGTGAATCCTGCGGTGGGCGATCTTGTGCTCGGCACGTCTGGGGTAGTAGGAGGCTCGGCCGTTGGTTACATCGTCGGTGTGGT
>JBEKZX010000108.1:0-4084 GCA_049509455.1 Conexivisphaerales archaeon
GCTCCAAGAGAAGGGGGCTGCGAGGTATTCGGAGCTCGTGAAGGTCGTGGGCCACTCGACCATGACGACCCGGGCCCTCAAGCGCATGGAGCAGCTGAGGATCGTCAGGAGGAGAGTCCTGGACGAACCGCACAGGCCCGTCGAGTATTCCCTCACGGAGAACGGTGAGAGGCTGGCGACCCTCGTCAGGGACTCAGGGGCGCTTGACTGACCGTGGTGCGCCACTTGATTGCGTGAACCGACTAGGTCTGTCAATCGCAGTCGTAAGGACAGCGCATAGGCTTCCGGTCCTCTCTAACGAACCCCATTGTTGCCTTCTCCAGAGCCGAATTCAACTTCGCTATCTACAAGAGGCTTCTCCTGCAGCTCCCATTCGCAGGTCCAAGCCTGCGGCTAATTGACACCTTCTCCATCTTGATCTACTTGTTTCTGACCATGTCTTCGTCCTCCGTTCTGTAAGGCTTCCCGTTCTTGGGAACGTGCCAGGCTATGACGAGCGTCCCCTTCGCCGTGGCGATGGAGAAGGACCTCGGTCGAAGCTGATGGACGGAGGGCCAAGACGCTTCTTCTTTGTATGGAGCCCAGGGCGACCCTAGGGCGGAGTGGGGTCAATAGCCTCTCGAAACGGAAAGTGGTCCTCTTGAAGACTGCATAGCATCTTCCAGTGCTAACCGAAATTAGCAACAGATAGTCAACTGAGTCTGTAAATGACCCTTAAACGAAGCTCTTCCGAGTTTCTTGTCAGCCAGTCTTGCCGGCTGGTGCCCCGCTCTTGAGCGCGTCCCCGATTTCGCGGCCGAGGGCCTCAAAGCGCTCCTCCATCCCCGGTATGAGGGTAGTTCCCCCGACCTTGTCTGACGGCCCGCTTCCTTGGATAAACGCCGACGAAGGCGTCCTGACCATCGTGACGCCCATCGCCACCAACTTCTTTTCGATATGCTTCGCCGCGCTTCCGGAGAGACGGCTGTCGATCCTCGTGTCGAAGGCGTAGCCGAGCTTGCCACTGAGATTCGCAGCCTCCAACCTGATAAGGAAGTCCTTTATGGGCTTCGCCGCGGTGAACGCGCGCGTGGGCGCTCCCACCGCCAAGAAATCATACCTCGGAAGGTCCTCCAGCTTGACGGCGCCTATGTTGATGCAGTCGGCATCGATGCCCTTCTCCCGCAGACCCTTCGTCAGGGCATTGGCTATCTTCTCCGTGTTTCCGAAGAGGGTATCGAAGAGGACTACTGCCTTCATTCTAGCGACGCTTAGAGCTGGAAGCTATTTAAGGGAACAGCCGGCGCCCGCATCCTTGATATTGCATCACCACTGGTGGACCGTAAGAAAATCGTCATCCTTTCCAGCAGTTACATGTATCCCCTGCAATTGCCTCAAGAACGTCCTGCAGTCAGCTATCGCTCGACGGGCGGTTGTAGCTCTTCTTGCGACAGTAAGGGCAGCGCGTAAGGTACCAGCGATATCCTGGCACCCTACCGAACAGAAACCATGGAACGACAAGCTTTCTCTGCAAATCGCTGATTTCAAAGTCGCGGTGGCAGTTCTTGCAATTAAGAGTGAATCTGCTCAATTCAATCGGTATGCCCTCATAGGTGAAAGCAGCCCTTAAGGATGTAGCTCGTTGAAAGCATATTGATTTCTTTTCCTGGAGCAATAGATGCCCACGAACTAACTGGCTACGGCTCGTTGGAATTCGCCGTAGCGGACAAAGTATGAAGAGCCACGTCCACCACTCTCAGGTTCAAGCCTTGAGCCTTCTCTGGAGGAGCAGCGCAAGGATGACTGCAGCGGCCACAGTTATGTACGCCAAGTAGCCTGGGAACTCAGGCGCGGGCTGTTGAACGAAGACCCAACCGACGTAGCCTGCGTCCTCCGGGTACTCGCTGTAGTACGTGAAGTTACCCGTGCGAGTGAATGTAAAGCTGAACGTCGAGGTTTCGACCATGGGACCGGAGTCCCAGTACTCAGCCTGGCCCGGGTACGAAGTAGTCGTGTGCGCGTCATGATAGTCGCTCCACATCACCGTGTCGCCCACGTTGATGGTCACTCCCTGAGGATCGAAGAGGTGTGGAGTGATCTCCGAGACGTCGACGTTCCACAGCTCCGAAGCCCTCGCCGGCGTCCCGACGAAAAGGACGAGCGAAGAAGCGAGCACCAATGCCGAAACCATGATCGCCACGTTCAGGAAGCCCTCTACGTCAAGCCTGTTACGAGGTCGTGTGGACACAAAACGTTAGAACGTCATGCGCACAGATAACGTTTTCCCACACTGTGCTTCTGGCGGACGAGTAACGCGCTGGAGTCCCTCCTTCCGAAACGCAGTGAGCGCGATATCCTGCCTGCACCTTCGCATCCGCATGCCGAAGCAATGATATTGACTCCATTCTCAGCAGCAATAGATATCCAACAATGCCCTAGGCTAGCGAAATGCGAGGCCATCGACGACGTCAGTATGCGTGCTTCAAAAGAGGAAACCTAAAAGAGGAGTCCGCCATCACTTTGCAACCGTGAAAGCCTCTGAAGTGATGAACGTGAACATCATCAAGATCCGGTCCGACGCGTCCCTTTCCGAAGCCGCGAGGCTCATGCTTAGCCTTGACATCGGTAGCCTCCTCGTAATCGAGGGGACAAGGCTGAAAGGGATACTCACAAAGAGTGACTTCATCAGGCTCGTCGGCAAGAAGAAGGGGGCGAAACTCGTGAAGGACATCATGTCCAGCCCGGTTACCACGGCTTCTCCCGACACCAACCTGATTGAGATAGCCAACATCATGAGGCTGAATCGAATAAGGCACATACCGGTCGTCGAAGAAGGATCGGTGGTGGGGCTCGTCACAGATTTCGACATAGCATGTTTCGCAGCCTCCGACCTGGGCCGCATCCTGACGATGTTGAAACCCCCCAAGCTCTAGATCTGATGGGATTAGTCTCTCTTGACGGACCGGCATCGGCATGCCACACTCGGGAGATCATGATAGCCAAATCGTCCGGACAGGATGGGAGGCCGCGGTCATGGGGTGGAGGAGGGCCGCACCGGGGCTTCATGGTGCCGCTGCTCGGCCTTGCCCTCATTTAATTAGCCTTTTGTATCCAACGACACAAAGATGATTGATCGCAAGACGCCCATTTGGTTCCGGCCGCGGTTCCTTGGAATGGCCTGGGGACGTTTGGTGGGCATGAAGGGGTTGGCACCAGCAGAAGCGCTAGGAATAAAGGCAAGAGGAGCATCTAGACGCATAACCCTGATTCACTAAGCCAAGGGGGGTTGCTGCAACTTGGGTGAGGAGAAAAGGTGTCGTATCGGTGGACCTGTTGCAGATGATTGCAAGGATTGCGAGTTCTCAAAAGACTGTCACTTTGACCCGGAATCTGGGATGTGTGTTCCGAGGGCAGGGCTCTGGATCGGGCGGTGATTCTAGGTGAAGAGAGTGCAATCTGACCTTCCCAAACTCCGCACTGGCACGACCACCCTGCATTGAGCTGGCGCGACGCATCTGCCATCTCAGGTAAGTCTGCAGTCTAGGACAGCGGGTGTGTCACAGCTTCATCCGATTGAACAGGACGGCAAGGCTAATTCGCTCTGACCATGTGGCAAATACGAGAGTTCATGCAAGGTATTCCATAGGGTTCAGCAATAACCGCCGTGCATTTGTTGTACGTTCTATAATATAGATCACTCCTGCAAATAAAAGTTCTATAAAGATGCGAAGCTGCGCATTTGTTGTACGATTTATAATGTTAGTCACTTCTCTAAATAGCAGTTAGTTATAATGATGCAAAGTGTATGGGATATAGATTAATCGGAATAGCTTACCTAATGGCTTATATCGCTGACGAAGTATATAGATATGACTATTATGACAACAGAAGGACAAGACGAATCTAAGAATGCTAGCAAGGTATCTCGTAGAAACTTCGTAATCGGTGTCGGCGCAGGGGTGGTAGTGGCTGCCATCGCTGGAGCCGGCGCTGAATCATTGCTCACGAAGAGCACCTCGTCGACCACCACAAGCACGGTCACGAGCACGGTTGCAGGCCCCACCACTACGGTGACAGGCCCCACCACTACGAAGACGAGCACGGC
>JBEKZX010000109.1:0-4079 GCA_049509455.1 Conexivisphaerales archaeon
ACGAAGAAGCTGACCCCGAAGAAGGAGGTGTAGTTCAGCAGGGCCGAAAGGTTGGCCGCCGCGAACAGCCGATTGTCGGTGAAGAGGGAAAGGTCGAGCATGGCCATTGTCTGCCTTCCCCTCTCGATGGCGACAAAGGAAACCAAAAGGAGCCCGCCGGCCGCTAGCAGCCCGATTATGAAAGGCGTCTCCCAGCCCACGAAATCCCCCTCCGTCAGGCCGACGAGGACGGCGACGAGCCCAGCGGAGAACGTGCCCGCTCCCAGGAGGTCGAACCCCTTTTTGGAGCCAACGATGGGTGGTTCCTTGAGCTCGATGAGCGCTAGCACTATTACGAGCAGCCCGATGGGCACGTTGACATAGAAGATCGAGCGCCAGCCGTAGGCGAACGTCAGGAAGCCCCCCAGGCTGGGGCCCACTGAGAGGCCCACGTAGGTGGACATTGCGTTGATCCCCAGCGCCTTCCCCCTCTCACTCGCAAGGAAGGTGTCCGTGACTATCGCCGTCGATGTGGCCCCTATGAATGCCGCTCCGGCCCCCTCAATGACCCTGAACACGATCAGCTCGGGGCCGCTGGAAGCGTTGCCGCAGAGGAAGGAGGCCACCGCGAAGATGGCGAACCCCGAAATGAAGATCGGCTTCCTGCCCCTGCTGTCGGAGAGCCTCCCTAGGCTCAGGAGGAACACGGTCAGAGCGACAAGGTACGCCATGGGCACCCATATGACCGTCTGGTAGTCCATCTTCAGCCCTTCGGCGATGGAGGGCAAGGAGACGCTCACTATGGTACTGTCGAGCGGCGTCATGAAGGCGCCGATGGACGTTATTAGGAGCACAATCCACTTGTAGAGCCCCGTCCGTTCTGCGCGCACGAAGTCGGTGGTCAAGGGAGGCTTCCTAAAAAGCGCTCCACAAGTTGGGCTGTCTGTCACCCTACGTTCATGACCCGTTGGGTCGGCTTGCCCTCCGATACGCCGTCCAGAACTAGCTCCGGGGGTTCCTTCCCTTTCGTGGGGCCTTGTCCCGCACGCAGGGGGAACATGAGAGCTACAGGTAGGCAGCCTGTCAGGGGGGAGACAGGGCCCTCAGGACCGCCCTGGCTCCACTCATCACATATGGCTGAAGCCCCTCTGCAGGGACTATCTCCTTTTCACCTTCCCTCACCAGGCTGTCGCTCACGATGAGCAGAGAAGCGGCCCTGAACCCTTTCAACAGGCCAAGGGTAAAGAGCGTTGCGCACTCCATCTCCACACCCACCACCCCTCGAGCCGCCCATCTTTTGACGAAGGTCTTGTCCTCGTTGTAGAAGGCGTCGCTCGAGAACACGACGCCCAGCCGGTGCCGCAGACCTTCCCCTCTGCAGAGGTCGGCCAGCCTGGCCGTCAGCCTGATGTCGGGCACGGCGGGGAGCTCCCCGTCCGGGACGTACATCTTCAGCGAGCCTTCGGAGAACGCAGCCCCCGTCGGGATGATGAGGTCCCCGATCTCCAGGTCCTTCACCATGGCCCCGACGGTGCCGAGGCGAACTATCGTCTTGGCTCCGAGGAGGCGGAGCTCCTCGAAGACTATCGCGCTCGACGGGCCGCCCAGCCCATGCGTAACCACGGTCACCTCCCGTCCATCGTAACGACCAGTGAAAATGAGGAGCCCCCTGTTCGAATTGACGAGCTTGGCACCCTGAAGCATCCCGGCCAACTGCTCTGCCCTGGCAGGGTCCCCCACCGCTATCACCGATTCGGCCACGTCGCCCGGCTTGGCTTTTATGTGAGCCGGCATTCTTGACCCACCCTTGGCCTTCCCTCGTCGGTATAATAAAGTTGGGCGATCCGAAGCCCCTGCTTCAGGGAACCCGGTGGAACCGCCCCGACGGCCTCGTCCGAGTGAACGCTTCCCTGCGGCCGCTCGCATGCACGGGTAAGATGAGTGTTGGAACCATGGTTAGGCGTAATGAATGATGGTGTGAGCCCTATATTCTCCGTCGCTTGCGAAGACCTTTCCACAGTGGGGGCATTGGTATAGACCGGGGGGAAGGCCGACGGAAGAATCTTCGCGATTGGCCCAAGAGACGGCTTCGTCTCCCAAGGCTTCCACGACTACTTTGTGGCCTTCCAGTGTCTCCTTAAAACTATGTTGCCCCTGCGCCGCCAGGAACTCCTGTATGAGCGCGATCACAGGGCCAGCGTCTTCCGTGGATTTGTCTTCAAGGATGATGGAGTGGGCCTTGAGGAGAGGTACAGTGGATAGCCTCTCCCCAATGTATGTTGACATCAGAGCAAGCTTATCCCTGGAAGACTCTAACAGGATTTCGAGCATCAGTATCATCTCATACGGAAGACGGATATGTTTGATTCTGAGCTAACGATATGCATCAGCTTGGACTCCAGGGGTAACCAAAGAGGAGCCCCGGGCGGGCTTATAACTTCAAGTAAAAAGACACCGAACATTCTCTGGCTCGGTCAAGCCCTCAGGAGCCGCCGTACTTCTGGTAGAGGCATATGCCCGCCACGAGCGTGGCGACGCTCACTCCCGCGACGACCCCTAGGTCTGTGAGCGCGGCGGCGCTGGTCGGCGATGCCCCTCTAAGGAAGAGCGAAGTCAGGGCGTCCGTGACGTAGTAGCTGGGCACGAACCTCCCGACCGTGGCCATCGCCCCCGATACGTTCGCCGAGACGAAGGTCCCCAGGAACATCTGCGGCATGATGAAGATGAAGGCGATGCCCGTCGCCGCCCCAGACGACTTCGCCACGGTGGCGGTGATGAGGCCGAATCCGACGCACGTGACGGCGAAGACGGAGACCATGACGAAGGCGAAGAGCAGGCTGAAGGCTCCTCCTTGGGAGTGGTACCCGATGGCGCTGGCCAGGGCAAAGACGAGGCCCACCTGCAGGAGAGCTAGCAGCATGTTGGAGAGGGCGTGGCTAGCCATGAACTCGGAGGCCCTCGTCGGAGTCGTGTTGATCCTCCGGAGAAGCCCCTTTTCGCGGTCCATGGTGAACGACTGGGCCACCAGCATCGTGAGGAAGATGGCCGAGAACGCGAAGAGGCCCGGCACCATGTAGTCGAACGCAGTGAACTTGGCCACCTGGATCAGCGAGGGGGAGCCCAACTCGATGGGCAGGCTTGCCGCCTGGGCTGCCACCTCGGATATCGTAGAGGTCAGCGCCCCCTGGACGACGGGTGGTATGGCCTGGACGGCGAACATGGAGCCGCTGTCTATGTAGAGCTGGACCGTGGAGACCTGCCACGCGGCGGGGTTCGAAGGGTTCCGCACGTAGGCCTCGACGCTCTGCTCAAAGCCGGCGGGTATGAGGATCACCGCGGAGAGCTTCCCCTGCTGCAGGGCGATCTGGGCGGTGGCGTTCGAATCGTACGTCTGGACCTGCAGTTTCCGCGTCGCGGTCACGTTCCCGACGAACGCTTGCGCCCAAGGGCCCAGGGGGGACGGGGAGCCTAGGTTGACGACCCCCAGCTGATAGGTGGTCTGGGCTCCCCCCACTCCTCCGAATGCCAGTCCGAAGAAGGCCGTCAGTAGGATGGGGAAGAGGATCACCAGGAAGAGGGAGGCGGGCTCCCTCACGATCCTCTTGATGTTGACCTTGACGAGGGCCGAAAGCCTGCGGGCGTTCAATTCAGGCGCCCTCCCTTATCTTCCGGCCGGTGAGCCGTATGAAGACGTCTTCGAGGTCCTTGGCCCCGAACCTCTCCTTGAGCTCCTTCGGGGCCCCCAGGGCTATGAGCTTCCCGTGGTCTATGATCCCTACCCTGTCGCAGAGCTCCTCCGCCTCCTCCATGTAGTGCGTCGTGAGGATGACCGTCTTCCCCTGGGCCTTCAGCTCTCGGACGAAGTCCCAGACGGCGTGCCTGGATTGGGGGTCCATCCCCACTGTGGGCTCGTCGAGGAAGGCTACGGAGGGGTTGTGGATGATGGCCATGATGAGGGAGACCATCCGCTGCATCCCTCCGCTGTACTTCCCCACCCTCCTCCTAGCGTCTCCGGCGAGGCCGAGCTTCTGAAGGTAGTAGTCGGCCCTCCTCCTGAGCTCCTCCTTGGGCATCGAATGGAGGTCGCCGAAGAGCTCCAC
>JBEKZX010000011.1:0-45767 GCA_049509455.1 Conexivisphaerales archaeon
TATGCTCTCCACGCCTCACGCGCCGGAGCGAATCGCCGCCGTCCGCCGCAGGAAGACTGCATTCTGGTTCCCTCTGAAGCTAATCCCATCTTTTCCAGTAGCAACAGATATCCGAAAGTACCAGTCTATCCCCGTTTGGCGGTCCGGCCATGTCCTGCATTACTGATTCATCGATGACGATGAAATAGCGGGGTTCTTCGATGAACTCCCGAAGAGCTGGTGACCGAACGACTCGGTACCGTTTGCCGGATTACTTGATGTTCGCCCGTTGAGCTAGCTTCACTATCAGGAAGATGACCAAAGCCACGATGATGAAGGTCAGGACGCTATTGGCAAAGTCGCCGATGCCGAACGGGCCAGCCATGTATGTGTTGATGTTGGTGCCTTTCGGGAGAGCATACGATACGATGGGCATTACCAAGTCGGTAACCAGGGACTTGACCAGGGCTCCAAGGTAGACGCCGAGGATGAATGCAACCGCCAGTCCCAGCACCTTGTAGTCTTCCAGGAAGGTCTTGAACTCATTCAGGAACCCCTTCTTGGGAGTAGGTGCAGGAGCAGGCGTGAGCAGCTTCCGAATCTCTCGAAGTTCCGCCAGGATATCGTCATCTGAAGCAGGCATAATATCATATCACAAAAGCTTCGGGCGGCTATAAATACATTCTTCCTCATGGGCTTTGGCACATTACTTGAGTGTAGCTGGCATTCTTGCGATTATCGATAGGTTGTGCGTAATCACCTTCAGCCTGAGCTCGTTCTTCTGACCTCTCCTCTTCTTCGAGTAGAGCGTGTGCCTGAACCTCCTCTTGACTGTCGATACGGCTGTCTCCGTTAGACTCCTTCGATGGCACCTCTTCAGGGAGCTGGAAGCGATCCTGTCGAACTTGAGGCCCACGCCGTCGAGCCTCTTGCACACCCCCGCCACTTCCCTCATGGCTTCCGAGGTCAAGGGACGCTCGGCACCCAATCCCTCCATCGGGATCGTCTTGCCGGCCTCCCCATGCCTTAGAATGAAGATGCCCACGAGACCACTTGGCGTTAATTGAGAGCAGGCCGAGTTCCAGTAATCTAGCGACGTGTGGTCACGCATCGAAGTATAGGTAGAACTCGTATGGATGGGGCCTGATGCTTATCGCCCTATGGTCCCTCAGCTCTCTCTCGACGATGTCGTCCAGTACCTCCCTGGGGAAGATGGGCCTCAGGTACTCGGAATCACTGAGCATGGCCTCCGTTGCCTCTACGAGGCTTCCCGGCAACTGCTTGATGCCGAGCTCCCTGCGCTTCTCGGGCGAGAGATCGTAGATATTCCCGTCGACCGGATCGCCGCAGTCGAGCTTCTTCACGATGCCGTCGAGCCCCGCTGCTAGGATGGCCGACTCGGCGAGATAGGCGTTGCAGCTCGAGTCGGGCGTCCTGAACTCGACCCTCTTCGACTTCGGGTCCTTAGTAGTGTATGTAGGTATCATGACGTTGGCGCTCCTGTTGCTCCGGCTCCACGCGATGTAGACCGGAGCTTCGTAGCCCGGAACCAGCCTGTGATATGAGTTGGTCGTGGGATTCGTGATGGCCGTGAGGCTCCTGCTATGGTTCAGGAGGCCCCCCATGAAGTAGCGGGCGGTCTGGCTCACTTCCGCATAGCTCTCCGACTCGTCGTAGAACGTGTTCTCGTCGCCGGCATCCGAAAGATGTGCCGCATCGCCCGCGCCGCCGCTCTTTCTCCAGAGGCTGACGTGGACGTGCATGCCCGATCCGTTGTCCATGGCGATGGGCTTGGGCATGGCGGTGACAATCTTCCCCCTGCTGGCCGCGACGTTCTTGGCGACGTACTTGACCGTCGAGATGTTGTCCGCCATCGCCGTCAGAGTATCGCGCCTGACGTTGAACTCAACCTGGCCTGCCGTGGCGACCTCATGGTGGTGCGCCTCGACGGGCACGTGGAAGTCATGCGCTAGGTAGAGGCTCGTCTCGTTCCTGAACTCCTGGAGGGTGTCTTGGGGGGAGGTCGGGTGATATCCTTCCTTGAAGCGGATGGGATAGCCGTCACCCTGGTTCCAGGCGGCCTCCTTCGACTCTATGGCGTAGGACTGTCCGCGATAGGGGTCGAGGACGTCCCAGGTAACCCTGTCCAGCACGAACACCTCAAGCTCAGGACCCCAGAGGCCGTAGCTGAACCCCTTGTCCTGGGTGTACTTCTCGGCTGTCTGCGCAATGGCGCGAGGGTCCTTCGAGTACCTCCCGCGACGACGGTTCATATACACGTCTCCGATCATCCTGGCCATCTTCTGCTCCGGCGGTGACCAAGGGATGATGGCGTAAGTGTCCGTGTCGGGCTTGAGCATCATATCGGAGTCTCCAATCCCGGTGTAACCCCTGATGCTAGACCCGTCGATCTTGGGGTAGCCTTCCTCGATGTTCTCTTCCGTTATGTGGTATGACGGCACGGTGATGTGGTTGATCCTCCCAGGAAGGTCAATGAACTGCAGGTCTACGAACTGAATGCCTGCCTTCTTGACCGCTTCGACGACCTCGGGGGCGCTCATCTTGAACGGAACGAATTTGTTTCCATCTATCTTGAATGGCATGGTCTGGTCGACCTGTTTCTTGAATGCAGCCTTATCTTCCTAGTCAAATATAAGGTTAGCCAGTCATTCGGTAGACGCTTGACCATCAGAACGCTCTATGATAGCACATGTGTCTAGAAGCGCCACGGCCTCGCGGGCCCAAAGTGTATGTTTGTGCATTGACTCCTCCCCCCTAGTTTCTTCAAAGGAGGCGGAAGTCTTCCTTTACGGTAGTAAGCACCACGTGGGTGTTGGTCCTTTCGGCGTGCGGAAGAGAGAGAAGTTTCTTAGTGAAACCGCTCAGATCCTCCCTCGACTTGAACTTGGCTATAATGAACATGTCGGTCAGTCCGGTGGCGTCGTAGACGGCGCAGACCATGGGCCACTGGGCGATCTCCTTCTCCGTCTCAAGTAGCTTGCCTTTGGAAACGGTCATCTCGGTGACGACGGTCATCGTGTATCCCAGCTTCTCTTGGTCTAAGACCGCCGAATATCCCTTAATGACGCCTGCCCTCTCCAGCTTCTTCGTCCTCGAGAGAACCGTCCCCACGGCAAGGCTGAGCCTCTCCGCCACCTTCCTATAGCTAAGGCGCGCGTCGCGCAGGTACTCCCTGAGTATCCGCATGTCTAGCTCGTCCATCTCCGCCTGATTATCCATGCAAAAGAAAGGCCCCGAACTGAGTATTTATTCATTGTTCGCCCCTTCCAGATGGAGGCGGGCCAGCGAGCTCTGGGCTGGACCGCACACCTTTCACTCGCTTGGTGAAACAGAAGATTTAGATAGCTCAGGCCTAAATGCCCAAAAACAGTAGAAGCGAAGGTTGAGCGAAGATCATCCATATGACAAGGCCGTCACCGAGGCCGTCGACAAGGTCCTCCCCAGCGTAGTCACTATCTCAACCATGCAGGTTGTCGAAGACCTGTTCCGGGTCCACCCCGTGCAGGGGATGGGCAGCGGCGTCGTCGTCCACCCCGAGGGGTTCATAGCGACCAACAACCACGTGGTCGTCAACTCCCGTGAGTTGACGATCATGACGACCGGCGGCAAGCAAATCGGGGCCATAGTAGTGGGGGTCGACCCCTCCACCGACGTGGCCGTCGTCAAGGTCGAGGACAAGAACCTCCCAGTCGCGGAGATCGCCGACTCCGAAGAGCTCAAGATCGGCCAGACGGTGCTGGCCATCGGTAACCCCTTCGGTTTCTTCCTAGGCGGCCCCACCGTCACGAGAGGCGTCGTGAGCGCCGTGCACAGGGACATCAGCCTCGGAGAGAACATCTTCGAGGACCTGATCCAGACGGACGCGGCCATCAACCCTGGGAACAGCGGCGGCCCCCTTGTGGACCTCCACGGCCACGTGGTGGGCCTCAATACTGCCATGATCCCCTACGCCCAGGGAATCGGCTTCGCCGTGCCCGCGACGATAGTAAAGAAGGCCGTGGATGACCTCATTCTCTATGGGAAGGGCATGAGGACCTGGCTAGGGATCGCCGGCTTCACCGTCGACAAGAACGTCGCCGCGCACTACAGGTTGCAGGTGAATGAAGGTGTGGCGGTGGCAGGCGTGGCGAAAGGAGGTCCAGCCAACAGGGCGGGGGTAAGCCCCGGAGACGTCATAACGGGCCTGGACTCGAACCAGATAAGGACGATCAAGGAGCTGAGAAAGTACGTCAGGTCTCGCAAGCCAGGCGACGAGCTGCTCATCGAGCTGTTGAGGAACTCGAGGAAGTACCAGGTGAAGGCGGTTCTTTCTCAAGAATGGGCGCCCTCCTCCCGCTAAGGAGAAGAGAATTCAGATTGGAAGAAATGGGAAGACGAGGCCTGACCGTCTAGGGGACGACCCAGTTCTGGCCGGCTCTTCGCTTGAGGTCAAAACGCTTCCTGTACTTCTCCCTCATGTTCCTCTTTGGAATGTTAGAGACCCTAACCCTGCCCTGTAACTTGGGTGTCTGACTGCGGACTGACAGGTGCCATGTGGCAATTCCCGGCCTTGGTCAGCGACCCGTGCGTTGGCAACTCCTTTACCTCCTTTACGAATTGCGTGATTCAGGCCACTATATAATTCTAGCTCTCCAAGTCGGTCGAACAAGCCCAGCAAGACGGGCCAGGCTTCAGATGGCAGACGGCCAGCACGATGGGCTGCGTAGCCCTCGAGATGGACGCCCCGTTGGAGGCTGCTGAAGGGCCCTTGACAAGGTTTTAAACGAGTCCGGGGCTACCATGGAAGGGGCTAGATGTATCGTTTGAAAGCTAGGCTCTTCCTGTGCGAGGCCGGGCTGGCTCTCCTTGACGAGAAGGGCGAGCCGCTCGCCGCAGCGAGGTTCCAAGACGACCTCTACCGGAAGTTCAAGACACTGAGCGTCGGCCTGAGTGTCGAAGAGTTCGATACGATTATGGACTCCGCAAAATCCAAGGGCGTCCAAGACCTGGTGGTCCCGTACCCTGAGTTGGGTCCTCTGGCCGAGGAGAAGGGCTTCAAGGTCACCATAAAAGCCGAAGACCGAGAGAACCTGGAGAGCATCAAGGACATGGTCATGGTGAAGTCCGGGCTGGCCTACAGCGCCGAGGAGGTGCTTGAGATAATCAGGGAGTTCGCCGTTCGGGACAGCGAAGAGAAGATCCGCGAAGCCGCGGCCCATCCCGACCTGCAGATAGTCCAGTCCATCAACAGCGTGGACGAGCTGGACAAGATATCCAACCTTGAAGCCATGAGAGTGAGAGAGTGGTATGGCCTCCACTTCCCGGAACTGGACGGCCTGGTCCAAGACCCCATGGCGTACTGCAGGATCGTCGCCGACGTGGGGCTCAGGTCCAACTGCACTGCGGAGAAGCTCCAGCCCACGGGCTTCAGCGAAGCGAAGATCTCCGCCATCCTGGAGGCCGCCGACAAGTCCAAAGGCGGAGAGCTGCGCCCCGAAGACCTTGATGCACTGCTGCTCCTGGCCGCAGAGGCCGTCTCCACGGGGAAGCTCAGGGACAAGATGCTCCGCCACGTCGAGAGGAACATGGCCAAGCTCTGCCCCAACCTCACCGTAATGGCGGGAGCGGGGATTGGCGCACGGCTCATAGCCAAGGCGGGGAGCCTCAAGCGCATGGCCGAAATGCCGGCCTCGACCGTGCAGGTCTTGGGCGCCGAGAAGGCCCTGTTCAGGGCCCTCAAGACGGGCGGGAGGCCCCCCAAGCACGGCATCATATTCCAACATCCCGCCATCCATGCCGCACCCATCTGGCAGAGAGGGAAGGTGGCCCGTCTCCTGGGCGCGAAGCTTGTGCTCGCCGCCAGGATCGACTACTACTCCGGCAAGCTAAACCAGCAACTCGTCGATAAGATGAATGCAAAGCTCGAGGAGATCAAGAAGAAGTACCCTGAGCCAAAGCCCGGACAGCCCAGAAAGGAGCAGGAGCAGAGGGGCGACCGGAGGGGCTACAGGGAGAAGAGGGACCATCGCAACCGCGGCGGCTTCAGCGGAAGAGGAAGGGATGACTCTAGAGCCGGACGCGGACGCTGAAGGCCTCTACTGGGCCCAGCTCAGAGAGAAGCGTTGGCCCGCCACCCTCAGCTTGGCACCGGGGAGGTCCGTCTACGGAGAGCTGGTGCTAAAGGGCAAGGGAAAAGAGTTCCGCGTCTGGGATCCCTTCAGGAGCAAGCTGTCGGCGGCCCTACTGAAGGGCCTTGAGCTGATGCCCATCCGCAAGGGCTCCAGGGTCCTCTACCTCGGCGCCTCTACGGGGACAACGGTCAGCCACGTATCCGACATAGTGGGCGACGGCGGCTTCGTCTTCGCCGTGGAGTTGGCCCACAGGGTAGCCAGAGAGCTCCTGGAGAACGTGGTCAGGTACAGGAAGAACGTGGTGCCGATAATCGAAGACGCCCGCAACGTCGACGCCTACAAGGTCGTTTACGGCCGGGTGGACGTAGTGTATTGCGACATCGCCCAGCCGGACCAGACCTCAATCGCGCTGATCAACTGCCGGAGGTACCTGAAGAAGGGCCACCTCCTCCTCGTGGTCAAGGCGAGGAGCATAGATTCGACGCGAGACCCGTCTCAAATCGTCCAAGAGGAGGCTCAGAAGGTGCGAGAGGGCGGCCTTGAAGTCCTGCAGACCATGGAGTTGGACCCCTTCGACAAAGACCACGGGATGATCCTCGCGGTTACGCGCTGAGGTCGGCCTTCCGGTCGGTGGAGGTCGCCCTCCTCTTGGGGGTGTCCTCCGAGGGGTCGTCGACTCCCTTCTCGTTTATGATGAAGACCACCTCCCTTTCGGGATGGTACGGCGAGTCCACCATGCGGGCGATCCTGCTCTTAGACGCCTTGCGCAGGTAGATCCTGTAGGTGCTTGTGTGCGCCACAACGTGGCCGCCGACGGCCCTGGTGGGGTCGCCGAAGAAAAAGTCGGGGGCCGCCTGCACTTGGTTTGTGACGACGACGGCTATGTTGTATATCTCTGCTAAGCGAAGTATGGTGTGCATGAACTTGTTGAGCCTCTGCTGCCTCTCGGCCAGGGTCCCCCTGCCGAGGTACTCCGCCCTGAAGTGGGCGACGGCGGAGTCGATGACCACTAGCTTTACCTTGGACTTCTCGATCAGGGATCCCAGCTCCCTCACGATTAGCTCCTGGTGGGCGCTGTTGTAGGCCTTCGCCACGATTATCCTGTCGAGGACGGAGGCCACGTCGAAGCCACGTGACTCGGCGATTTCGGCGATCCTCTCGGGCCTAAAGGTGCCTTCAGTGTCGACGTAGATGGCTCCCCCTTCGAGGCCCCCTTTATCACGCGTCTGCTGAACCATGACGGACAGCGTGTGGCATATCTGCGACTTGCCGCTCCCGAATTCACCATAGAATTCGGTGACTGCACCGGTCTCTATCCCTCCGGCCAGGAGGTCGTCAAGGTTCTTCGAGCCGCATCCGATGCGGTCTATGTTCTTCCTTCGAGTATAGAGCTCCTTGGCCGAAACGAAGTCCTTCTCTAGAAGGTTCAGCTCGATGAGCCTCGCCCTGGACTTATTGATGAGCTCGGCGGCCTTCGCGTTATCCCCGTTCAAGCAGTCGGCGACGTCACCCACGCCTCGGGCCGCGAGGTCCATGAGGCTGTAGATCCCTGCCTCGTGAAGCTTCTGCTTTGTTACGGGACCCACCCCCTCGAGCGTGTCGAGCTCGAGGTCCTCTTCGACAGCCATGGCTAATTCCAAGCCTCATAACGGCGTGGCGTTATTAAGGGTATAGTCCTCTACGGGTAGAGGCGGTTCATGGTCCTAGGGAAGATCGAGGTGGTCCTGATATGCTTGAGGCCCAACATCCATCTCATTACCCTCTCCACCCCCATGCCGAAGCCGGCGTGAGGCGGAAGCCCGTACTTCCTCAGCTCCAAGTACCACGTCATGGAGGCAGGATCGATGCCGAAGTCCTTCACCTTCCTGTAAAGGACGTCGTACTCGTGTATCCTTTGACCACCCGTCGCGATTTCTCCGTACCCCCCAGGGGCGAGCAGGTCCGCGCTCATGGTGGCCTCGGGCTTGTCGGGGTCGCTGACGTGGTAGAAGCTCCGGGCCTTGACGGGGTAGCCCGTGACGAAGACGGGGGCCTCGAACTCCATGGAGACTACCCTTTCGGCATCCGTGCCCAAGTCCTCCCCCCATTCCACGTGGATGCCCTTCCCCTCGGAGATCCGAAGGGCCTCGTCGTACGTTATCTTGGGGAAGGGAGGCTCGGGCACCTTGACGGCCCTGCCCAGCGTTTCGAGCTCAGCCTTGCATCCCTCACTGACGCCGCTGGTGATGGAATGGACCAGCTCCTCCTCCACCTTCATGAGGCCGGCCAAGCCGGTGAAGGCCAGCTCGGCCTCAATCATCCAGAACTCGGTGAGGTGACGGCTCGTCTTCGACTTCTCGGCCCTGAAGGCGGGCTGCAGGATGAAGACCTTGTCGAACGAACAGATGGCGGCCTCCTCGTAGAGCTGAGCGCTCTGGCTGAGGTACGCCGTCTGATCAAAGTACTTTACCGGGAAGAGGGTGGAGCCCCCCTCGACGGCGGCCTTAACCAGTATGGGCGGCTGGATGAGAGTATAGTCGCGCTGAAAGAAGTACTGCGTCGTGACGTCCACGACCTTGGACCTAATCTTCAGGATGGCGGAGGTCTTGGGGCCCCTGATGGCGAGGTGGCGGAGGTCGTAGAGCGTCCTAGGGGACCTAAGAGCACTGCGGGTAATCGGCCACTGATCGCTGGGGCTGATGATTTTGAAATCCTTGACGGAGACCTCCTTCCCTCCGGGGGCGCGGGGGTCGTCCCTGATTACGCCCTTGGCGTAGACCGCGGATTCTACCGTCGCGCTGCGAGCTGCCTCCCAGGCCGCTTCCGGGGCTGCGCCCTTCTTGGCAGCGAGCTGGATGTAGCCGGAACCGTCCCTGAGCCTGAGGAACACCAGGCCTCCGACGACGTTGCTCACGCTCACCCAGCCCAAGAGCTCCACGGTAGTGCCGCCGTGAGCCTTCAACGCCTCGGACGCCGTATGGCTGCGATCAGGCATGCTCTGTTTCGTCTTTCCCACCAAGGTAGGGGATAACTTAGTCTGCGGGGTGGTTTTAAACCTTGCAGATTTCTGGGTTGCCGTTGAGACTTCAGAAACCTCACGATCTTTGCCGTGCCCACGAAAGTAGTCGACGAAGCGAGAAATCGGGAGGCGCTGAAGCTACTGGTCGAGCAATGCCGAGGCAGGCTGGCGGCATGGGGGAACCTGGAAGGGTCGGCGTGGCCGACGGCTTCATCGAGGTGAAGGAGGACGATGGTGTCGACGGCGGCGTTCGAGGCCCGGTGAGTGGATGCGGAATGGGTCTCCTCGGCACTGAGATCTGATGCTGGTCTCCGTGGCGTGACATCCTACTCCGCCGAGGCGGCCTCGAGAGAGGTGACAGCCATGTTCCCCGAGGCATCCAGGACGACCGGCGCCCTCTGGAAAACGGTGACCGCCGAAAGGCCGAATGCGAAGATGTAGAAGCTGTCCCGGAGGCCATGCCCCCCGTCGCCTTCGGAAAGGGATGAAACGGGAGAGCTGTCGAAGGCCTAGGCGCAGGTCAAGCGGCCGAAGATGGTAGAATCAGTTGCCTTGGATGCGTTCAATATCGAGCTGGGCAGAGGGTTCATCAATTACGCGCACGTGGACACTTTCGCCTCGAAGCTGAGGTCTACAGAAACTCGTTGATTACGGTCGCCGTAGTGGCAAGACCGTCGGTCCTCTTGACCACGTCGGAGAGCTGCTCAGCGCGCCTCCTGAAGGAATCGTCAGCCAGGATCTCGTTGATGGACGAGGCCATCATCTGTGGCGTCACAGTCAAGGGGTTTAGGGCCCTGGCGAAGCCTAGCTTCTCCGCTTTCACGGCGTTGCCCCATTGCTCCCCATGATATGGAATGGGAAGGAAGAGCCCGGGCACTCCCCTGATCATGACCTCGGCGATCGTCGTGTGGCCGCCCCGGGCGATGACGAGGTCGCTGGAGGCGATGAGGTCCTCCTTGATGGAGCACCATTCGAACAGCGTAAACCCATCGAGGGACTGGGGCCGAGGGTCACCGCAGGGGTCCCCGAAGGAAACGACTAGGCTTATGTCGTTGCCAAGGAGAGGCGCCACTTTCCGAATCAGGTGCAGCATTCCAACCCGGCTGCTGGTGGGGCCGCTAATCTGGGCGAAGACCAGCTTTCGTCCGGAGGCGTAGTCGGTGCGCGTCCGGGAACGGGTCTCCGCGGAGACCTCTTTAGCCTTCATGAGGAAGCCCACGTACTGAAGCTTCCCCCCCGCCATCCGGACGTTCCAAAGCTGCTTCTCGGACAGTGTGTGGGGAGGAGGGAGGTCCGGGGCTAGTATAACGCTGCTCCTGTCCCAGGCCAGCGCAAGTAGCTCGGCCGATATCTTCTCTATCGGAGACTTGAGGCCACCGGCGACCGGCGGCAAGGAAATCCGCAGCTGGTTGATGATAAGGACGCATGGGAGGCCGTGGAGCCAGGCCGCGACCACCGAGGAAAGCCGAGAGTCGGAGACCACGAGCTTGGGCTTCATCTTCACCATGATGTCGCGCTCGAGCACGGTCTGGCGAGCGAAGTTCACATAGGCGTAGGGGAACCGGCGAAAAGTCTTCTTGAAGGCCATCCTACCGGCCTCGCCCCACTCTACGTCCACGGGCGGGACCTCCGTGGAGGGAAGCCCCTGTCTCAGGAGGAACTGGAGCCCCTCTCCCCAGCAGGTAAAGTAGCTGTAAACCTCCGGCAGCAGGGCCTTGGCGACCATGGAGGACCTCGAGACGTGGCCCAGCCCTGAGCCATAGACCCCGAAATGGACCCTGCTACCGGGGCTCAAGAGACAACTTCCTTACCGGGCCGCAGGGGGCGGTCTCTTCGAATACGATCGCTTGGAATGTTGAAAGCCCGACCTCATGTGAAAGCCATAGGTCAGGTGTGGCTCCCGCCTTCATGCAAGCGTAAGAAAGATAGGTGTCGATGTCCCAGCCCTCCTCGACAGGGACCTGCGGCAGGAGCAGCCCCGATCCCCCCCTCCACCGCACGATCACCCCGTCCCGGCCTATGACGACCTCTTTTCTGTAATCCTTTGGCGACGTCACTTCCAGCCGGACGGGCTCGGTGAGGACGCTCACCTCAAACGTTAATCCCGAGAGCTCGTCAGGCGTGACGGGCTCGAATCGTGGGTCGCCCACCGCCGCGTCAACGGCGGACTCCTTCACGGCGTCGATCAGGGCCTCGCTGGGATATGGCCTCCCGATGCAGCCGCGCAGCTCGCAGGCCGGATGCAAGCGAATGGTGACGAAGGCTCCCCTCTTCTCCCGGAGCCGAGGGGACGCCGTCGAAGGGGGAACCTGTCCGGGCACCTTCAGTAGAGACTCTACGGCATGCCTGGCCGCCTTCACCAGATAGGTCCCTTCCTCGAGGGAGTAGTCCTCCGACGTCAACCTTTCAAAGCCTCCTTGACCTGTTCATCGAACCGGGTGAGGCGGAACCAGTGACCGCCCTCCCAGTACATGTGATGACAAGACCCACACTGATAAAACCTCTCCTGGCGTGCGTAGACACCCGACGGAACTTGGGATCCGACCTTCGCCTTCTCGACGGGGACCACTTCACCGTTACAGAGCGGGCACCGGGAGCCGTTCGGGTCGAGAGTAGGCTTCAGTCCCGTCTCCCTGAATACCTGGGCGGCCACGGCGGCGTCGCCCTTCTTCGAGATGAGTACGCAGGGCTGACCCCTCCGCCGGGCCATCCCATGTAGCTCCACGTCCGCCGTCAGGAGGACTCGGCCTTCGTCCTTGCCGAGCACCAGCAGCTCCAGGTCCCCCTTATCGGGGTAGTAGGTGACATCCAGGCCGTAGAGCCGAAGCTTCCTGGCGAGCGAGCCTAGCATCCCGTCGGCGATGAATCTGATGGACAACGTCGACGCCCCTGAGGGATTCTCCCTCTAAGGCTTCTCGGGCGTTTCAGTGCGGCATTCTTCGCAGATGTACTTCCCGTCCATCTCCACTAGATAGTCGGACCACTGGTTGCACAGATCGCAGTAGCCTGATACAAAGCCAGGCGTCCTGCGACTCTCCCCCGTGAGGATCCGTGCCTTCTCGGAAACAATGTCGACCAGCTCCGGCGTCACGCTGAGGATGTCCGACATAGAGATTATCCCCACGACCTTGTTTCTGTAAACGACGCCCAGCCTTTTGATTCCGAGCTTCCGCATCATCCTGGCCGCCTCTGTGACCTCTTTTGACGCGTCGACGGTGTAGAGGGGCGTCGACATCACGTCCTTGGCCTTGGTGGCGCTGGGCTGGAGGTCTCTGGAGACGACCTTCTTGACCATGTCGCCGTCCGTCACGACGCCTTCGACCTTGTCGCCGTCGATTATCACGACGCTGCCGACATTGGACTCCACCATCTTCTTGGCCAGGTCGGAGATGGTATCTTCCTTCGAACCCGACACCAGCGGGGAGTTCATGACGTCCCGGACGAAAATCTTCAGCGAGATGTGCCGTACCAGTGCCATTTGCCCTACGGATGGGTACACCAGACTATCTCTTTTTAACGGTTTTCCCCGAACAGAGCCTAGGCCTCACCGGGGCTGATGGAAGGGATACCCTTCAGGACCCGCAGTTGGCGAAGCCTCCCCGTGGGGAGCGCCCGGACGAATTCGTCGATGTGAAGGCTCTCGGCGAAGGCCTTGGGCTCGCCATCGAGGTGCTCCGCGAGCTCTCTCTTCAGCTTCTTGGCGGCATCGGGCGTCGGCAGGTGGCCAGGGACCAATTCTATCACCAGCTGGCAGCGGCTGACGAGAGCGGTCGCTGGACCGCTGAAGAGCATCAGCTCGCCGTCCAAGAGGCCCACACCCACCGACACCTTCAGCTCGACGCCCTTCAGATACTTCCGCTCCCCTTCGACTACGAAGCTGCCCCTCGGGAGGTACTGACCGGAGGGCGCACCTCTCAGCACCTGTTCGGGCCTGACGTAATAGGCATCGGCCGACGTGAGGCCTTCTCTCCAGGCCCTGCTATAGGAAACGGTGGCCTCGGCGACCTCCTCTACGCTACCTTCCCCTGCCTTCTGGCCACCCTTGAGTATGAAGAAGGCGGAGCCCGGCATCTCGGTGTGGAAGACCAGGTCCAACGGCTCCAGCTGCTTGCGAACGAGGATACTGTTGCTGCCAGCGTCGCGACCCCCGATGGCGAAGTATCCTTCGGAGGTGTAGAACCATCTAAACTTCTCGAACCATTTCCTCTCCTTCCTCTGCCTGATGGAGACCCTTGCCACCTTTTCCCTGTCGATGGATGAAGAGAGCTCCTCCCTCCTCTTCTCGAGTCGCAAGATGGCCTCCTCCAGCTTCACCGCGGAGGACTCCATCTCCCTGGCTTCGGTGAAGATGTGCGACGCCAGGGCGTAGGGGGATGCGATCTGGAGGCGCCGCCCTGCAAAGGACCATGCGCCGACCTCCCTTTCGTAAAGGTAGGCAGATGAGATGGCCTTGAGGTCGGCAGCGGCCTTTTCGTAGTCCGTCGACCCTGCCATGAGTGACGAAGCGACGGCCTTAAGACCCGAAGACCTCGCATGAAGGGCCTCCAACTCCTTCTTCTTCGAAGAGATGCTGGATTCGAGCTTCTTCAGGTCATCCGAGGCCGTCTTGACACTCTCCGACGCAAGCCCCTGAATGACCATGGGGGTGAAGAATTCGTCCATGGCGGCCAGTATGCTAGAGTATGCCTTCTCGGTGATGGAGGGTAGCCCGAGTCGGACCGACGAAACCTCAATGGGGGAGCCCCCGGAGAGGTAGACGAAAGTCTCACCTTTCGCGGACTCTGCGAAGATGGCGGCAAAAGCGTCGGCGAGCAGGCCCACCTCGGATTCGGAGATGGAGGAACCGCGCCTACCCTTGGCGATGCCGGAGCGCCTGAGGGCCTCTTCGACTATGCGTCGTGGTATCGCTATTCCGCGCCCGAGGAGGCGCTCGACAAGCTCGTCCTGGGCCAGGACCCGTCTCAGCTCCGTCCCGTCGACCCTGCTCAGCGGAAGAGACCGGGAGATGGGGGGCTCATATCTGATGCCTGGCCTCACGACTCTATCCTTCACCTCCAACGTGTTTAGGCAGGCGAGCACGACGGACCGGGCGTCCAGAAGGATGATGTTTCCTGCGCCGAAGAACTCCCCCACTAGGGTAAGGTCGCCGTCGAGGAGCGAAAACGTCAGGACGAGCATCCGCTCGCCCTCGGGCGCCCTAGCAGCCACGAACTTGGCCCGGATCAGCCGGGCCCTGAGACTGGACACGAAGCTGTCGGCGGGAGCCCTGGGAAGCTCCGCTGCGGTGACCCAGGCGCCTCTTCGCGGGGATAAGATGAGGGAGGCCTCGGGCATGTCGCTCTTGTGAAGCTTGACGATGACGCTGGACGAGCCGGTGAGGTAAATGTTATTAACGTAATACCCGCCTAGGATCGAATCGAGTTTGCCTGCCAAGGACCCAAATTCCAAGCCTCCCAAGTCCAAGAAGAGCCAACCCCCGCAAAACCCAGTAGGTATGGCCCCTCTAGATAAAGTGTACTGGGGCAGGTGCGCTATGGCTACGCTGGCGGGCCTTGTCTCAGGGGAGACATTCGGCATGCTCTCCCAGCCGTCGGGAGGCCTGACCGTCCTAATCGTGTTCTATCTTTTCAGCGTCCTGCTTTCCCGAGCCCTCGTCGCCGATACCGTAGGCATTGAGAGACAACTGTACACCCAGGGAATCGGGACGTATCTTCTCCTCTGGTTCATGATCTTCTCCCTTTACGCCACCTTCGTCCTTTACCACGCCTAGCCCCTGCGCGTAGAGGAGCCACGTCCTGACGTAGGCCTGGTCGATGGCGTCCAGCAGGACGCCTCCCTGTATCCTTTCCAGCTGCCCGGTGTAGGGCCTGGACCGTCCGTCGCCGGAGTTCTGCTCGAAGTTGGAGATACCCTTTAGCGCCATGGTGACCCCCTGCCTTTCGTCTGGTGGGAGCTGAGAGCCAGCGACCTTGGCAAGAGCCGACTCCCGGTCCACCTTGGCCAGCTCGACCCACTCCCTCAGCAAACCGTCGTCAACGTTCAAGTCAGAAGTCCACTATCCCGCCGGGACCGATGGCGAACTCCGCCCTGCTTCGGGTTTCAAGGTCGATCGCAAGCCATCTCCCCCCGTTCCTGCTCAGGCTAATACGGGTGTGTATATATGCGGCTGTGTGGTCGAATCCCTGCGCCGACGTAGTGTCCGTGTCGGGGTTGTAGCGGACCCCGTTGGTGACGACGATGAGAGTCCCTCCCGTCAGGGCGTTGAAGGCCAGCTCTCTGCAGAAGAGAGAAAGGCGGCCCGTGTCCCTGGAGAGTTCGCTCCCACCGTAGAAGAGGTCGCTAAGTGAGTCCACCATTACCGCCGAATAGGCCCCGCTCGCCAATGCCGAAGTCACACTGGAAACGACCTTGTCGACGGACCTGGCGCCTAGTACGTCGATGTTTGCCAAGACTGCCTCGGGTTCACGGTTCCTGAGCGAAGAGATTTGGTGTATCCGCTCCGGCCGAAAGGTCCCTCCCGTGTCGACGAAGAGGAGCCTTCCCCCATTTGAGGGGAAATTCACGGCCAGCGTGAAGAGGAGCTGTGATTTGCCCGTGCCGCTTTCCCCAGAGATCTCGGTGAGCCTCCCGTAGGGGATACCCCCACCCATCAGGGAATCGAGTGCCCGGGATCCCGTGCTGAGCTTCGCTACTGGAGACACCGAAGCAGGATGCAGCGACGCTGAGGGAGGGAAGGCGCCCGACGAATCGTCGCTCTCGCTCAACGCACTCCCTCCCGACCGATGGCTCTGACACGTAGCGAGGCTAAAAACATATGTGCCTGCCGACTCCCGAGGGCGAAGTCACATGCGAAGCGTGGCGAAGGACAGAAGGCTTTTATCTGCGTGGGTTTTGCCTCTTGGCAGCTTGAGCGACAATCTCACGGGAAACTCATCCATGAAGAAACCACTGATGG
Organism: Conexivisphaerales archaeon; assembly: GCA_049509455.1. GTDB lineage: Archaea > Thermoproteota > Nitrososphaeria > Conexivisphaerales > DTJL01 > DATKKG01. Next base: position 16,064 of record JBEKZX010000011.1, read on the forward strand.
TTCTGCAGAAGGCGATAAGCAAGCCCGTGAGGGTCCGGCTGAAGAACTCCGAGGAGTACAGGGGCGTAATGGTCAACATCGACCCCTACATGAACGTCTTCCTGTCCGACGCCGCCGAATTCGACGGTGGCGGCTCCATGGTGACCAATTATGGAAAGGTGGTCATCCGAGGGAACAACGTCCTCTTCGTGATGGTTGAAGAAGCCCTCAAGATCTGACCGGCCCGTCAAGGATATTGGCTATGGCGGCCTCTGCGTCGTAGGCCGTGCCATATCGCCTGTTAAAGAACCTGACGATGTTGTTCACATCTCTCCTGACGTGGTCGCGGGCGTTCGGGTGGGTGATACTGACGGCCTGCGGCCAGTCGATCAGGACGGCCCGGTGTTCGGCGGTAAGGAGAACGTTGTACTCGCTGAGATCTCCATGGACGATGCCGGCGGCGTAACAGCCTTCGATGGCCAGGATGATAGAGGAGAGCACCGCCTTAGCGTCGTCCAGCGCTCTGACCTTGTACAGAGGGATGCCCAGCTCCATCTCCATCAAGACGGTGTGGTAGATGAAATCCCTGACCCTGGGGACCGGTAGCCCGGCTCCCTCGAGGCTCTTTAGAACCTTCGCTTCCCTGGCGGCTGCCTGAATGCTGGCCGCCAGCCATGCGTGCTCCTCCCCGGTGGCGTAGCCTCTCTTCCTTTTGATGTCCCTGAAGCTGATTCGCCCCAGCCTAAAGAATTTCAGGGCAAAGATCCGTTCGTCCTTGTCCAAGGCTTCGATGACATCGGACTCCTTGCCCATAGCTATCGACGGTCCCAGCCTTGACAGAAGGCCGGCCTCCGCGTACGAATGAAGGGCGAGGACGTCCAGGCCTTCGCCGAGGAGCTTGTAGCCCTGTGAGTCACCATTGACTAGCCCTAGCTTCTCCAGCTTGGACAGGTGGAACTCGGCCCGTTCCAAGGGCTGGGCGCTCAACCCTGCAATCACGCCCAAAGGCACCCTGTCGAAGTTCTTCAGGGCGCGCACGAACTCCTTGAGGAGCACGTAGTCCTCCATTTGGAGGAGCTCGGTGGCCTGCGCCGCCTTCCTCACCTCTGACAAGCGTCCTTCATCGGCTACATCCTCCTTAAAAGAGTAGTCGGGCAGTGGCCACAAAACAGTTAAGGAGGGTCCGGCCGCTCGGACATGAGCGGGATGTTCGAGCCGCGCACTCGGGTAGCGAGGATTGCGTATGGAGCTATGCTCGCGGCGCTAGTGGCGGCCACAACGAGCGTGCTGACGGTCACAATCCCCTCCACGAAAGGATACTTCAACCTTGGTGACATGATGGTCTACACGGCGGCGGTGCTCACGGGCCCCGTCGTGGGGGGCTTCGCCGGGGGCGTAGGCTCGGCCCTTTCGGACACTCTGCTGGGTTACTTCTCCTATGCCCCCGGGACGCTGGTGATCAAGGGGCTGGAGGGGATGATTGTGGGCTACCTATACAGAAAGCGCGATTCGACGGTCATCCAGAAGCACTGGAGGGCGCTGACGGTGACGATGAGCGTTGTGTTCTTCTTCCTCGTCGCCTCCATGGCCTCCTTTTACTACACGGGCCAGCTCTACCTCGGAGCGGACCTTGGGCATCTATTGGCCGGCGGATACTCCTACAGCGCGTATTTTGACGCTTGGCTCGCTGCCGGCGCCCTGGCGTCTCTATTCGTTGCCATAAGGGGGCTGAGGTCGCAGCCGAGATTGGGGTGGACCTGCTTGAGCATCGTAGTCGGCGGAGCCGAGATGGTGACCGGCTATTTCACGTACGAAGTGTCCCTGCTCGGAGTGCCCGTACCGGCGGCTCTCGTGGAGGTTCCCTTGAACGTCGCCCAGCTCGTCTTCGGACTAGTAGGCGCGCTGTTCCTTACCCAAGGGGTCGCGGCCGTTCTCAGGAGGCCGTCCGCGCCGACCCCGCGACCAGCGTCTCCATGAAGGACTGGAAGACCTGTTCCGGTGCGCCCGGGCGGCTGGAGAATTCAGGGTGGAACTGCGTAGCCATGTAGAACCTCTTCTGGGGAAGCTCGAGTATCTCGGCCCTCCGGCCGCCGTCGCTGAAGCCAGAGAAGACGGCGCCCCTTTCCTCCAGCAGCGGGCGGAACTTGGGGTTGATTTCGAACCGATGCCTATGCCTCCTCCTGATGACGTCGCTGCCGTAGATTATGCGAGCCTTGGTGCCCGGCTTCAGTGTGATATCGTGGCCTCCTAGCCTCATGGTGCCGCCCATTTCTCGGACGGAGCTCTGCTCGGGGAGGAGGTCCACGACCGGCTCGAGGGTGTCTGGGTCCAGCTCGCTGGAGTTGGCGTTCTTAAGGCCCACTACGGAACGAGCGAAGGCGACTGTAGCCAGCTGGAAGCCGAAGCAGAGCCCCAGGTAGGGTATGTCGTTCACGCGGGTGTAGTCGGCGACTGCGATCTTGCCTTCGCTGCCGCGTTTGCCGAACCCGCCGGGGATCACGACACCGTCATAGTCCTTCAGGCACTCGGGGCTCTCCTTCTCGAACCTTTCAGAGTCGATCCAGTCGAGATTCAGGCCGACCCTGAGATTGGCCGCGGCATGGCGGAGGGAGTGGTTCACGCTCACGTAGCTGTCCGCCAAATTGACGTACTTCCCCACCATGGCCACCTTCATCGTCCGCGAGAACTCGACGAACCCTGAAATCACGGCGGGCCAGGTCCCCCAGCTCACTTCGCGAGGCGGCAGCTGGAGCTTCCTGAAGATAGGCTTCATAATCCCGTCTTTGGCGAGGACGGTGGGCAAGAGATAGACCGACTTGAGGTCAGGGTTGGAGATGACGGCGTCTGCATCGACGCTGGTGAAGAGCGATATCTTTTTCCTGGCGTCGGGAGGGAGGCCCGTCGCGCTTCTGACCACAATGATGTCGGGCTGTATACCGATCCTCCGCAGCTCCTGGACGCTGTGCTGCGTAGGCTTGGTCTTTACTTCGCCCACCGGATCGAGCGTGGGAGCCAGCGTGACGTGGATAAAAAGCGTGCCTTCTGGGCCCTCCTCCATTCTCATCTGGCGGAAGGCTTCCAGGAAAGGGAGGCTCTCCATGTCGCCCACAGTGCCTCCGCATTCCACCAGGAGGATGTCGACGCCGCTCGAAAGGGCCAGCTGCCGCAGCCTCTTCTTGATCTCGTCGGAGATATGGGGTATGATCTGGACACAGCTGCCAAGGTAGTTCCCCCTGCGCTCCGCCCTGATGACCTCCTGATACACCTGGCCGGTTGTGAGGTTGTGCTCGCGGGTCAGGTTGGCGTCAAGGAAGCGCTCGTAGGTCCCCAGGTCCATGTCGCATTCTCCACCGTCGTCAGTGACGAAGACCTCACCGTGCACGAGGGGGTTCATGGTTCCAGCGTCGACGTTAAGGTAGGGGTCTATCTTGGCGATGGTCACCTTGAGACCGGCGAGCTTGAGGAGCTTGGCCGTCGAGGCGACTGTTGCACCCTTCCCGAGGCCTGACATAACACCTCCGGTCACAAAGACAAACTTTGGCTTCTGAAAAATGTCTTCCTGCACAGAACCACTGCGGGTCAGATGTTCTTAAACCCTTTCCCGAGGTCATTTCACGAAGGGATACAGCATCTCGGCGAGGTCGGCTATGTCGACGAGGAGGCGTCGAATGTCCTCCAGCCTGTCGGCGACCTGGACCAGCGTCACGTCCTTTCTCATCTCCTCAAAAGAAGCCTCCGCGGAGTTGGCTTTGGAGAGGAAGGAGGGATAGGTCGTCCCCTTCCCGCCCAGGAAGTAGGAGGTGGCCATGTCATGTATCTCGGCCAGCCTGGACGCGGCGTCGGCCAGGCTTCGCGCCCGTGCGTTGTCAAGAGGGAGGAGGGGCTTCAGGCGGGAGGCCAAGGCGAAGGAATGGTCGCCGAGGAGCTCCACATGGTGTGAGGCCAGGCGGTAGTCCAGGCACTGCACGTTGGTCAGCCCCAGCTTTGCGGCCATTCGGGTGTCAGCCATGGTGCTCCTCAGGAGCCTGACCATCAGGAAGAAGAGGCGGTTTATCTCGATGTCCCTCTGCATCACGTCGTCCAGCAGGGACTGATCGTCGACCGAAGCGGCCTCCAGCGCGTCAACGTACATGCTCCTCGCCAGGTTGTTCATCCGGCGGTAGAGCTTCTCCGGGGGGATGGTGTCGAAGTCTATGAGGAACTGCAGGGTGAGGCTGACGGGTTCCTCGCTGACGACTTCGAGTCCCAGGAGGCCATGGACCGACTCCCTGAGATACTTCTTCACTTTTGCCACCTGGGCCCGGTCGCCCGAGACGTTGATGATGTTATAGCCGAGCAGGTAGGCCGCGGTAACGTCCCTGACCACCGCCTGGGGGTCCTCACCGGCCGCCTTGACCGAGACGTAGCTCTTCTCTTCGAGGCTGGCCACCTCCTTGGGGTAGACCAGAAGGGCGCCGGAGGGCGTTTCCTCCAGGCCCACGACGTCCCCGTGCTGCAGGTGGCTCTTCACCACCCACGCCTTCGGGAGGGAGACCAACAGGGTGCCCCCGCCCAGCGACTGCAGTTTCCTGTATTCCATATCGCCTTTAAAGCGGTTAGAACCGATATAAATGTCCGTCGTGTCGTTCAGAGGGAGGTCAAGGCCTTCGAGTAGTGGGTGAGGATCAGCGGTCTTTCTCTCACCACAACCGAATCCTCGATGCGTACGCCATACTTCGCCTTGAAGTAGACGCCCGGCTCCACCGTCACCGCCATGTCCTCCCTCAAGACTTCCTGGCCACCCCGCCTAATGAAGGGCGCTTCATGGACATCCAGGCCGACGCCGTGGCCAGTGCCATGGACGAAGTACTCCTCGAGGCCCTGTTTCGCCAGATGAAGGCGGACGGCCCTGTCCACGTCGTCCGTCTTGGCTCCGATCCTCACTGCGTCAATCCCCGCCTGCTGAGCCTTCAAGACGGCGTCATAGGACCTCTTCATCTCGTCGGAGACCGAACCGATGGCGAAGGTCCTCGTGGCGTCGACGACGTAGCCTCCGTATCTGAGGACGTAGTCGCATACCACGAAGTCGCCTTCCTCGACCTTCCGTTCGCTGGTGTAGGCGTGTGGGAGGGCGCCGTTCGCCCCTGCTGCCACTATGAGCGGGTTCAACGTGTTGGCGTAGGCGGGAGGATCCGCCTTCATTCGTATCATTTCCTCCAGGATGGCGGCGGCGACGGTCCTTTCGTCCACACCCGGCGAAAGGAGCTCCTCGGTGATCCCATAGAGCTTGTCCATGACCTTCCCTCCTTCCACCAGGAACGACACCTCTACATCGTCCTTGACCACGCGACTCTGCAAGATGACGTCAGGGTCAGCCACTAGGCCCGACGGCAGGAAGGACGCGAAGCGGTTGAACGTAACGACGTCGACATCGTCGAAGAGAGCCTTCCTGGTGCCCACCTTCTCCTTGACCTTGCTCATGAGGTCGGCCCCCCTTTCCCCCCCGATGACTTGGACGTCGGGCGCCGAAGCCCTGGCGCGCTCCAGCTCAAGGGCGGGGACGACGAGGCAGGCGCCGTCCCCCGTGACGATGACGCTAGCCTCTCCCCAGAAACCCGTGAGGTAGTAGATATTCTGCGGTTCTCCCGCGAGGACCGTTTCGAAGCCTTTGCTCCTGGCATAGCCCAGGACGCGGCTGTGCCTACGGGCGTAGTCGACCTTCATAGCGTTTCACCGAAGAGATGGAAGCGGTACCATTATTATCCTTTCCATCGTCTCGTCCCCGGCCTCTGGAATGGTCACGCGGCTACAGCTTAAATACCGTGGAGGCTGATTCCCCCGTAAGCGCGCAACGAGCTTGGTGCACATCAGCAAACTGACCGTGAAGGGCTTCAAGTCCTTCCCCCAGAAGCAGGTGACGGTCAGCCTTGAGCTGGGCCTCAACGTCATTACGGGACCCAACGGGTCAGGGAAGTCCAACATCATCGATGCGATACGCTTTGCCATGGGGGAGAATAGCGCCAAGTCGCTCAGGCAGAACTCTATGACCGGGCTCATTTACGACCCCGGCACTGGAGCTACGGACCTGGCGAGGGTCTCCGTCACCTTTGAGAACGGAGACAGGTCCCTAGCGATAGATGACGATAGGGTTACGGTCGTACGGGAACTGAAGCCCAACGGCGACAACGCATATTTTATCAACGGGAAGAAGATCGGCAGGAACTACCTAATCGAGCTCTTGGGGGCTGCCCACATCACCCCCGAGGGGCTCAACGTCATACCCCAGGGCGCCATCGGAAGGCTCGCCGAACTGCATCCCAATGAAAGGAGGCAGATCATAGAGTCGGCCATAGGCTTGAAGCATTTCGACGAGAAGAAATCCGAGGCGCTGGAACGCCTCAGGGACGCCGACAACCAGCTCGCCGTGTCCTTCGCCAAGCTCGACGAAAGGAGGGGGAGCATAGAGCGTCTTGAGCTGGAGAGGAACGACGCGCTCAGGTTCAAGCAGCTGGAGTTCGAGGTCAGCAGGCTTCGCAAGGCCATAGCTCGGAAGAGGATAAGCGAGATGGACAACCAGCTGGACCTGTTTTCCAAGAAAGCGGGCGAGCTGGTGACCCAGCAGGAGCAGGCGAAGGCCAGGATCGCCGAGATGGAGGTCTCGCTGAAGGAGATCGAGGGAGAGCGGGACGCCTACTACGGCGCCAAGGTATCGGTCCCCAGCAAGGAGCTCATCGACCTGGGGCTCGAGATAGGGAAGATCGACACGCAGCTGAGCGAGCTCCTCGAGAAGAAGAGGAGGTACGAACTCACTGGCTCGTCACAGAAGGACACCTCGCGCCATCTGGAGGGGATGGTCCGAGCCATCGAGAAGGAGGCCTCTTCTATCTTGGAGGAGGTGGCAGGCTACCAGCTCGAGCTGCGCAGGCTCGACGACGACGGCCGCGCCGAAGCGGAGAGCAAGACGGCGCTCCTCAGGAGGAGGGAGAGGCTAGAGGCTAGGAGGCAGAGGCTCGAAGTGAAAGACCTCCACCTGGGGAAAAGGAAGGATAGGGCCGACGCGGCCGTCTCGGGGCTCAGCTCGAAGGTGAAGTCCCTCTTGGTGGAGCTGGCGGAGGCGACGGGCGCCCACGACGAGCTCGTCAAGAAGTACGAAGAGGTCAACGGCATGGTGGACACGATGAGACGTCAGCTGTCCGAGCTGGGCGCCGACATCGTGAGCTCCAAGGAGCTGCTCAAGGAGACGGGCGACAACACCGACGCCTGCTTCAGGCAGCACGAGAAGCTGGCCGCTGAAATCAGGGCCGCCGACGGTATCCTCTCCAACGCTACGCAGACCATTCTCAGGTATGAGTCAGGAAGGGAAATCGCGGAGAAGTTCCTGACGGGGGAGTTCAACTCGCAGAAGGTGGAGGAGCTGGCCAGGTCAGGGGTGGTGGAGGGCTACCGTGGAAGGCTTTCAGAGAACATCAATTACAAGGAGCAGTATGCTTCGGCCGTCAAGGCGGCCGGTCAGGAATGGCTCTCGGCCATGGTGGTGGATGACATGGATGGCCTCCTGCAGCTTGCGGCGCTGTCGAAGAGGCTGAGGAGTGCCCGCATCAGGATACTACCCGTCTCCGAGCTGCGGAACATGCCGTCGCTCCGCATCCCTTACTCGGAAGGCGTGATGGGTCGCCTGAGCGACTTCATCGAATGCGAAGACGCCGTCATCCCCGCCATCGAGTTCGTCTTCGGGAACACGGTCCTGAGCAGCACTGCGAAGGCGGCTTACCCGCTTTCGCGGCGAGGCTTAAGGTGCGTCACCATCCAAGGGGACCTATTCGAAGCCGGAGGCAGGGCCTTGGAGACGGGGAAGGTAAGCGAGCTTTCACTAAAACAGCTGGGAATCAGCGACCCCGATGAGCTCAAGTACGTGGAGGAATCCCTCAAGGCGTTTAGGATCTCCATTGACCGCAAGAGGAAGGAACTGGATAAACTGGCCCAGAGCCAGGAAGGATTCGAGAAGAAGAAATTCAAGGTCGCGCTGAGGCTGGAGAACGCCGAGTCCCGGCTCCGGACTTTGGTGCCTCTGGTGGGGCGCTACAAGCGACTGGAGAAATCGTCAAGGCGCCGCATCGAGGAGCAGGAGGAGGGGGTGGCGAAGCTCAGTAAGAGGCTAGACAAGGCGAGGGCGACCCTTCCGAGGTTGAGGACGAAGGCCGCGAAGCTGGCGGAGAAGAGGGCGCAGCTGGGCCTCATGTCTTTGGGTTCGGTGGTGGGCGGGATTGACGGGGAACTGGCTGAGATATCACGTTCGGAGGAGTCGTCGGCCAGGGCTGTCTTAAGCATCAACGCATCGCTGTCGACGCTGCAAACCCGCCTTAACAGCGAACTCAACCCTAAGGCTTCACAGATGCGAGATTCGTTGACGAAGGCCCGGGAGGACATCCGCGAGGCCGAGGAGAACCTCCCCAAAGTCTTGGAGGGGATCGAGGCGCTGACACGACAGAAGAAGGAACTCTCCGAGAGGGAGGCGGAGATACGCGAAGACAGCGAACAGGCGCTCCCCAGGCTGAAGGAGCTCGAAGCCAGGCAGAAGGGAGTAAGGGACGAGAGCATGTCGATCCAGCAGAGGGTGATCAGGCTGGAGAAGGAGAGGCTGCGGATCGAGAGTTCGGCACAGAGCCTCAGGAACGAAAGGCAGAACGCGCAGCAGGGGATGGCTGAACTGGGGGTCGAGGAAGAGGTCGAATTCCATCCCGACACGGAGATGCTCCTCTCCATGTTTTCAGAGGAGAGGGCATCGCTCCAGGGGATGGTGAACCTGCTGGCGGACCAAAGCTACAAGGAGGCCTTTACGTCATACAAAGAGGCCTCGAGGCGCAGGAACGAGCTGGAGAAGGACAGGAACGCCATCGTGAAGTTCATCGAGGAGGTCGAGGCCGAGAAGAAGAACACCTTCATGGCAGCATATGAGAAGTTGGACAGGGAGCTGAGGGGAATATTCACCAAGCTGACGGAAGGATCAGCGTGGATGGAGTTGGAGAATCCAGCTGACCCGTTCTCAGGGGGCGTCTTCCTCATGGCCCAGTTCCCTATGAAGGCCGCCAGAGAGTCCAGCAGCACAAGCGGAGGGGAGAAGGCAACGGTCGCCGTTTCGTTTCTCCTCGCCTTCCAGTCGGCATATCCTTCGCCCTTCTATCTCCTGGATGAAATAGACGCAGCCCTGGACGCTGTCAATGCTGATAAGCTAGGGAGGCTGATGGCCGAATGGTCCTCGAAGTCCCAGATTGTGATAGTTTCGTTGAAGGAGGCCATGGTTAGCCAGGCTACGAACATGGTGGGCGTCTACGGCATCAACGGCGCGAGCAACGTCGTGCGCCACATTTCCAACGCAGAGGTGACGGTCAACGCCTGAAGGAGAGGCACCCGCGGACAGGATCCGCCTGCTCCTCAACCCTGAGCTGGCGACCAAGCAGCGGCCCTGGGACATCTCCATCCAGCTCCTCCTTGAGGAATTCATCCTCTATCTGAGGAAACAACCCATCCTCGACATGCGACTGGGCGGCCTCGCTCTCCTTACTTCGTCGATAATCTACAAGCTCAAGGTGGAGAGGCTCTTCTACGACGAGAAGCGCACCTTCAGGAAGAGGCCCTCCGACCTCCAGGAGCCCGTCGAAGCATTGAACATGCCCTTCAGGCTGCATGCGCCCGTGAGCGACCTCGACGACCTAGTGGTTGCTCTCGAGTCTCTTATGAAAGAGATCTCCAAGAGTCCGTCCTCGCCCATCGAGGAGGGCGTCTTCCAGCCTGGCCTACAGGACAGGGCCATGGAACAGGACACCGTGGCCATAATGCTCAGAAAGTATTCGGATGAGCTCCTCGCAGGGCTCAGCCGGAGCGACCCGACGAGCTTCAACGAGCTCACGAAGGGGATGGGGGCCATCGAGGTCGCCAGGGTCTTCATCGTGCTCCTCTTTCTCGCCCATTCCGGGAAGATAGTCCTGCTCCAGGAGCAGGACGCCTACGATTTCAGCTTGGTGGGGGTAGGGAAAGCCTTTGCCTGAAGAGCAGGTCGAAGCGCTCATCGAGGCCGCGCTGTACTCCTCCGGGAAGCCGCTGACGCTGGACGAGCTCTGCCGGGCGGCGGGCACCACGTCGAGGAGGAAGGCGCTGGACGCGGTGCGGCGAATCACGGCCCGGGTTAACGGGAACTTCAGGGCCCTTGAGGTCACGCAGGTGGGGGAAGGAAGGTATGTGCTCCAGCTGCGGAGGGAGTTCAACCCGGTGGCGAAGAAGTTTGCTACGCAGCAGCTTCTCACACGCTCCGTCCTCAAGACGCTCACGATGATCGCCTACTTCCAGCCTGTGAGCGGGAGCAAGCTCTCCAGCAAGAAGGGCTCGCAGGTCTACACCCACCTGAGGATACTCGAGTCAATGGGGTTCATCGGTTCGACGCTGGAGGGTAAGAACCACTTCTACAGGACGACGAGCTACTTCTCCGAGTACTTTGGGCTCCCTTCCGATCCAGCCTCGATCAAGCACAAGCTCGACGGCCTCTTCGAGCCCGCGGCATCCGGCAAGCCTTAAATGTGCGACGAATGACCCCTAGGAAACTGAAAGGGGAAGCTCTCTTTGCAGAAGCCAATGGAGAACCTGAGGAAGAGAAAGCTCACAGGGGGCCGCCGCGTCCCGTTCAGGGGAAGGAGAAACTACGAGAAGGACGGCTATTCGACGGAGACGGTCCTGGGAGCGAGGAAGCTAGGCTCCAGGCGTGTGAGGGGAGGGAAGATAAAGATCACCGCGGTGAGCATGGACACCGTCAACGTTATGGACCCGACCACGCACACCTCCAAGAAGGTCAAGATATCCCGAGTCCTGAGCAACTCCGCGAACAGGGACTACGAGAGGCGAGGCGTCATGACGAAGGGAGCGGTCATTGAGACCGAAGCGGGGAGGGCCAGGGTTACGTCGAGGCCTTCGCAGGACGGCGTGGTCAACGCAGTGCTCATCCAAAAGTAATATAGCTCCGTCCGCTCGCGGCACTGCTAATGAAGGATTACGGAAGGCAGATTTTCTGGCTGGACTACTTCGATTCATCCCTGAGCAGGGAGTCCGGCAGGAGGGTGAGCCTCCCATTAGCAACCAAGAACCCCACGATAGATGAGCTGGCCGCAGCCGCGAGGAGGCTGGGATACGAGCCGCATGTGGAGAAGGCCCGGCACCCGACCAGGCCCACGAAGCCCTCCGGTTACATACAGGTGGAGAAGAAGAAGGGCAAAAAGGAGTTCCTTCTCGCCCTCGCGAAGGCCATGGCCGAAGGAAGGGCCCAGCAGAAACGTTGATCTGGGCCAAGGGCAAGCTTAATACGGCGCACGCCTGCACCTTACCCGTTTTGCAGGAGATTGGGACCATCATCCGCAAGGCCCGCAGCGGCATGGTCATCGTGAGGCTGACTAAGGAACCCCACGAAGGACAGGTCCTCTTCGACTTCAAGGGGCGCTCGGTGGGCAGGGTCACCGAGATCTTCGGGCCAGTCAAGGGCGCCTACGCATCACTGACACCCCACACTGACAGGATCGAAGGATTAGTGGGGGAGAAGGTGTACTCGAGGAATTGAGGACGAGGTTAGACAAGGACGGCGAACCCCAGCCGTCGAAGTGCCCTCAGTGCAACTCGCCCCTGATAGGCGACAGGGCCGCCGGCGAGGTGGTGTGCCCGACCTGTGGCTACGTCCTCCTTGATGAGGTGGAGTTCGAAGGTCCCGAGTGGAAGGCCGTCGACCCCGAAGACAAGATGAAGAAGAGCCGGGTGGGGGCCCCGCTGACCTATACCCTCCACGATTTCGGCCTGACGACCACCATCGACGGCAGTGGAGTTGATTCCCACGGCAACAGGATAATCGGCGACGAGCGGGCGAAGCTTGAAAGGATGAAGACGTGGCAGTTCAGGCTCCGCACCATCGACAGCAAGGAACGGAGCATGTCGAACGTCCTCCAGAAGATCCATGAGATATCCGTGGGCCTCAACCTTCCCGGCAACGTGTCGGAGACGGCCGCCTACGTATTCAGGCAGTATTCGAAGCCCAACTTCTGTCGTCATTGCAGGGAGGATGTGCAGCCCCCGGAGATTCCATTGTGCCTGACTTGCGGAATCGAGATCGTCAGGAAGTGCCCTCAGTGCGGCGTGAGAGGGAGCGTCGACGAGAGATACTGCCGCTACTGCGGAACCTCTCTGAAGAGCAACTGCGTGAAATGCGGGAAGGAGTATCCCACTGAGCCCTTCTGTCCGCGCTGCGGCACCCCCCTCCACAGCAGGTCTAGGGGGAAGCAGGTGGCTGGGGTGGCTTCGGCGGCCATATATCTGGCATGCAGGAAGTGCGAGGTGAACAGGTCACTGGCGGAGGTGGCCGATAAGTCGTATCTGGACAAGAAGGTGGTGGCGAAGTACTACCGGCAGATGGTGAAGGAGATGGAGATGAGCAGCGTCCCTATGGCCTCGATTCAGAACCACATCTCCAAGCTCTTCAACAACCTCAACTCCACGATGAGGATGCCCGAGAAGGTGGAGCGGTTGGCCATCAACATGGCCACGAAGGCGTCGGGGGCTTCGATGAGTAGTGGGAGGTCGCCGGCTGGCCTGGCCGCGGCCTTCCTTTATGTCTCCGCCAACCTCCTCAACGAGCACCTCCCTCAGAGAGATGTAGCCGAGGCGGCGGGAATCACCGAAGTGACCATCAGGAAGCGCTGCAAGGAGCTCTTCGAAAACTACAGTATCTCGGTGAAGGTACACTCTGCATGAGCTAAAGTCATATTCAGAAAGAGCTTTTAGGAGGGAAATCGCTCAGATCATTTCGTACAGGCCAACCCGGAGGATTTGTGCATTTGCAAGAAGCGGATGAAGACCTCATCAGCAAGGTTTACCGGCTAGTCATAGAGAACGGCGAACCGGGGATACTTCAGAGCGAGCTCTGGAAGGTGCTCGGGCTGACCAGCAGGGACGGCTCAAGGATCGCCTCCCGACTGGAGAAGAGGAAGCTCATAAACAGGGAGAAGGTCTTGGAGAGGGGAAGATGGACCTACAAACTCCTCCCCCTCGTCATACCGATCGACACCAGCAGCATCGAGGAGGCCCCATGCATAAGGTGTCCCGACGAAGAGAGATGTTTCATTGACGGGGAGGTCAGCCCACTGACGTGCCTGAAGATCGAGAACTGGTTCAACCTGGAGTACCAGGTGAAAAACGGCGATGCGCCCGCTTCAAGCTAAGCGGGACCTCTACCGGCGCAAGGCTAGGGAAGAGGGCTACCGCAGCAGGGCGGCGTACAAGCTCATCCAGCTGGACGACAAGTTTGGGCTCATCCATGAAGGCGACACCATCCTTGACATAGGGAGCGCCCCGGGCGGCTGGCTGCAGGCTGAATCGGAGCGCGTGGGGCCCAAAGGGCGGGTCATAGGGATCGACATCAACCCCGTCGAACCCCCCTCCGGCAACGTGGAGACGCTGATCATGGACATCACCAGCCCCGACGCGGCCGGCGAGCTACGTTCGAAGCTCAAAGATGGAGCCGACGCCGTCTTCTCCGACCTCTCACCCACCATGATGGGAGTGTGGGAGGTGGACAGCGGACGGCAAATCGACATGACCAGAGCGGCCTTCGACATCGCCTGCAGCGTGCTAAAGCAGGGGAAGAACGGCGTATTCAAGATATTCGAAGGGGAGTTCACGGAGGAGTTTGTGCGGTATGCGAAGCCCAGGTTCAAGGGCACGGATCTTGCGAAGCCCGAGGCCAGCAGGAAGGCGAGCAGCGAGCTCTACTTGGTGTGCCTCGGCTTCATGGGGTGACTGGAGCTGAGCGCGGCTACCACTTCTTCCACGTTCGCAGTAGTCTTTACACCCTGACCGTCGACGCTGGACCTGACGGCGCGGAATCCGGCCGCGGTCAGCCTCTCAACGAGGTCAGACGGGCTCAAGCTGGCGACGCCCAGCTGATCGGTGAAGTAGGGTATCTTGAAGTAGAAGGGCGGGAAGCCGATCTCTTCGCGGGCCCTGGCGAACAGAGAGTCGTACTTCTTCATCTCAAGGGAGGCCGATGCCTCGCACATGGAGTCGAGGAAGGCCTTCTCGTAGAGGTCGCCCACCCAAAGGGGGCCGGATGCCTTGAGCCTCCCCCCGCAGAGCGGGCAGGTCTCTTTCGTGTGGTCGACGGACTCCCTGTGACCGCACTTGAAGCAGTGCAGGAGGTAGCCGATCCTGTCGAGAGACGCGTTCGCCTCGGTCGGAGATATCCTAACGCGGCAGTAGACCCGGGCGTAGTGCTGGTCGGCGTGGCAGAGCAGGGGATCGATGACCATGTCGTACACAAGGGCCCTGTGGGCGACGAGCCCCAGGAGCATCCTAAGCATGGACTCGCGGCTGTAGTCCGTTCGTAGAGCCTGAGCGCCATACTTCCTTCGGGCGACCTCCGGGTGGAGGCCGCTGAGCACGGCCGTGTCAGTGGCGGTCACTGCCAGCATCCCGCCGTCCACAATAGCCCTGAGGGAGGACTCGACGAACGGAGCGGGAGTTCCGAAGGGGTCGACGTCAATGATGTGGGGTCGCCCTTGGGGGGAGGAGAGACGAGCCAGGAAGAGATTAGCGTCGACGCCTGATAACTCGACCTTCCCCTCGCAGCCGTTCATATGGGCGGCCCGAGACGCGGCCTGGATGGCGATGGGGTTCAGGTCGTTGGCCTTGACGGCCGAGACGCTCGGGCATTCGACGGCGATCCGGAGGGACCTCCCTCCTACGCCGGCGAGAGGGTCCGCGAAGACGGCAGACGAAGAAGTCGTCCTGGAGAAGGCCTCGACCGCGATGACCGAGATGTCCCTGACGACCTTCCCCCGCGGGTTGAAGAATGCGGGAAAGAGCTCCGGCGGGCCTTTGCCGAGGCTCAGTTCTGGTACGAGGAGCGTCGTCCGGCCCTCCTTGTGCGGAACGAACCCCTCCAGGCTCACGCCGGAGCCCTCCCACCAGGGACGCTTCCTTGGAAGTAGCGGCAGGCCGAGCTCACCGGACATGCCCCGCAGCGGGGCATCTGGGCCCGGCAGACCCTCCTCCCGTGAACAATCAGTGCGATGTGCCCCTCTAGCCGTCGACCAGGCGGGATGACGGCCTCCAACGAGGCCCTCACCTCATCGTAGTCCGCGCCGGGAGCCGCATAACCCAGTCGCTTCGAGACCCTGTTCACGTGCGTGTCGACGGGGACCACGTCTCTCCCCAGCGAAAAGTCCAAGACGATGTCGACGGTTTTGGGGCCCACCCCCTTGAACCCGGACAGCACCCGGCGTACACCTTCGTCGTCGAGCTCGAAGAGGAAGCCCAACCCGCCCGGATAGCGGGCCAATACGCCGGCGGCGACATCCCTTATCCGAATCGACTTGGTGTTGTAGAGGCCGCCCACGCGGATGGATGCGGCAATGAGCTTCGGGTCGGCCCGGGCCAGGGATCCGGGTGTAACGCCCACGCTCCTGACCAGCGATTCGTAGGCCCTCCTGCTGTTCAAGTCGTTGGTGTTCTGGGACAGAATCGTCTGAATGAGTACTTCGAAGGGCTTTCCCCTCCGGCGGGGCCGCGTGACGTGGTGGAACCGAACGAGGGTCTCGAGCTCGGGCCAGCCAGGTCCCTTCAAGGCAGACATCATCTTAAATAACGCCTGATATAATCCTTGTCCGTTTTGGCGGCCATTGAGACGAACTCCAGACTGGTCCTCCTGATGGGCAGGCCGGGCTCGGGCAAGACAACGGTAGTCCTGAGGGCCGTCCTCCTCCTTCGCACCGACGGCCTGTCGGTGGGCGGGATTTGCTCGAGGGAAAGGCGTGCCCATGGCACCAGGGTGGGGTTCGAAATGGTTGACCTGGCCACGGACAGCCATGAGAGCCTGGCGAGCACAACGGGGACGGGACCGCGAATGGGTCGCTACAGGGTCAACCTGAAGGGGCTGGCCGAGTTCGCCGCCCCGGCCATCGTAGAAGCCTCCTCCAGGAGCGACGTGATCGTCTGCGATGAAGCGGGGCCGATGGAGCTCCTCAGCCCGGAGTTCCGAAGGGCCGTGGAGGGCCTCCTGACGGCCAGCAAGCCCTGCCCAGTGGTGGTCCACGCCGAAATGGCGGATCCTCTCTTGGAGAAGCTGAAGAAGTCGGAACAGGCCCAGCTCCTGGAGGTGACCGACGAGACGCGCAACCTCCTCCCCGAGACCGTGTACAAAAGAATCAGGTCATGGATGAAGGACCATTGAAGGCCATGGGCGACAGGCTGATAATCGGGACGGACGACGCCGGCAGGGGATGCGTCATCGGCCCCCTCTGCATCGGGGGCGTCACTGCGCCAGCCAGCATGGAGGCGAGGTTCCAGGAGATGGGCGTCAAAGACTCCAAGCTGCTTACGCCGGAGTCGAGAGAACGCTTCTACGGAGAGATCAAGGAAATGGTGCCAAAGTCGATGGTGCTGAAGATCCCGCCGAAGGAGGTGGACGAATATGTCAGGCACCGCAAGAAGCACACCAAGCTCAACTACCTAGAGGCCATATACATGGCGAGGGTCATCAACGAGCTCGACGGGGACGTAGCCTACGTCGACGCTTCCGATACCAACGCGAAAAGGTACGGCGAGCAGATCGGAGAACATCTGACCAGGAGGGTGAAGATCGTTTCCGCGCACTTCGCCGACCGGATCTTCCCGGTCGTCTCGGCCGCCAGCATCCTGGCGAAGGTCGAGAGGGACAGGGAGGTGGCAGTGCTCAGAAACGAATTCGGCGACTTTGGCTCAGGATACCCCAGCGACCCTCGCACGATTGAGTTCCTGAAAAGATGGATGGAGGCCCATGACGCAGCGCCCCCTTTCGCGCGCCTGACTTGGAAGACTTGGAAGAGGATAAACGTACGAGGAGATGAGTCACGTGACCAGGGGAAGCTGAACGGCCGGGGGGAAGGGTAACACTCGATGTCGGCGATGGAGCACATAGGCTGCTGGCTTACCTACGGGCACAAGATAGTCTCGATGGTCCTCATAGCCCTGGCGGTGGTCGCCGGGGACCTCCTGACCATCAACTGAGCCGTCGTAGGGGACATCTCCAAGAGCCTCTCAGTCAACCTCACTGGCATTACCGTCATCGTGACGCTGCTCTTTGCCATATTGGACTCGATAGGCGCCATCCCCATCTGCCTGATGTATGACCAGCCCGCCGAGGTCGGATATAGTGGGAAGTTGCTGGGGACCACCCTGGTGACTGTCTTCGCCTTCCTCTTCTTCATACTCTCGAGGGCCGTCATGCTGCAGAGACTTCACATATCGGTGGCGGACTTAGCTAGGCGGGACCTTGATCTTGATGGTGCTGGCTATGGACACCGTACACAAAGGGCATCACGCTAAGACTCTCGAGCCCGACGGAGCCGCCGTCGAACCGCTGGCGTCACCCCCGCTAGTAGGACCGCGCACTATGGCGTCACTCATCGTCCTCGAAGGAACGAAGTCGCTCCTCGACCTCCTCATGGCGGACATCACACTGGTCGTCCTGACCGGCCTCATTCTGAGGTTTTCTTCGGCCATAGGGAGGCTGTTGGGAGGGAATGAGCTGAAGGCCGACAGCAGGTTCATAACCATAATTCTGGCAGCTTTAGGCGCTCAAACGATGCACGACGCCCTGTTGGCTTAGGGCGTCATCCGGGTCTAGCGGTCCCTCTTCCCTTCGACGAATTCCAGGAAGAGGCGCTTGGCGTCTTCATATGGCATCTGTATGGGTGGATGCTTGAAGCAGTAGGCAGAAAGGCTCGTCAGCGGGCCACTGATCCCCCTGTCCAGAGCGATCTTGGTGCCCCGTATGGCATCGATCATCACGCCGCCGCTGTCGGGGGCGTCGATCACGTGCAGCTTGGCCTCGATGGTGACGGGCGTGTTGCCAAAGTACCTCCCCTTGAGCCAGATGTAGCAAATCTTGTCGTTCTTAAGGAACTCGACGTAGTCGCTGGGCCCGATCCTGGTGGGCACCAGGTAGGGCGTCATGGCCCGGACGGCGGAGGTCTTGCTCTCTCTCTTATCTACAAGCCTGCTTTCCTCGAGCATGTTGAGGAAGTCGGCGTCGCCGCCGATGTTGAGCTGGTATGTCTCGTCGACCCTGACGCCTCTTTCATACATGAGCCTCACCATGGACTTGTGCAGGACGGTGGCGCCCAGTTGGCTCATCACGTCGTCGCCGGCGACGGGGAGCCCCTTTTCCTGGAACCTGGCCGACCAAGTAGGGTTGGAAGCCACGAAAACCGGCATGGCGTTGATGAGCGCTACGCCAGCCTTCATCGCCTCGTTGGCGTAGAAGTGGACGGCTTCCGTGCTGCCCACTGGGAGGTAGTTGATGAGGATGTCGGCGCCGGACTCCTTGAGCACGGAGCTGACGTCAGCTTCTGGTCCCGGGGCCACCTTGACGACCTTCGAGAGGTACTTACCGAGGCCGTCTAAGACGTGTCCCTTCTGCACCCTCACTCCCAGCGTGGGCACGCTGTGGATCGTGGGCGTATTGTTAAGACCGCTGAAAATGGCCTTGCTGAGGTCCTTTCCCACCTTCTCCTTGTCGACATCGAAGGCGGCGACGAACTCGATGTCGTCCGGCGTGATGCCGCCCAATTCATAGGCGACGAGGCCTATAACATCCTCAGGCTTGGCTTGGGAGTAATAATGGATACCCTGAATCAGGGCCGATGCACAATTGCCCACTCCGCCGACGGCGACGCGAACTTTGCCCTTGGGCATGGACTTTTACGACCATAAAAGTGTATAAAAATCTATCGTCGAGGCCTTGTCAAAGGGAGTCGGCCGTCAGGCGGACGATTTTGGCATAGTAGAAGCCTGGTTCGGCCGTCTTGGATGTGAAGATCCAGTCAGTGGCCTTCGAGGGGTCGAAACGGACGAACGGCTGTCCGGGGTCCTTGTCCAGCTTAACGTAGAAGTAGAAGTCGGAGCCGTCGAAGTCTCCCATATGGACGAACGTCCCTAAATGGAGCTCGCCGTCGTTCCTGGAGAGGTAGAACGGAGCGTAGGACTCGTCCATTATGAAACGATAGGCGCCCAGCTTAAGGAGGCTATTCAAGTCGGTGAGCTCGACGCGCTGCACGTCGTTGTCCACCTCCTCCTCCCCTTCGATGGCTTCCAAGAAGGCCTGAGGCGTCTCCTTGAGGCTTATGACGGGGGTGTGAAGGTACTGGGTGTAGCTGGCGTCGTCCACGAAAGATGCCTCCTCCAGGTCCCCGTCGAGGCGGTAGCGGACGTATGGCCTGAAAGACTTCACTACGGTGAAGAAGAAGACGGGTGCCTCCCCCAGCTGCTCCGCATGGCAAGCCAGTGCGAAGTCGCCGGACTTGAGCGGCATGGCGAACAGAGGACGGGGGATGCGTTCGAAGGCACAAGATAGCCTTGCAAGATCCTTGAGAGACTCGATCTCCCTGAAGATCGGTGCTTCTTTCATAGCTGGAACATCGCCTTTCGCATGCCGGTGGCTATTTAAAGTATCCTTAAAGTGTCGAATGGGACCGTCTCAGCAAGATTAATGTCGGGGTTCCGGCAATCTAAAGGCCGTGTCATCTGACGGGACGGCCGGTGAGGGTCCAAACACCGGTCGCATCCTGACGACCCTCCGCGGGGCGGCGTTGCTAGCTGCCGAAATGAAGAAGACCCCGCTAGGCATGGCCGACAAGCCCCTGATCAGGCGTGCGTACACAGAGGCGGAAGTGGCCGTCTTTCTCCTCAGGATGGTGTCCGAGGACGATGAAGCCCCTCCTTACAATATGGCCCTAGAGAAGCTGGAGAGGAGCGTACTGGCCACTAAGATGGAGGCGAGCCTGGAGGCGGCCAACGGCTTCGCTAAGGGCGATCCCGCCTCCGCCCTTATAGACGCGAGGGTGGCCCGGGACTGCGCCGCCGCCATCCTGCATTCCGTCAACCTCGAGTCCAGGAGGGTGACGAAGAGATGATGCGCGTGGGGAAGCTGGACAGGGCTACCTTAGAGAGGAACGTCTTGCGGCATTTCATCACCAGCCGGAAGGAGCTCGTCTTGGGGCCCGTCTTCGGCGTGGACGTGGCAGTCATCCGGTGCCCGAAAGGATATCTAATCACGTCGACGGACCCAATCACCGGTTTGGTGGACGACATAGGATGGTATTCTGTCCACGTCTCCTGCAACGACGTGGCCACTAGCGGGAACAGACCGCAGTTCGTGGAGAGCGTGATCATGATGGGCGAAGGCGAGGGGGACGAAAGGGCGGAGGTCATCGCGAAGGGCATGGCCAGGGCCGCGCGTCAGGTACGCGCCGATATAGTAGGAGGCCATACTGAAAGGACACCGGGCCTGAGCCACAGCATAGTCGCCACCACGGCTTTCGCCTTCGTCGATGAGTACGTGACCGCAGCTGGAGCCAAGGAGGGAGACGCGATAGTGCTTACGAAGATGGCGGGCATGGAGGGCACCTCCATCCTGGCCGCGATGTTTAAGGAGAGGCTCTCAACTCTCGGGAGGAGGACCCTGAATGAGGCGAGATGCCTCAGCGAGAGGATGAGCGTGGTAGACGAAGCGGAGGCAGCCTTCGCAACAGGGGGGGTCCATGCGATGCATGACCCTACGGAGGGAGGCGTGCTGGGAGGGCTTTACGAGATGGGTGTCGGCTCCGGCTTAGGCTTCCAGCTCGACGAGGGAAGCATACCCATCGCCAAGAGCACGAAGGAGATAACGGCCAGGCTGGGCGTCGACCCGCTGCGGCTCATAGCTTCTGGCTCGATGCTTATGGCCGTAGCGGAGCGGAAGGTGCCGGACGTTCTTCGCGCGGTGAGGGAAGCTGGCGTCGAAGCATCGGTGGTCGGGGCGTTCGGCGGATCGGAAGGGACGCTTCTGCGGAAGGACGGGTCTCGGGAGAAGGTCGACGAAACCATCCAGGACGAGCTCTGGCGCATGGCAGGGGAATGATCAGCGCCCAAAGCGCCGCTGACGTAGTTGGTACGTCCGTATGGCGCGGAGGAAATCCAGCTTTCTGAAGCCAGGCCAGTAGACGTCCATGAAGACCAGCTCGCTGTAGGCCGACTGCCAGAGGAGGAAGCCGCTTAGCCTGAGCTCACCCGACGTTCGGATTATCAGGTCGGGGTCCGGGTCGGGGAGGTCGGATGTGAAGAGGTAGCCGGAGAAGGCCTTCTCGTCGATCTTAGAGGGAGAGATGACGCCCCTCTCGACGTCCCTAGCGAGCCTCTTCACGGCGTCGACGATCTCCATCCTCCCTCCGTAGGCGATGGCGATGTTGAGGTAAAGCGAATCGTACGCCGCCGACATCTCCTCCAGGCGGAGGACCTTCTCCCCGATGCCCTGGGGGACCAGAGAGAGGTCGCCGAGCCCATTCACCTTGACGCGGTGCTTCTGGATGGAGCCGTCTGTAAGTAGCTTGTCCAGCCGCTCGCCTATGACGCTAAATATGATTTCGAGCTCTTCCCTGGGGCGGGCGAGGTTCTCTGTGGAGAGGGCGTATATGGTGAGCGCCTTTACGCCATATTCCAGGCACCAGGTCATTAGGTTCTCGACCTTGTCGGCGCCGAAGGAGTAGCCTACCCATTTGGGATAGTCGTTGGCCTCGGCCCACCTTCTGTTGCCGTCAAGGATGACACCGATGTGGCGAGGTCGGGGGGACTCCTTCACTTGACCGGAGAGCCTGCGAGTGTAGAATCGATAAACTCCGAGGTCTTTGAGGAGGGCGTCTAGGAGCCCATCAACTCTCATCGCGGCTCAACGACCGCCTTTCCTGATAGAAGTTGTAGGCGAAGTAGACCACGACCAGAAGAGCTGCTAGCCCCGCGTAAAGCACGATAATAAAGTCGACGGTATTGGCGGAGCTGGGGTTGATGAACGCCTCAGCCATCCCGGCTACGGGGGCGTAAAGGAGGACGAGGCTGGTAAGGGCGATGGCGTCTCTCACCAACTTCGTGCTCTTGCGCATAGCGTCGTAGACGACTGCCACAACGAAGTTGGTGGCGATGGCTATCCAAACCAGGGGCTGGGCGTTGAGGATGAATGTGCCGGCGAACTCGCCGAGGTAGGTCCAGACCTTCGAGGGATCGGCGAGGAAAATGGCGTACTGCGAGAGCTCTGTCACTTTGACGTACGCCAAGTCAGAGCCGACCACAACCATGATGAGGGAGGCGATGAACGCGAAGAGCCTGGGGAAGAAGTAGGTGCGCCTCCTGGTCTCTATGATCATCTTGTCGATGTCGAAGGCGCGGATGAGGAAACTCACTCCGAGGACCAGGGCGATGGCGTACCCATAATACGAGGGGTTCAAGCCGGCGACGGAGACCAGTATGTAGAGCAGCAGGAGGGCACCGGGAACCCCGAGGAAGAACTTGGAGTACCTTGGGTCGTAGATGAGCATTTTAGCGTACCTCCCCAACACTTCGTAGGTCTCCTCGACGCTGGCGCTGTGCTTGATCACTATCCGCTTTATGCTGACGATGGGGACCAGGGAGCCGAGCAGGGGAGCGAGTCTTTCATCCTCGAAGCCGTCGGAGACGAGCACCAGCCCTTCGGGTTTGGAGTTGCCGATGACTATGGTGGCCTCCCTCCTCACTTTCTGGTCGGCTTCGAACCCGCTCTCCGACGTGCCGGTGAGGACTGCGACGTTGCACTCATAGCCCTTGGTGACGAGCTCGTCGTACATCTTCACCGTGGCGAAAATGGCGTTGGCGTCCGCCTCCTCCGGGTCGGAGAGGCACAACCTGGTGGCAGCTTCAAGGCACTGCTGCCGGCCCACTATGGGCGTTTCTAGGCCGGTCTTGTCACCCAAGTCGTTGTCCCTGTCCACGTTGAGGACCAGGAGGCGACCGCGCAGCGCGTCCAATGCGGTCCTTGTTATGAAAAGCATCGATTTAAGCTAACTGGACGAGGTGTCTATGTCAAGCGTTTGACGACGACAGGTCGTCGTCGTAGAGCACCCTCAGCTCGTCGAAGGTTAGGCTCTTGCCGCTCTTCATCTTCGCGAGGGCGTCGCTCCTCGCCTTCTCTAGGACGATTCTGTCGACGTCCGCCCTGGCCCGGTTGGAGAGGGCCTTCTGGCTGGAACGCTCTTTCGCCAGCTGCTCCTTGACAACGGCGATCTTGGCATCTATCTCGCCAAGGGTCCTCTCTAGCTCAATGATATCCACGTCGACGGCCCTTAGCTCGTCAGAGACCTGCTTCCGTGCTTCGATGAAGTTCCTGATCTTCTGCCTCTTCTCTTTGAGAGCCATGACGACCTCTTCCCTCTTTGCCTTCACCTCCATCATCTTGCTGGAATTCTCGTCAAGCTGTGACTCGAGCTTGTAGGCATCGTCGCGCAGGTTGAACGCCTTCTTCCAGACGGCCACTGACTTCGCCAGCTCCTTGAGCTTGACGAGGACCTCTTGCTCTTGGGCGCGAGTAAGCGGCTGTGTCTGCAGGCGCCACTCCAGCTTCTTGAGCTCGTTTTCGAGTCCTTCGCCCTTCCGTAGCATCTTCGGCTCCACGCCTTTCATCTGCTCGTCTACCGTCTTGAGCTTGGCGCGGTCGTCCCGTAGTCTCTCCGCTAAATCCTGGTGGGTGAGGGAAAATATTTCGTTCTTGAGCTCGGCGCGCCGAATCCGGATCTTCTTCAGCTGCTCTATGATGCCCTTGTGCTGGGCGAAAAGCCCTTCGAGCTTCCCGAACCCGTTATCTTCGGCCATGCCCACTCCCCGCCCTCTACAGAAGGTCTGATATAAGCAAGGCTGTCCGTGGTCGAGAGGTCATCCCCGAGCAGCTAGCCGCTGGTGAAGTTCCAGAGATAAATTCCCCCCTGAACGGAGAGAAATACGTCGGCGCCGACGGAGGCCTCGGACCATGAAAGGGAAGAGTTGTCAAAGTAGTACCAGATCCAATACGAAGTGGAGCTGCCGTTCACGCCGAGGATCCCGATGACAAAGGCCTCCGATACGTTTCCGAAGGTGTAGACCTCGGCGGTCATGCGGCCTCCCGTGGCGACGTATGTGGCGTTGTAGACGGAGGAGCCCACGGGGACGTACGTGTTATTGTACCAGAGGCGGGTCCCGTTCCCGAAGTCCACGCCGACGTTCACCGTTTCGCTGACCGATCCCAGCCTGCTTCGAAGGTAGTCGTTCTGGGATCGAAGCGTCGATGCCTCTTGAGAGTAGAAGAGGGCGGCGTAGGATGTCACCACCAGCCCCAGAAGTAGGATGGTGGAGAAGATCTTCCAGTATGGCCTAGGCGAGCCTGCTCAGCCTCCTGAACACGGACCTGTCGGCCTCGACAACGACGATGGGGGCGACGATCATGAACTGCAGGAAGTTCGAGACCACGTGCACTACGCTCAGCAGGGAGCCCATTATGATGCCATTCAGCACGCTCTGATAGAAGACGACGCCGTAAACGGCGTTCGTCACAAGGTCATAAGACAGGGTTGCCCCCAGACCCACCACGCCGAACAACCAAGCGTTGTCCAAGCCGGGGAGCCTCGCCCTGTCCTGGAGCAGGCCGCCCAGCACACCATAGAGCATCTCCATGGGCACCACTGTGAAAAAGATAACCAGGTTGAACCCGAAGGGGTTGACTGTCCCGTAGACCATCCAAGAGAGGGCGCCGGCAGCCGCCCCGTATATCGGTCCCATCCAGATGCCCGAGAGGAACACCAACATGTCCATGACCTTGACGTTGAGGACGCCTATCAGCGCATAGTCGGTGCTGACGCTGAGGGCGACCATCACTGCAAGGAGGGCCGGCTTGTTCAATGACGTTGGATGGATAATCCAACCATCTAAATCCTCCGCGCGCCGCCACCAACCATTAAATAACACGAAAGGAAAAGCATGGGGGTTGCTCGCCCGCGAGATGGAGAAGCTCGTTGAAGAGGAAGCGCCCGGACCGCACCCCTCCTTCACGCTGGGGCATGGCCTCTATGCGCTCTTCTTGATCGCTGAGTCATCCGTGGGCAGGCAGAAGCTCGCCTCCATTATGTCCATCGGGGAAGGGTCCGCCCGGACGTTGCTGCGCAAACTCACCAAACGAGGCCTTGTGGTGGCGGACCGCTCAGGTTGTCGTCTGACTCCCAGAGGGGCTTCCGTATACGGAGAGGCGAAGAGGGCCTTTTACCTTTTTAGGCCCAAGCACGGCAGCCTCCCCGGCAAGGTCAGCTTCGGCGTAGGATTGCGAGGCGGCGGAGGCAAGGCAGAGGGCGTCCAGGAGCGCGATCAGGCGGTGAAGGCGGGGGCCGAAGGTGCCATCACCCTAGTCTACAGCGAGGGGAAGCTCTACATGCCGGGCCTATCCAACGTGTCGGAGGAGCACCCGGATCTGGCCGAAAGCATCCTGAATGTTGTGTCGCCCAGCGATGGAGACGCCATAATCGTATCCTGGGGCAGCGAAGTGAGCGAAGTCGTCTACGGTTCCCTCAGCGCGGCCTGGTCTCTCTACGAACGCCCTTCAAGCGAAGGATGAAGGCTTGACTTCGGTCAATTTCCAGCGGCCATCCTTCTTGGTGGCGAGGACGGGTTTCGCCCCGAAGGCCATCCCCCATTCATAAAAGAGCGCCTTCTCTTCCTTGGAAATGTACGACCCCTTCTTCACCTGAACCGCTAGGAGTCTCCTTCCGTCGGTGGCGATGAGGTCCACGGGTGTGTGTGATCCGGCGCTCCTGATGACGTAGGAGAAGCCTTTGGAGACGAGCATCTTCTTGATCGTATATTCGGCGTTCCTTCCCGATATGTAGTTGCTCAACGAGGCCCCCTTGCTCGCAAAGCTATGTCGGGCGTGGATATAAGAATGAGCGGTCCTGGGAAGTCATGAGTTGACGCTTCCCCTCGAGGCATCGACTCTGAGGATTAGAAGCATCGTCTGGTTCCCCCCCAAACGGGCCTCTTCCTTGTTGCGAGTATGTCAGCGGCCTCCGATATGACGCAGAGCTCATAGTACAAACGGACATGGAATCTCGGAAGGCTGTGACTTGGAAGAAAGCTCAGGCGTCGGAGGGTCGAAGCGGAGGGTCGAAGCGTCGCTCGCCAGACCTATGCGAATGTACCCGTTCGTTATCTCCTTGAAAGAGCGCACCAGGTCTAGGGACCTCTGCCGATGGAGAACATGACGCCTCACCGCCTTTCCAGCCAGCACTTCATAGATTCTCCGTGGACGCGCTATTAAGAACCCACATCAACCGATGACTTCCCAGAACCGGCGAGGTCAAGGCTTTAAGCACGGCAGAGATTTAGGCAGGGAAGAGGCACATGCAGCAGGGCATCGAGGAGCTGCTCTCCGAAAGCAGGGATCTCACCGTAAGGCTTTTCGACCGAGAGCTGGTCTTTTACAAGCCCAGATTCCATAATTCGTCGAAGGACTCTTTCCCGACGTTTTCGGTCACCGGGACTTCCTGCGCCCTACAATGCGAACACTGTAAGGCCGAGATCCTTCGTTCGATGAGGCCTGCCCCCACCCCGACTGAGCTCTACGCGGACATGCTGTCGGCCTACGCCGAGGGTGCGAGGGGTTGTCTGGTGAGCGGCGGTTCACGACCGGACGGGTCGGTCCCCATCGAACCCTTCCTCGACGCCATAGGATCCGCGAAGAAGGAGACGGGGATGAAAGTCGTCGTGCACACGGGCCTGATAAGGAGGAGGACGGCGTCGATGCTGGCGAAGGCGAACGTGGACTCGGCGCTCATGGACCTGCTGGGGGACGAGCATTCGATTCGCGACGTCTGTCATTTGGACGCCTCTCTGATGGATTACAGGCGGGCTGTGGCTGACTTGGTGAACGCGGGGATCCCATTGACTCCCCACTACATCGTGGGCCTGGGCGCCAGCCCGTCCGCGGTGGACAGAGTGCTCGACATGCTGGAGGACCACCGCCCGCATGCCTTCATAGTGATCGCCCTGAGGCCCCTAGAGGCGACGCCCATGGCGCTGGCTTCGCCCCCCACACCGTCGGACGTAGCCTGCGCCCTGGCGAAGGCAAGGCTGCGACTGAGAGACGTCCCGCTCGCCCTGGGCTGCATGAGACCTGTTGGTCGGCTTCGTGAAGAAATAGACGTCATGGCCATCAGAACGGGGATCAACGCGATGGCCCACCCGACGCCAGGCGCCTACGCGGCTGCCGCCGAAGGCGGTTGGAAGGTCAAGGAGAGGATGACCTGCTGCTCGGAAGTCTTCGTGGACTACTCGCGTCAACCGGCCTGATCCTCGCCTCCCTGGAAGATGTTGGCGATAGCCCCTGACAGGTCGAGCATGCCGGAGCCTGTGGAGGACGAAACGGGCCACAGCCGGCTTATGAAGCCTTTCGAGCTCAAGGTCCTAAGAAGCCCCGAATAGAGGAGGTAGTCGTCGCCCTTCAGCTTGGAGGATACCTCGTCGAGTATCGTGTCGGGCTGGCGGGCCCAGCCACCGATTCTATCGACGGAGTCGGGAACCAAGTCAGCCTTCGACAGGATAGGAAGGAATGGGACGTTGAACCTGAGCTTCACCGACGATGCCAGAAGCATCAGTGAAAGGAAGTTCGTCGCGTCCGTCATGAGCCAGGAATCGAATAGGAAGAGGAGGGCGCTTCTATCCTGCCCCATCTGCTTGACCAGAAAGGGACCGCTGGGCCTGTAGGCGAAGAGCTCCATCTGGCCGGGGGTGTCAAAGATGACATAGTCGGCATTGTAGTCATCTATCTCCTCCTGAAGCTCGGACGCCTTCGACGCTATCATGTCGGCAGCCAAGACGAGGCCGCCGTTGGGACCAAGGCCGTACTTCTCCATCAGCTCATGAAGATTGACTGAATTT
This sequence comes from Conexivisphaerales archaeon, assembly GCA_049509455.1. GTDB lineage: Archaea > Thermoproteota > Nitrososphaeria > Conexivisphaerales > DTJL01 > DATKKG01. Next base: position 43,820 of record JBEKZX010000011.1, read on the forward strand.
CTGACGTCAACGTCTGGATCATAAGGGAGTCCCTCAGCCCCGGGGTCCAGGTTCACCGTCACCACGTCCCACTCCTTCCCAACGAGGAGGTCCTTCAGGGAGTGCGTCAGGAGGCTTTTCCCTGCCCCCGCTGTGCCAACGACGAAGAGATTGCCCAAGCGAAAGACACCGAATTCCTTGCTTTGTTCGCCTTCTGCCGGATATTAAGCTAGCTGGGCCACCGCGCCTCCTTCTAGGGGTTTATAGAGGAGAGAGGTGCTTCGCCGAATCGTGAGCGCCGCCTTCACCGCCGTCGTCATCGGCATCGGCAACGAGCTCTTGAACGGAAGGACAGCCAACACGAACGCCCAGTGGCTGTGCGGCGAGATTTACTCCCTAGGAGGCTCCGTCAAGAGGGTCCTGACCGTCCCCGATGACCTCAAGGAGATCAAGGGAGCCCTACATGAAACCATCCTCGGAGACGCACGATGGATAGTCACCACGGGAGGCCTCGGTCCCACCTATGACGACATTACCCTCCAAGGCGTCGCTGCGGCCCTCGGTCGGGAGCTCGTCGAGGACCAGAAGGCGAAGGAGATGATAATGGACAGGCTGAAAGAGTACCAGAAGAGCGGCCGCGTGGTTTCTCTGGATTACACGCCGGAAAGGGCGAAGATGGCGATTATCCCCGTTGGATCAAAGCCCCTTGCCAATTCGGCGGGGACTGCCCCTGGAGTCCTGGTGGAGGTCAATGGGAAGTTCGTGGCCTGCCTGCCCGGCGTTCCGTCTGAGATGAAGGCCATCTTCCGGGAGCATCTCGCCCCCTTGATGGCAAAGGGTCGCCTGAAGACCGTCACCGTGGACACCGATATCCGGGGCCTCCCGGAGGCCTCCCTAGCGCCCACCCTGGCCTCGTTAGCTGAAGATTATCCCCTCGTCTACGTCAAGTCCCATCCGCAGGGTTTCGAGAAGGTCAGCAGGGTGTTAGTGCAGTTGACAGGACGGGGCGAATCAGGCCTGCGTGACGTGGAATCGGCGAGAAGGAAGCTGGCCTCCGTCCTGGGCGGGCTCAAGGCCGAATATGAAATGACAACAAGACAGGATAATCAATAGCCAGTAGTACGGGGTTGTCGACTCTACTACTTCTTCTTGTCGCTGAGCCACCAGGCGAGGTAGTCGTCCTCCATCCTTCGGCGCTTCTTCCTGTCGTCCTCGCTTCCTTCTCTGATTCTCGCTTTTATGTCATCGAGCTGCTCCCTGGTGACGAAGAGACCGCAGCCCTTGCACTGAAAATGCTTGGTCGACAGTTCGTAGACCATGTTTCCACCGCATTCGGGACACGCCGTTTGGGACATTCAAACGCCCCGGTTTCTGAGAAGGCTCACCAGAAGTCCTCTCCTTAAACCTTTCCGCGAGCGGATTCTGGCTTGCTTGCCCTCTAGAGCAAACAGATGTATGCCCTCCACCTTCGGCGGGATAGCTTTAAAACACGGCTGGAGGAGATAAGGCGAGCAGACTGCTACTTGGATGAGATATACATCGCCGGCGGCCCGGCGTCCGTTCAGCTCGCCGAAGAGACGGCGAAGCTCCTCAGAGCGAAACAAATCAATGTCGAGCACAAGCTCTTCCCCGACGGCGAGAACTACTTCAAGCTGACGGGCGACGAAGTGGCCCACGACGTCTTCGTCTTCCAGTCGACCTACCCGCCTCAGGATCAGCATATCGTGCAGCTTTTGCTGATGTCCAACAAGCTCCTCGAAGACGGAGTCAAGGTTGTAGCGGTGGTACCGTACCTGGCCTATGCCAGGCAGCACCGGACCTTCCTACTGGGAGAGGTCGTGTCTCTCGAGGCGATGGCGCGGCTGATGGTTTCAGCCGGAATCAAGCGTATGATCACCATCGACATACACAACGTGGAAGGGTTGGGATTCTTCGACATCCCCGCCCACAGCCTGTCGGCCGTGCCGCT